>NZ_JBFBIL010000007.1:0-212736 GCF_040685575.1 Kitasatospora sp. NPDC088351 | reverse complement strand
GCAAGACGCTCGGCTGGAATACCCCAGCCGAGCGTCTACGTGATCTACTCACCACCTAAAACCAAGTGGTGTTGCGACGACCCCTTGAACCCAAGCCACTCCCCGGGGGCCGTCCGTCGTTCCGGCCGTACTGCGGTCGTTCCGGCCGTCCTACTGGGTGACGCGCAGCAGCAGGTTGGGGCTGCCGCTGCCGATCGAGGTGAGCACGCCGCTGGTGGCGGCCGCGGTGAGGGCGCTGGTGACGCTCGCCGGGGTGTCCCCCGGGTGGTACGAGAGGTAGATCGCGGCGGCGCCGGCCACGTGCGGACTGGCCATCGACGTACCGGAGATGGTGTTGGTGGCCGTGTCACTGGTGTTCCAGGCCGAGGTGATGTTCGTGCCGGGGGCGAAGATGTCCACCCGGCTGCCGTAGTTGGAGTAACTGGCCTTGGCGTCCGTGTCGGTGGTCGCGCCGACGGTGATCGCGGTCGGGACCCTCGCCGGGGAGTAGTTCTGCGCCGGGGCGGCGGAGTTGCCGGCCGCGATGGCGTAGGTGACGCCGGAGGCGATCGAGTTGGCCACGGCGCTGTCCAGCGTGGTGCTGGGCGAGCCGCCGAGGCTGAGGTTGGCGACGGCGGGCTTCTTCGCGTTCTGGGTGACCCAGTTGACGCCGGCGATCACGCCGGCCGTGGTGCCGGAGCCGTTGTTGTCGAGCACCCGGACGCCGACCACCTTGGCGCTCTTGGCCACGCCGTAGGCGCTGCCCGCGATGGTCGCGGCGACGTGCGTGCCGTGGCCGTTGCCGTCCTGGGCGACGGCGTCGTTGTCGACGAAGTCGTAGCCGTCGGAGGCCCGGCCGCCGAAGTCGGTGTGCGAGACCCGTACGCCGGTGTCGATGACGTACGCGGTCACCCCGGCGCCGGCCGCGTCGGGGTAGGTGTAGCGGGAGTCGAGCGGGAGAGCCGGCTGGTCGATCCGGTCCAGGCCCCAGGACGGCGGGTTGACCTGGGTCGCGGCGACGGTGAAGGTCTGGTTGGCCTCGACCGCCGCGACGGCCGGATCGGCGGCCAGCCGGCGGGCCTGTTCGGCCGTCAGGGCGGCCTCGTAGCCGTTCACCGCCCGGTCCCAGGTCTGCCGGACCTGGCCGCCGTGCCGGGCCACCACCTGCCGGCCCTGCGCGGAGCCGGCCTTGATGCCCGAGGCCGCCTTGAGGATGACGATGTAGCTGCCCGGGACGGCGGTCGGCGAGTCGGCCTGCTGGACGACGCCTTCCGGGAGCTCTGCCGCGCCGGCCGGCAGGGTGGCGGCGCCGCAGAGGACGGCGGTGGCGATCGCGGTGGTGAGGGCGGCCGCGGTCCGGCGGCGGGTGATGCGCTGCACTGCCATGAGAGGTGTTCCTCCTCGTCGGTGGTACGGAGCGGGGTCCGGGCGGTGTCACGGCCCGGGGTCATCAGGATTCGGCCGATGGCAGGAACGCGACAAGAAGGGTTTCGGGTCGTCATGGGGCCGCTATGCCGGGGACATTGCGGAGACACTCCGGGGACACGCGGAGTCGCGGCCAAAGCGGATGAAACGGGCATCCGGCGGGCGTCGGCCCGGCCTCGGTGCCACCCGGGGCCATCCGGGCGTCACCGGCCGATACCGTTCCTCAACGCCGTGGTCGCGCGGTGCCCCGTCGAGGCGGCCGGAACGCGTCGGACGGCGCCGCGGAACGCCGTCCGGGCGGCGTGCCCGGGGGCGCCAGGGGTGTCAGGGGTGTCAGGGGTGCCCGGGAAGTGCGGGAGGCACAGGAAGTGCGGGGAGGCGCTGGGAGCGCCGGGAAGGGCCGGAAACGCCGAAGCCCCGGCGCGGTGGCCGGGGCTTCGGACGGGACGGCTGAGTGGAGGTCAGTTCTCCAGCCGGATCGAGGAGCGCGCCGAGACCTGGCCGCCGGAGAGGCCGGCGAGGTCGGCGACCACCAGGTAGGTGCCGGCCGTGGCGGGCGCCGGGTCGGCCGTGGCGCACTGCTGCTTGCTGCGGCTGCGGTCCCAGGTGAAGGTCTCGGTCATGCCGCCGTTCGCCGGGACCTGCACCCAGCTGCTGCCACGGTCCGCCGGGCAGTCGCCGGAGGACCAGATCCGGTCGCCGTTGGCGGCCGTCACGGTGATGGCGGAGGTCGTCCGGCCCAGGTCCACCCGGCAGTTGCTGCCGGCGGCGTTGTGGATGGTCAGCGCCAGCCGGGGCTTGTCCTTGGGCTGGTAGGAGTTCTGCGCGCTGGCCAGCTCCAGCGTCACCTGCGACGAGGCGCAGACCGGCAGGGCCATCACCTCGGTGGTGTTCACCGGCGGCGTGCCGCCACCGTTGCCGCCGGTCGAGCCGCCGCTGCCGCCCGCGCCGCCCGTACCACCGCCCGCGCCGCCGGGGGCCGGGCTGGGCGCACTGCCCCCGCCGGTGCCGCCGGTGCTGAGGCTGACATCGCCGCCGCCGGAGCCGGCGACCGCGCCGCCGCTCGGAGCGGCACCGCCGCCGGGGCGTGCGCCGCTCACGGGGCCGCTCGGGGAGGCGCCGGGCGTGATCGCCTGGGCGGGTGACTGGGACTGGGACTGGGACGGCACGGCCTGGGCGGCCTTGCCCTGGGAGTCGTCGCCACCGCCGCCCTGATCGGACATCAGCCAGAGAATCAGGGCGATGACCACGACGGCGGCGGCGAGCACGACGATGCGCCGGCGCCAGTAGATCGAGGCCGGCAGTGGTCCCACGGGTTGACGCAGAGAAGGCACGCCCAAACTCTACGAGACAGTGTGTGTCCCTTGACGTACCAACACCGCACAGTCGCCCCTTCCTTCACATGATCCGCCATTTGCGCCGTTCGGGGGAGACCGAAACGAGGGTTTTTCCGTAGACCATCCGGAGCAGCGCGCTCCGATTCGGCCGGGGGCGCGGGCGTGAGCGCGGTCGTGGGAGGATCGAAGGGCCATGGCTGCCATCACCGTCACCCCCGCCGTCCCCGCACCCGCCGCCGCCCCGTCGGCGCTGCCGCTGCCGGTGCTGCACTCGACCGTCCTCGGCTGGTACGAGGCCAACGCGCGCGATCTTCCGTGGCGGACGCCGGAGGCCTCGCCCTGGGCGGTGATGGTGAGCGAGTTCATGCTCCAGCAGACCCCGGTGAAGCGGGTGCTGCCCGCGTACCGGGCGTGGCTGGAGCGCTGGCCCACCCCCGCGGACCTGGCGGCGGACGCGCCCGGCGAGGCCGTCCGGATGTGGGGGCGACTGGGTTACCCCCGGCGGGCGCTGCGGCTGCACGCGGCGGCGGTGGCGATCACCGAGGGGCACGACGGCCAGGTGCCGGACGACCACGCGACGCTGCTCTCGCTGCCCGGGGTGGGGGAGTACACGGCGGCGGCGGTGGCCTCGTTCGCCTTCCGCCAGCGGCATGTGGTGCTGGACACCAACGTCCGCCGGGTCTTCGCCCGCGCCGTGACGGGCGTGGAGTACCCCGCGCAGGCCACCACGGCGGCCGAGCGGCGGACGGCGACCGCGTTGCTGCCGGACGCGGCCGAGACGGCGGCGACCTGGGCGGTCGGTGTGATGGAACTGGGCGCGCTGGTCTGCACCGCGCGCAGCCCCGAGTGCGGCGGCTGCCCGCTGTTCAGCCACTGCGCCTGGCAGCGGGCCGGCTGCCCGCCCTACGAGGGCCCGGCCCGGCGCGGCCAGTCGTACGAGGGCACCGACCGGCAGGTGCGCGGCAAGCTGCTGGCGGTGCTGCGGGACGCGCACGGCTCGGTGGAGCAGGCCCGGCTGGACGCCGTCTGGCCGGACGCGGTGCAGCGGGCCCGGGCGCTGGACGGGCTGGTGGCCGACGGCCTGATCGAGCCGGTCGAGCAGGGTGTCTACCGCCTGCCGCAATGACGTGACGAACTCCGGGGCGGAGCCCGGAGAAAAAGAAATCCCCCCTCTCGGGTGAGAGGGGGGATTTGCGTAAGGTCAGATCGCCACTGCCTCGGCGTTGAGCTCGGCGGACTTCCCGCCGTCCTTCCCGTCCTCCGGCGGCGTCCCGGCGCCGCGCAGCGGCACCTCGCGCATGAAGACCGCGGCGGCGATCGCGATCACCGCGACCCCCGCGCCCCAGAGGAAGACGGTGTGCATGCCGTTGGCCACCGCGTGGTGGTAGGCGTCCTGGACCGGGGCGGGCAGCGCCCGGAGCGCGGCCGGGCTCATCTGGCCCGGGTCGGCCTGCGCGCCGCCGCCCGAGGCCGCGTCGCCGAGCCGCTCCTTCATGGTCGCGGTGACCCGGTTGTTGAACAGCGCGCCGAACAGCGCCACACCGAAGGAGCCGCCGATGGTGCGGAACAGGGTGGCGGTGGAGCTGGCCACGCCCATGTCCTTGAGCTCGACGCTGTTCTGCGCGACCAGCATGGTGATCTGCATCAGGAAGCCCATGCCGGCGCCCAGTACCACCATCCAGCAGGCGGAGGTGAAGCTGCTGGTCTCGGTGGAGAGGGTGGAGAGCAGCGCCATGCCGACGGTCATCACGATCGTGCCGATGATCGGGAAGATCCGGTACTTGCCGGTCTTGGTCACCGCCTGGCCGACCACCAGCGAGACCACCAGCATGCCGAACATCATCGGCATCAGCAGCAGGCCGGAGTTGGTGGCCGAGGCGCCCTGCACGGTCTGCTGGTAGAGCGGCAGGAAGACGGTCGAGCCGAACATCACGAAGCCGACGACGAAGCCGATCAGCGAGACCAGGGTGAAGTTCAGGTTCTTGAACAGGTCGAGCGGGAGCATCGGCTCCTGGACCCGCTGCTCGACGTAGCAGAAGGCGATCAGGGTGGCGGCGGCGAGCGCGGCCAGGCCCAGGATCTGCTTGGAGCCCCAGGCGTACTCCTGGCCGCCCCAGGTGGTGATCAGGGTGAGGGAGGTGATGCCGGTGGTGAGCAGGACGGCGCCGAGGTAGTCGATCCGGGCCTTGCTGCGGACCTTCGGCAGCTTCAGGGTGACCACCACGACGGCGAGGGCGACGACGCCGAGCGGCAGGTTGATGTAGAAGGTCCAGTGCCAGCTCAGGTGGTCGGTGATGAAGCCGCCGACCAGCGGGCCGCCGATGGTCGCGAGCGCCATCACCGCGGCGAACATGCCCTGGTACTTGCCGCGGTCGCGCGGCGGGACCAGCGCGCCCATGATCGACATCACGCCGACCATCAGACCGCCGGCGCCGAGGCCCTGGAGGGCGCGGAAGCCGATCAGCTCGTTCATGTTCTGCGAGAGCCCGGAGAGGGCCGAGCCCGCCAGGAAGATCACGATCGAGGTGAGGAAGGTGCCCTTGCGGCCGTAGAGGTCGCCGATCTTGCCCCAGATCGGGGTGGAGGCGGCGGTGGCCAGGGTGTACGAGGTGACCACCCAGGACAGGTGCTCGGCACCGCCCAGGTCGCCGACGATCGTCGGCATCGCGGTGCCGACGATCAGGTTGTCGAGCATGGCCAGCAGCATGGTGACCACCAGGCCGACCATGACCAGGCGGATCTCGCGGGGTGACCGCGGCACCTCCTCCTCGGCCGTCCTCTTCTCCGGTGCCGGGTTGTCGGCCTTCGGTTGTGACATGGGTTCCGTGTCTCCCGGACTGGATGTTGGACGACCGTCGGGCCTGCAACGGCTTACTTACTTGTCGCCCGGCTAGTTTCCTGACCGTCGGCACGGTAGGTTGTTTACCAGCCGGGCGTCAAGCCAGTTTTCCCACGGATCTCCGGGCCAGGGAGAATGAGCCCGAGGCGGGCGCTCCGACCGGCGCCCGCCGAGCGCAGCAGCAGTCACCGACGCAGTCATGAGGCAGGCCATGGGCACCACGCACAGCCCCCGAAGCGACACCCGGGCCCGCATCATCGCGGTCGCACTGGAGCTCTTCGCCGAGCACGGCTACGAGCAGACCTCGCTGCGTGAGATCGCCGACCGGCTCGGTGTCACCAAGGCCGCGCTCTACTACCACTTCAAGACCAAGGACGACATCGTCCACGGCATCGTGCAGAGCATGGCCGCGCCGATCGACGACACCATCGCGTGGGGCCGCGAGCAGCCGTGGACGCCGGAGCTCCGGGACGAGCTGATCCGGCGGTTCGCGGCCGGAATGTCCGAGCGGGCGCCGCTGCTGCGGTTCTTCCACGAGAACCAGCCCGCGCTGCGCGAGTCGCCGGCCGGGCTGGAGTTCAAGGAGCGCATGGTCGCGATGATCCGGCTGGTGCACGGCCCGGACGCGAGCTTCCAGAACCGGCTGCGCGCCGCGATGTCGCTGTTCACCATCAACTCGGCGCTGTTCATGCTCAAGCAGGACATCTCCGAATGCCAGGCGGCGGACCACCCGCAGGACGGCGAGGCGAAGGTGGCCACCCTGGGGGAGGCCATGACGGCCGCGCAGCAGGTCGCGCTGGAGATCGGCGGCCTGATCGGCCACCCGGCCGCGCACGTCTGACCCGCCCGCGCCCGTCCGGTCCACACGCCCGGTCCACACGTCCGGTCCACACGTCCGACCCGCAGCCGGCTCGTGGCCGCCCGGGCCGACCCGCAGCCGGCTCGTGGCCGCCCGGGCCGCCCCGCGGCGGAGCACACCGAAGGGCGGCCCGACCGGCGAAAGCGCCGGTGACCGGGCCGCCCGGCCACCGGCGCGGTCGTCAGAACCCGGTGACCCCGTGCCCGGAGAGGTACGCGATCGGGTTGATCACCGCGCCGTAGTGGTTGCTGGCACGGATCTCGAAGTGCAGGTGGGGCCCGGTCGAGTTGCCGGTGTTCCCGGACCGGCCGATCTCCTCGGCCGCCGCCACCCGGTCGCCCGTCGACACCGAGACCGACGACAGGTGCGCGTACTGCGCGAAGCGCCCGTCCGCCAGCCGCAGGACGACCTCCTTGCCGTAGGCGCCGTCCCAGCCGGCCGAGACCACGGTGGCGTTCCCGACCGCGAGCAGCGGGGTGCCCGGGGCGACCGCGAAGTCCACCCCGGTGTGATAGCCGGCCGCGTACTCCGGGTTGGCCACGCCGTACGGGTTGCTGGTGGGCGCGCCGGGCACCGGGGCGGACCACTCCGGCGCGGGGGCGGGCGCCGGCTCCGGGGCCGGTTCGGGCGCGGGCGCCTGGTCCTCGGCGGGGGCCGGCTCGGCGGGCACCTCGGCGGGCGGCTCGACGGGCAGGAGATTCGCGGCGACCGTCACGTACTCCTGTGCCGAGTCCTGCTCGTGCGGCAGCTTGTACGGGCTCGGCCCCGACACCTGGACCAGGCCTGGGGCGGGGGCCGCGCCCTGCGGGGCGGTGAAGGCCGAGCTGCCGGGGGTGGTGGGTATGACCGTCTGGGCCGAGGCGCTGCCCGGGGAAGCGACCAGCAGGGCGCCGGACAGTATCACCGCGGTGGCGCCGACCGCGGTGACGGTGCGGTGCCGGTCGTCCCAGAGCCGGGTGCCGGGCAGGGCGGGAGCGGGCGCCGCGAGTGCGCGCAGCGGTGCGGTATGGGTGCGGACGGCGCGGCCGAGCCTGGGCTGCCAGGCCGCCGCCTGGGCCGCCGTGCGGGCGGCGAGGCGGCGCAGAGCCGGCCCCATGGGCGGGACAGAGGACATCGGTAGCTCAACCTCACGAACGTACGGGGGCAGCACAGGGGCCCGTTCGGGCGTGCTGAGCGGGGGACCACTCAGGTTTAACCGTCACCGAGCGGAGTCCCAAACGGTGTGACCTACTACGGCGTGTAGTCAGCGTTGCGTCGGAGATTCAAGCCGACGGAGTAACGATCATGTGATCCGATCGTCAGTTCACGGCTTTCGTCGCCCCGGCCGGCCACCGCACCGCTCTACTACCGCCGCTCGTATCGGAGCGCGGCGCTGTGACCAGTGCCACCCGCCGCCGGGGTTTGGCCGTCCGCCCCTGTCCGCACCGCTGACCGGACGGTCCCGCTGCGGGACCATCAACGCATGTATGCCAATAGGAGCAAAGAGACCGAAGGCGGCGACCGGCAGAGCATCCAGGACCGCCGCTTCGCCGCACTGCGCGGCTGTGAGCGGCTGCTCTCCGGCGCCCGGCCGCAGAGCCTGCGCGACCGCCTCGCCGCCCTGGCCGAGGAGGGCGCGAGCGTGTACGACCTGGACCGCCGGCCGGACATGTACGGCGACGGCGTGGTCCGGACCCTGGAGTGCCGGATCGCTGGGCTGCTCGGCACCGAGGACGCGGCCTTCTTCCCCACCGGCACCATGGCGCAGCAGATCGCGCTGCGGATCCACGCCGAGGCCGCCGGGCTGCGGACCGTCGCGGCGCATCCGCTCGGCCACACCGAGCAGCACGAGCGGCACGCGCTCAGCGCCCTCAGCGGGCTGCGCAGCGTCTGGCCCACCATCGCGCCGCGTCTGCCCACGGTGGCCGAGCTCCGCGGCTTCGACGAGCCGTACGCCGCCATGATCCTGGAGCTGCCGTTGCGCGAGGCCGGGTTCGTCCTGCCGGACTGGGAGGAACTGGCGGCCGTCGCCGAGGTCGTCCGGGCGGAGCACGGCGCGGCGCTGCACCTCGACGGCGCCCGGATCTGGGAGTCGGTGGTCCATCTCGGCCGCCCGCTGCCGGAGATCGTCGCGCTGACCGACTCGGTCTACGTCTCCTTCTACAAGACCCTCGGCGGGCTCAGCGGCGCCGCGCTGGCCGGCGGGGCCGGCTTCGTCCGGACCGCCAGGACCTGGCGGCACCGGTACGGTGGCCAGCTCTTCCAGCAGTGGCCGGCCGCGCTGGCCGCGCTCGCCGGGCTGGATCGTGAACTGCCGCTCCTGGAGGGGTATGTGACGCATGCGAGGACCGTCGCGGCGGCCCTGGCCGAGGCGTTCGCGGCCGTGCCGGGGGCCCGGGTCCACCCGGCCCCGCCGCACACCCACCAGTTCCAGCTCTGGCTTCCCCACGCTCCCGGGGAGCTGGAGGAGGCGGGTCTGCGGCTGGCGGAGGAGTCGCGGACCGCGCTGTTCGGCGGCTGGCGCGAGAACGGCCTGCCGGGTCTGTCGATGACGGAGGTCACGGTGGCCGCCGACGCCCTGGAGTGGACGGCCGCGGACGTCGCCGAGGCCGCGGCGGCCTTCCTCGCCCTGCTGCCGCGCCGGTCGGCCTGAACAGACGTCCGGCCCGCCCCCCGCGCGGTGCGGGGACGGGCCGGACAGGGTGTATCAGTGCTGCCTGGTCACAGGCTGATCGTCACTGCTCGGTTCGATCAGTTGTCGACGGGGCGGACGCGGATCCAGGTCTCGAGGTAGTTCGAGGACTCGTTCTCGACCTCGATGCTGGTGCCGGTCTTGGGGACGATGACGCTGCTGTACGGGTTGTCCGCCGACCAGTACGACTTCAGGTCGCTGAACGAGTCGATGCCCTTGGCCTTCGGGACGACCGTCTCGACGCCGTTCTTGTGCAGGGTCAGGCTGTCGACCTTGCGCGAGCCGAAGGTGGAGTCGTAGCCCTGGATGCGCGGGCGCATCAGGGTGCCGTCGTTCCACTTCAGCGGGGTCGGGTGCGAGTCGATCGGGAGGAGCAGGCCCGAACCCTTGTGGTTGGTGACGTTGTTGTCGCTCTGGGAGGTGTCCCACAGCCAGATCAGCAGACCGGCCTGGTAGGGGTAGTGCTCCACCCAGTTCGGCCTGTCGGCGAAGCCGAAGTTGTACGGGCCGGTCTTCAGGGTCCGGTCGTACGAGATCGGCTGACGGTTCTCGGCGATGTAGTACTGGGCGTAGTCCTGGGTGAACTTGCCGGTGGTCCGCGAGAAGCCGTTGGCGGTCCAGCCGTTGTCACCGTTCTCGGCACCGTCGGAGAAGACGGTGGCACCGTTGGCGGTGACGGCGATGTCGTCCAGGGCCAGGCCCTTGAGGTGCAGGCCGCCGTCCGTGGTGTTGTGGAAGCGGACCTTGACGGCCTTGCCGGCGTAGGCGTCCAGCGGGAAGACCAGGTCGCCCCACTTGTTGCCCGAGGTGCCGCTCAGGGCGGCGTTGTCGGCCGGGTCGTGCGGGAGGGCGACGCCGTTGAAGGTGCCGTCCAGGGCCTTCCAGGTGGCGCCACCGTCGGTGGAGACCTCGCCGTAGGCGTAGTCGAAGTCCTGCTCCAGCTCGTACCAGGCCTTCGCGGTGAGCGAGGCGGTGGTCTTGCCGGTCAGGTCGACGTCGCGGGTCAGCGTGACGTTCAGGTCGTCGGCGCTGCCGCTCCACCACTCGTTGGCACCCGCGTACGGGGTGTTGATCACGGTGGTGACGGGCTTCTTCGGGAGGTCGACGACCAGTGCCTGCGGCAGCTTGGTGTTGAACTCGACCGGGCCGATGTGGTGGGTCGACTCGGTGCCGGCCTTGGCCTTGTCGAACTTCAGCCAGCCGAGCTTGAGCTTGCTCCAGGCGTCGAGGTCGTTCGGCATGTCGCCGATCGAGTTCTTGCCCTCGCCGAGCCAGGAGCCGGAGGACATCAGCGACCAGAAGCCGACCGAGTTGTCGATTCCGCTGCCCGTGGTGTCGTACAGGTCCGGGAGGCCGAGGTCGTGACCGTACTCGTGGGCGAAGACACCGAGGCCGCCGTTCTCGGGCTGCATGGTGTAGTCGCCGATCCAGATGCCGGTGTCGCCGACCGGGGTGCCACCCAGCTTGTTGTCGGACGGGCCGGTGGAGCCGGCCTGGGTGCTGTAGACGTACGAGCGGTGGGCCCAGAGCGCGTCGGTGCCCTGCTTGCCACCGCCGGCCGACTGGTCCTCACCGGCGTGCACGATCTGGAAGTGGTCGATGTAACCGTCCGGCTCGTTGAAGTTGCCGTTGTGGTTGTAGTCGTACCGGTCCCACTGGTCGTACTGCGAGATCGTGGCCTTGATCTGAGCGTCCGTCTGGCCCTTGGCCTTCTGGTCGGCGACCCAGGCGTTGATGCCGTCGCGGATCAGGTCCTGCGCGTTGTTGCAGACGTGCTGGCCGCAGAAGTCCGAGCCGTAGCGGGCCTCGTTCCACGGCACCCGCACCCAGTCGGTGACCTGACCGTCCACCGAGTAGCGGCCCGAGGACTGCTTCTCGTAGTAGGTCTTCAGCGAGTCCTGGTTCTTGCTGAAGTACAGGTCCTGGTAGTGCTGCTGGTTGTAGTCGGCCTGCCACAGCGTCGAGTTGTTGGTGGCCGGGTCCGGCTTCTCGATCTGGTTGCGCTGCGGGCCGGGGGTGCCGCCGTACTTGATCTTGCCATCGGCGGTCTTGGTGGTGTTGTCCACCTGGTCGCTGAAGTCGACCAGGATGGTGAAGATCTTGTCCGTGCGCTCACGGGCGAGCTCGACGTACTTGTCCTTGCCGAGCTTGATGCTGCTGCCGCCGCCGTGCTGCTCGATCTTGGCGGTGCCGGCGAGCAGCTGCTCGGTGGCGAGCTTCTGCTCGGCCTCGACCTTCTCGGTCAGCGGGCCCGGAATGTTGTGATCAGTGCTGATCTGAACGGCGTCGGCCGGGTCGTTCGGGACGGGGGCAGAGCCGGCCGCGACGGCCATGCTCGGGAACAGCCCCGCGCCGAGCGCGGCTATGACCGCCCCGGCCGTGGCGGCCGCAGCGGCTTTCCTGGTCATCTTCAACGTTGTGACGTCCTCCCCAAACCGGTCCGGCTCTTGGCCTTCCGGTGAACCAATGAAAGACAGGTGGGACGTATTTGATCCAAGCGGGGGCGGAAAAGATAGACCTTGACCGTGACATGGCCACAGCGCTATGCTCCGCGACTCCCTATCAGCTGACGATCTGTCAATATCCGTAGCGTTAAAGTTGCCTTGAAATCCGGTCGCACGCACACCAGCCCCCGGCCGGGCCCGCCAGCTGCGACTTCGTGGGACGCGTCACGGCTTCCGCGACGCCACGCAAAACGGCCCGGGCCCCTGGCGCGAACGCCAGGGGCCCAGACCGTGTGCTGTTATCTGTTAACTGTTGCTACTTCGTCAGGTCCGGACCCGACGAGGCGACCGCGGCCGGAGTGTCCGCGACCGCGGACTTCTCCTCGCCCCGGAAGGTGAACTTCGCTTCCTTGCCCTCGCCCTCGACCCCGACGACCACGATGTGGCCGGCCCGCAGCTCGCCGAAGAGGATCTTCTCGGAGAGGTGGTCCTCGATCTCGCGCTGGATGGTGCGGCGCAGCGGACGGGCACCGAGCAGCGGGTCGTAGCCGCGCTTGGCCAGCAGCTTCTTGGCCTCGATGCTGAGCTCCAGGCCCATGTCACGGTCCCTGAGCCGACCGTCCACCTTGTCGATCATCAGGTCGACGATCTGGATGATGTCTTCCTCGGACAGCTGGTGGAAGACCACGATGTCGTCGACACGGTTCAGGAACTCGGGGCGGAAGTGCTGCTTGAGCTCCTCGCCGACCTTCGCCTTCATCCGCTCGTACCCGGTGGTGGAGTCGCCCGTGGCCGCGAAGCCCAGGTTGAACCCCTTGGAGATGTCCCGGGTGCCGAGGTTGGTCGTCATGATGATGACGGTGTTCTTGAAGTCGACCACGCGGCCCTGGGAGTCGGTCAGCCGACCGTCCTCCAGGATCTGCAGCAGCGAGTTGAAGATGTCCGGGTGGGCCTTCTCCACCTCGTCGAAGAGGACGACGGAGAACGGCTTGCGGCGCACCTTCTCGGTCAGCTGGCCGCCCTCCTCGTAGCCCACGTAGCCGGGGGGCGAACCGAAGAGCCGGGAGACGGTGTGCTTCTCCGAGAACTCGGACATGTCGAGCGAGATCAGTGCGTCCTCGTCGCCGAAGAGGAACTCGGCGAGCGTCTTGGACAGCTCGGTCTTACCGACACCGGACGGGCCGGCGAAGATGAACGAGCCGCCGGGGCGCTTCGGGTCCTTGAGGCCCGCGCGGGTGCGCCGGATGGCCTGGGAGAGCGCCTTGATGGCGTCCTTCTGGCCGATGACGCGCTTGTGCAGCTCGTCCTCCATGCGCAGCAGCCGCGAGGACTCCTCCTCGGTGAGCTTGAAGACCGGGATGCCGGTGGCGGTGGCCAGGACCTCGGCGATGAGCTCCTCGTCCACCTCCGCGACGACGTCCATGTCGCCGGCCTTCCACTCCTTCTCGCGCTTGGTCTTGGCCTGCAGGAGCTGCTTCTCGTCGTCGCGCAGGGACGCGGCCTTCTCGAAGTCCTGCGCGTCGATCGCGCTCTCCTTCTCGCGGCGCACGTCGGCGATCTTCTCGTCGAACTCGCGCAGGTCCGGCGGCGCGGTCATCCGGCGGATGCGCATGCGCGAACCGGCCTCGTCGATCAGGTCGATGGCCTTGTCCGGCAGGAAGCGGTCCGAGATGTACCGGTCGGCCAGGGTGGCGGCGGCGACCAGGGCGGCGTCCGTGATGGAGACCCGGTGATGGGCCTCGTAGCGGTCGCGCAGACCCTTGAGGATCTCGATGGTGTGCGGCAGCGAGGGCTCGGCGACCTGGATCGGCTGGAAGCGGCGCTCCAGCGCGGCGTCCTTCTCCAGGTGCTTGCGGTACTCGTCCAGGGTGGTGGCACCGATGGTCTGCAGCTCGCCGCGGGCCAGCATCGGCTTGAGGATGCTGGCGGCGTCGATGGCGCCCTCGGCGGCGCCCGCGCCGACCAGGGTGTGCAGCTCGTCGATGAACAGGATGATGTCGCCGCGGGTGCGGATCTCCTTGAGGACCTTCTTCAGGCGCTCCTCGAAGTCACCGCGGTAGCGGGAGCCGGCCACCAGGGCGCCCAGGTCCAGCGTGTAGAGCTGCTTGTCCTTGAGCGTCTCCGGGACCTCGCCCTTGACGATCGCCTGGGCCAGGCCCTCGACCACGGCCGTCTTGCCGACGCCGGGCTCACCGATCAGCACGGGGTTGTTCTTGGTGCGGCGGGACAGCACCTGCATGACCCGCTCGATTTCCTTCTCGCGCCCGATCACCGGGTCGAGCTTGGCCTCGCGGGCGGCCTGGGTGAGGTTGCGGCCGAACTGGTCCAGGACCAGCGAGGTCGACGGGGTGCCCTCGGCGGGCCCGCCGGCCGTGGCCGACTCCTTGCCGCCCCCGGTCTGGTAGCCGGAGAGCAGCTGGATGACCTGCTGGCGCACCCGGTTGAGGTCGGCGCCGAGCTTCACCAGGACCTGGGCGGCGACGCCCTCGCCCTCGCGGATGAGGCCGAGCAGGATGTGCTCGGTGCCGATGTAGTTGTGACCGAGCTGCAGGGCCTCCCGGAGCGACAGCTCCAGGACCTTCTTCGCCCGGGGGGTGAAGGGAATGTGACCGGACGGGGCCTGCTGGCCCTGGCCGATGATCTCCTCGACCTGCTGGCGAACGGCCTCAAGAGAAATCCCGAGGCTCTCCAGGGCCTTAGCGGCGACACCCTCACCCTCGTGGATCAGACCCAGGAGGATGTGCTCGGTGCCGATGTAGTTGTGGTTGAGCATCCGGGCTTCTTCCTGAGCCAGGACGACAACCCGCCGCGCGCGGTCGGTGAACCTCTCGAACATCGTTTATCGCTCCTCAGAGCGGTCGGGCAGTTCGGGGTCGGTCCCCGCCCTGTCCTTCCGCATGCTAGTCCCGCTCAGCGGCGCGGCCCACGGATTCACTCCCCGCTACGGGAGCGAGATGCTGCGCGACCAGCCGACACCAATCCCAACCTGATGCTGGGAGACGGTGTTCCCACAGGTGGGCCGGATGCACCGGATACCGCTACGCCATCGGCGAACAACACCTGCCTCGGCGCAGCCGGACGGCCCCCGGCCGGTCACGCGTACTGCCCCGGGCGGGGTACACGACCCCGTCCACCGGCATTCATACCCGGTATCGGGGTGGTTCTCGCGCAGTTTCCGTGGCGATGGTGTTCGCCTGGCGAGAAGTCGGCCGGCGGTGACGGTGGTTCAGCCGCGGCCGTCGCACCGTCCCGGTGGTGTCCGCGTTACCGCTTCGCCCTTACAGCGTTGCACGGCTCGTGATTGTTCCGCCGCCCGAGCCGGTGCCCCGGACGCCCGGGCCGGCGGCGGGCACCGGGGGCGCACCGCGGGGCGCGGAGGAGATTCCCCCCGCGCCCCGCACGTGTGCCGTGTGACGTCTCACGCGGCCGCCGGAGCCCCGCATCCGCTCCGGCGGTCGGACGGCGCCGGAATCAGGACGCGTTGGCCTTGTCGTAGGCCTCGCGGACGGTGCTCGGCACCCGGCCGCGGTCGTTGACCTCCAGGCCCTGCTCCTTGGCCCACGCGCGGATCTTGGCGGTGTCCGGAGCGCTGCCGGACGGGCGCGGTGCCGTGCCGCGGCCGGGGCGCCGGGCGCCGGCCAGCCGGCCGCTCTGCTTGCGGCCCTTCTCCACATACGGCGCCAGCAGACCGCGCAGCTTGTCCGCGTTGGCGCTCTTCAGGTCGATCTCGTAGGCAACGCCGTCGAGCGCGAACGTCACCGTCTCGTCCGCCGAACCACCGTCGAGATCGTCTTCAAGAATGACCTGCACCCTCTGTGCCACGGGCTTCCCTTTCCGTTAAACGACCCATTGCCTAAGGAAAGGAAAGCGCCTTTCCCCGGAAAACACAAACCCCTGACCGCGCCGGGAGCCGCTCAGAGGTGCAGCAGCATGCGTGAGTTGCCCAGTGTGTTGGGCTTCACCCGCTCCAGGTCCAGGAACTCCGCGACACCTTCATCGTACGAGCGGAGAAGTTCTTCATAGACATCCGTAGCGACCGCCGCCGGGTCTGTCGTACCATCATCGGTTTCCTGGAGCTCATCGATCTCGACGAAACCGTGTTTCGCGAAGAAGGGCACCTCGAACGTCAAGCAGAAAATCCGACGGACGCCGAGCCAGCGCGCGGTCTGCAGCAGCTTCTCCAGAAGGAGGTGTCCCACCCCGTGTCCGCGGCAGGACGGATCCACCGCGAGTGTGCGCACCTCGGCGAGGTCTTCCCACATCACGTGCAGCGCGCCGCAGGCCACCACGGCCCCGTTGTCGTCGCGTTCCGCGACCCAGAACTCCTGGACGGATTCGAACAGGGTGACGGTGGGCTTGTCGAGCAGAATGCCGTCGCGTGAGTAGGCGTCGATGAGCCCGCGTACGGCCCGCACGTCCGTGGTCCGCGCCCGGCGGATGGTGACCTCCATGGCGGGACGCTATCGCGTCGGGCCCGGCGCGGTCTCCTCGGTATCCGGGCTATCCGGATCGGGCGGGAACAGAGCGGCCACCCGCAACGCGTCGCGGAGTGCCTCCCGTTGCTCGGGGGACATCAGGCCGAAGAAGTGCACCAGGGCCGCCGCGGGATTGTCACTGGTGGCCCAGGCATCGTTCATCAGGGCCGCCGTGTAGGCCTCGCGGGACGAGACCGGCTCATATCGATAGGCCCGTCCGGCGCGCTCGCGGCGCAGCCAGCCCTTTCTGTGGAGCTTGTCGAGGACGGTCATCACGGTGGTGTACGCGATATCGCGTTCCGACTGCAGATCCACGAGAACCTCGCGAACCGTCACCGGTCGGTTCCACTGCCACACCCGGGTCATGATGGCGTTCTCAAGTTCGCCGAGTTGCCGGACCATAGTGCGGCCAGGATAGGGAGTGAATGGGGCAAATCTTGTGAAGTACCGCCAAACCGGCGCGCCGCCACCCCCGGAATCGGGAATGGCGGCGCGGTGGTGTTCGCGGACGGCCGACAGGTCAGTCGGCCAGATCCTCCTTGGCCTTCTGGGCTCCGCCCTGGCTGCGGATGATGGCCCGCACCAGGAAGCCGAAGCCGATCGCCATGACCAGCGGCGGGACGATCGCGCTGACGTAGTCCATCAGGTCACTCCTCCTCGGTCTTCTCCGCCGCGGTGGCGGCGGACGCCTTGGGTTCCGGCTTCACCAGCGGGAAGAGCACGGTCTCCCGGATGTTCTTGCCGGTGAGCAGCATGATCAGGCGGTCCACCCCGAGGCCGAGGCCGCCGGTGGGCGGCATCGCGTACTCCAGGGCCCGCAGGAAGTCCTCGTCGACCTGCATCGCCTCGACGTCGCCGCCGGCCGCCAGCAGGGACTGCGCGGTGAGGCGGGCCCGCTGCTCGACCGGGTCGACCAGCTCGGAGTAGGCGGTGCCGATCTCGGTGCCGAAGATCACCAGGTCCCACTTCTCGGCCACGCCCGGGACCGAGCGGTGCTGGCGGGTCAGCGGGGAGACCTCGGTCGGGTAGTCCTTGATGAAGGTCGGCCGGACGGCGTTCTCCTCCAGCAGGCGCTCGACCATCTCCAGCACGATCTGACCGTGGCCCCAGTCCTTCTCGAACGGGATGCCGTGCTCGGCGGCCAGCTCGCGCAGCTCCTCCACCGAGGTCTCCGGGGTGACCTCGGTGTCCAGGCGGGCGGAGATGCCCGGGTAGACGCCGACCTCGTCCCACGGCTCGGCCAGGTCGATCTCGTGCTCGACGCCGTGCGGGTCGAGGCCGCGGATCACCGTGGTGCCCAGCGCGTCCCGGGCGGCGTTGACGATCGTCGCCCGGATCAGCTCGGCCTGGGTGTCGTAGTCGCCGTAGGCCTCGTACGACTCCAGCGAGGTGAACTCGGGGTTGTGGGTGGAGTCCGCGCCCTCGTTGCGGAAGTTGCGGTTGATCTCGAAGACCTTCTCCGCGCCGCCGACCACCAGCCGCTTGAGGTACAGCTCCGGGGCGATCCGCATGAAGAGGTCGATGTCGTACGCGTTGATGTGGGTCTTGAACGGGCGGGCGTTGGCGCCGCCGTGCACCGGCTGCAGCATCGGGGTCTCGACCTCGATGTAGCCGCGCTCCTCGTAGGTGCGGCGGATCGAGCGGACCACCTTGCTGCGCAGGTGCAGGATCTCGCGGGCCTCGGGGTTGACGATCAGGTCGACGTACCGCTGGCGGACCCGGGCCTCCGGGTCGGTCAGGCCCTTGTGCTTGTCCGGCAGCGGGCGCAGGCACTTGGCGGTGAGCGCCCAGCGGTCCACCATCACCGACAGCTCGCCGCGGCGGGAGGTGATCACCTCGCCCTCGACGCCGACCTGGTCGCCCAGGTCGATGTCCGACTTCCAGGCCGCCAGCCGCTCCTCGCCCAGCTTGTCCAGGGAGAACATCACCTGGAGGTCGCCGGTCCCGTCGCGCAGCGTGGCGAAGCAGAGCTTGCCGCCGGTGCGGGAGAGGATCACCCGGCCGGTGATGCCGACCCGCTCGCCGGTCGCGGTGTCCGGGGCCAGGTCGGGGTGCTTGGCGCGGAGATCCGCGATGGTGCTGGTGCGGGGGAAGCCGACCGGGTACGGGTCGACGCCGGCCGCCCGGAGCCGGTCGAGCTTCTCGCGCCGGACGCGCATCTGCTCGGGAAGGTCGTCGGTCGCGGGGATGGGGCTCTGATCGCTCACCCCACAAGGGTAGCCAGCCCCCGCCGGTGCTCCGCCACGGGATATCCGCGTCGCACGCCGAAGGGGGAGACCGCGGGTGCGGTCTCCCCCTTCGGCGGGTGCGGCGGACGGTCAGCCGGTGCCGGTGGCGAGTTCCAGTTCCTCCGGGCCGTCGGTCGGCGGAGCCGGGCGGACCGGGGGCTTGGGGCGGCGGCCGAAGAGCTCGGCGGGGGTGGGCATCCGGTGGGGGCGGGGCTCGGTCGGGGGAGCGGCGGGCTGCTCGGCGGGGGAGTCGGTGCTGCTCATCGGAATCCGTCCTCCAACAGGGGTGGGGAGACTGCGCAGGGGTGCGGCAGGACTCGGTACGGCCATGAGGTGGCGCTGGCCGGTGGTGAGGGCGAGCCGCTCGCGGACGGCGGCCTCGGCCAGCGCGTGGCAGCGCCCGGCGAGCCGGGAACGGCGGACCCGCTCGCCGTGGCCGCACGGCTGACGGGTCAGGCCGCGCAGCGCGGTGAGGTCCTCGGGTCCGGGCAGGTAGCCGTCGGCCACGGCCTCCTCCAGACGTTCCAGGTAGCCGCTGGCGCTGCCGGGCAGCGCCGACCGGTACCGGCCGAGGTCGGCGAGGAGGAAGGCGCGCAGCCGGCCGCCTTCCTGGACGGCTTCGTCGATCGCCTCGGTCAGGCGCAGTGCGTCCTGGACGTCCTCCGCCCACAGTTCGGCGCCCGCGCCGGCGAACGGCAGCGGTCCTTGGAGGTGGACGGGTACGGCGGGGTGCAGGGCTTGGGCGAGGGCGCGGCGCAGCACGCGGACTTCGTCGGCGCTGAAGGCCATGCCGCCGCGCGATCCGTGTGGCGTAGGCATGGGCTGACACTACGTGAGGAATATCCGATTTGTCGGTAGCGTCGCGCCGAATCCGCACGTTCGGCCCGGTGCCGGGGGTCCGGGCCGCGGGTGAGCTGCCCCGTTCGCCGGGATGTGGCGCCCGCCACACGCCGATGGCGTGTCCGCGGGGGGACACGCCATCGGGTGAAGCGGCGGGAGGGCCTCAGCTGGGGCGGTTGCGCTCGTACACCAGGCGCAGGCCGATCAGGGTCAGCCAGGGCTCGTGGACGTCGATGGTGGTCGCCTCGCCGAGGACCAGCGGGGCGAGCCCGCCGGTGGCGATGACCTGGACGTCGTCCGGGTCCTTGGCGAGCTCGCGGGCCATCCGGTCGACCAGGCCGTCGACCTGGCCGGCGAAGCCGTAGAGGATGCCGGACTGCATGCCCTCGACGGTGTTCTTGCCGATCACGTTCCGCGGCCGGGCGAGCTCGATCTTGCGCAGCTGGGCGCCGCGGACACCGAGCGCCTCCACCGAGATCTCGATGCCGGGGGCGATCGCCCCGCCGACGTAGTCGCCGCGGGCGCTCACCGCGTCGAAGGTGGTGGCGGTCCCGAAGTCGACCACGATGCACGGGCCGCCGTACAGGTGGTTGGCGGCCAGCGCGTTGACGATCCGGTCGGCGCCGACCTCCTTGGGGTTGTCCATCAGGACGTGCACGCCGGTCTTGACCCCCGGCTCCACGATCACCGTGGGGACGTCGCCGTAGTAGCGGCGGGCCATCTCACGGAGCTCGTGGAGCACGGCGGGGACCGAGGAGCAGATCGCCAGGCCCTCCACCGCGGCCTCGGCGACCGCGGTGTGGGCGCCCATCAGGCCCTGCAGAAGCACCGCCAGCTCGTCGGCCGTACGGCGTGGATCGGTGGAGATCCGCCAGTGCTCGACCACCTCCTCGCCGTCGAACAGGCCGAGCGTGGTCTGGGTGTTGCCGACGTCGATCGTGAGCAGCATGGGGTGCTTTCTGCGGGTCGGAGCGGGCGGGGTCGAGCTGACCGACAAGCCCTAGGCGCGCAGGTCCAGGCCGATGTCCAGGATCGGCGAGGAGTGCGTGAGCGCGCCCACGGCCAGGTAGTCGACACCAGTCTGGGCGACCTCGCGCGCGGTGGCCAGGGTCAGACCGCCGGACGCCTCCAGCCGGGCCCGGCCGGCCACCAGGTCGACGGCCTCCTTCAGCCGCGGGACGGTGAAGTTGTCCAGCAGGATCAGGTCGGCCCCGGCCTCCAGGACCGGCGGGATCTGCTCCAGGGTGTCCACCTCGACCTCGACCGGCAGCTCCGGGTAGGCGGCCCGGACGGCCCGGAAGGCCTCGGCCACACCGCCGGCCGCCACCACGTGGTTGTCCTTGACCAGGGCGGCGTCGGAGAGCGCCATCCGGTGGTTGGCGCCGCCGCCGCAGCGCACCGCGTACTTCTGCAGCGCGCGCAGGCCCGGGGTGGTCTTGCGGGTGTCGCGGACCACCGCGCCGGTGCCCTCCAGGGCGTCCGCCCAGGCGCGGGTGGCGGTGGCGATGCCGGAGAGGTGGCAGAGCAGGTTGAGCGCGCTGCGCTCGGCGGTCAGCAGGTCGCGGGTACGGCTGCGGACCGAGAGCAGCACCTGGCCGGCCACGACCCGGTCGCCGTCCCGGACGTGCCGCTCGACCTCGAACTCCTCCTCGCAGACCAGCGAGACGACGGCCTCGGCGATCCGCAGGCCGGCCACCACGCCCGCCTCGCGGGCGGTGAAGTCGGCGGTGGCGACGGCGTCGGCGGGCACGGTGGCGACCGAGGTGACGTCCTCGCCGCCGGCCAGGTCCTCGGCCAGCGCCAGGGTGGCGATGTCCTCGACCTCGACCGGGTCCAGCCCGGCCTCCTCCAGCAGCTCGGCGAGCCGCGGGTCCAGGCCGGTCTCGTAGCCCTCGCCGTCCCCGCAGGCGCAGCCGTCGCCGCAACCGCCCTGGGAGTCGGCCAGGGGGAGTTCCTCGTGGGAGTGGGTCATGGTTCTACTGCTCCTCAGGGGTGCTGACAAGATCGCCGGAGGCGGTGAGGGTGGTGATCAGGTGGCGCCGCCAGTGGGCGTCGTCCCGCTCGGGGAAGTCCTCGCGCCAGTGGCAGCCACGGGTTTCCGCGCGCTGCGCGGCGGCCGTGACCAGGGCGGTGGCGACCAGCAGCAGGTTGGCGGCCTCCCAGGTCTCCACCCGGGGGTCGGCCGGCTTCGCCTCGGCGGCGTCCGCGTACGCCTGCTCGGCGAGCAGCGCCAGCCCGGCCGCGGAGTCGGCCATCGAGGTGGCCGAGCGCAGCACGCCCGCGCCGCGCGACATCAGCCGCTGGATCTCGGCGCGTGCCTCGGGAGCGGGCAGCGGCACCGGGTGCGCGGCGCGCGCCGCGGCCACGTCCACCGACCGCTCGGGCAGCTCGCCGGCCCGGTGGCGGGCGATCAGGTCGGCGGCGATCCGCTCGGCGAAGACCAGGCCCTCCAGCAGCGAGTTGGAGGCCAGCCGGTTGGCGCCGTGCACCCCGGTGCAGGCCACCTCTCCGCAGGCGTACAGGCCGGGCACGGTGGTGCGGCCCCGCAGGTCGGTGTGGACGCCGCCGGAGGCGTAGTGGGCGGCCGGGGCGACCGGGATCGGCTCGGTGACCGGGTCGATGCCGTGCGCGCGGCAGGAGGCGAGGATGGTCGGGAACCGCCGCTCCCACATGTCGGCGCCGAAGTGCCGCCCGTCCAGGTACATGTGATCGGTGCCCTGGAGCTGTATCCGCCGGGTGATGGCCTTGGCGACGATGTCGCGCGGGGCCAGTTCGGCCAGCTCGTGCTGCCCGACCATGAAGCGCGTCCCGTCGGCGTCGACGAGGTGGGCGCCCTCGCCGCGGACCGCCTCGGAGACCAGCGGCTGCTGGCCCTCGGCGTCCGGTCCGAGCCAGAGCACGGTCGGGTGGAACTGGACGAACTCCAGGTCGGCGGCGGCGGCGCCGGCCCGCAGGGCGAGCGCCACGCCGTCGCCGGTGGAGACCGCCGGGTTGGTGGTGGCGGAGAAGACCTGGCCCATGCCGCCGGTGGCGAGCACCACCGCGCGGGCCCGGATGGCGCCGACGCCGTCGCGCTGGCCCTCGCCCATCACGTGCAGGGTGAGGCCGGCCGCGTGGCCGTCGGCGTCGGTCAGCAGGTCGAGGACGAGCGCGTGCTCGATCAGTTCGAGGTCCGGGTCGGACCGCACGGCGGAGACCAGGGCACGCGATATCTCGGCACCGGTGGCGTCCCCGCCGGCGTGCGCGATCCGGCTCCGGTGGTGACCGCCCTCGCGGGTGAGCAGGATCTCGCCCTCGGCGTCGCGGTCGAACGCCGCGCCGGTGGCGATCAGATGGCGGACGGCCTCCGGGCCCTCGGTGACGAGGACCCGGACGGCCTCCTCGTCGCAGACACCGGCGCCGGCCACCAGGGTGTCGTCCAGGTGCTGCTCGGGGGTGTCGCCCTCGCCCAGGGCGGCGGCGATGCCGCCCTGGGCCCACCGGGTGGACCCGTCGTCCAGCATCGCCTTGGTGACCACCGTGGCCCGCAGGCCGGCCTTGCGGACGTTGAGGGCGACGGTGAGGCCGGCCACCCCGGAGCCGACCACCACGACGTCGGTGGTGGCCGTCCAGCCGGGGGCGGGGGCGGTGAGGCGGTGCGTGACGGACATGGCGTTCAGTGGCTCCTTCAGCGCGCGGTCGGGGTCGCGCCGTTGCGGTCACCGTACGCGCCCCCGGCCCGGCGGCCGGGGGGTGCCCCCAGGTCGCCGCGGACCAGCCCGGTGCCCTCCCCGGCCTCGGCCGGGTCGCCGCCCAGGCCGGTGATCCGGTTGCGGTCGTCCACGAAGACGACCCTGGGCAGGTAGCCCTTGGCCTCGGCGGTGTCCATCTGCCCGTAGGCGATCAGGATGACCAGATCGCCGGGGTGGACCAGGCGGGCGGCGGCGCCGTTGATGCCGATCACGCCGGAGCCGCGCGGGCCGGCGATGGTGTAGGTCTCCAGCCGGGCGCCGTTGTTGATGTCGACGATGTGGACCAGCTCGCCGGGGAGCAGGTCGGCGGCGTCGAGCAGGTCCTCGTCCACCGTGACCGAGCCGACGTAGTGCAGGTCGGCCTGGGTCACCGTGGCCCGGTGGATCTTGGACTTGAGCATGGTGCGGAGCATGGGGTCACGCCTCCTGTGAGTGCATGCCTGAGGGGTGCTGCTGCGTTATCGGACGATCATGCGGACGTTGTCGATCAGGCGGGTGGTGCCCACCTTCGCGGCCACGGCCAGCACCGCCTCGCCCTGGAAGCCGTCCGCCGCCTCGGTGAAGTCGTGCGGGTCGACCAGGGCGAGGTAGTCGAGGGTGACGCCCCCGGCGGCGTCGAGGACGGCCGCGGCCGCCTCGCGCACGGCCTTCGGGCCCTGCGCGGCCACGTCGCGGCCGGCGAACAGCGCCTTGGAGAGGGCGAGCGCGTGCTCGCGGTCCTCGGCGGAGAGGTACCGGTTGCGGGAGGACCGCGCCAGCCCGTCCTCCTCGCGGACGGTCGGCACGCCGACGATCTCGACGTCGAAGTCCAGGTCGGCGGTCATCCGCTGGACGATCGCCAGCTGCTGGGCGTCCTTCTCGCCGAAGAAGGCGTAGTCGGGGTCGGTGATGTGCAGCAGCTTGGCGACCACGGTCAGCACCCCGTCGAAGTGGCCGGGCCGGGTGGCGCCCTCGTAGCGCTCGCCCATCGGGCCGGCCGCCAGGCGCACCTGCGGCTCGCCGTTCGGGTAGACCTCCTCGACGGACGGCGCGAAGACCACGTCGGCGCCGTGCTCCTCGGCCAGCCGGACGTCCTCGTCCAGGCTGCGCGGGTAGCGCTCCAGGTCCTCGCCGGCGCCGAACTGCAGGGGGTTGACGAAGACCGTGACGGCCACCCGGCCCTCGTGGCCGACCTGCTTGCGGGCGGCCCGGATCAGCGCGGCGTGGCCCTCGTGCAGCGCGCCCATGGTCATCACGACCGCGTTGTCGACCGGCTGCTCGTCCGGCCAGAAGGCGGCCTCGAAGTCGGCGACGGTGTGGGTGACGACGGCCCGGTGGACCTTGGGTGCCCGCTGCGCCTTGCCGGGCTGCTTGCCGCGTGCCATCAATGCTTCTCCTCGTTCAGTACGTCCAGCAGCGCCGCCGCCGACGCTTCGTCGATCGTCCCGTTGGCGAGCGCCCGCTGGGCGGTGGCCCTGGCCATCGCCCGGTAGGCCGCCGGGATGTCCGGGGACACCGTACTGAGCTGCGCCAGGTGGCGCCGTACGGTGCCCGCGTCGCCCCGGGCGACCGGGCCGGTGAGGGCCGCGTCGCCGGAGCGCAGGCTGTTGTCCAGGGCGGCGCCGAGCAGCGGGCCGAGCAGCCGTCCGGGCTCGGCGACGCCGGCCGTGCGCAGCAGCTCCAGCGCCTGCGCGACCAGCGTGACCAGGTGGTTGGCGCCGTGCGCGAGGGCCGTGTGGTAGAGCGGGCGGACGCCCTCCGGCACCCACTCGGGCTCGCCGCCCATCTCGACCACCAGCGCCTCGGCGACCGGGCGCAGCTCCTCGGGGGCGGTCACGCCGAACGGGCAGCCGGCCAGCCGGGCGAGGTCGACGGAGGTACCGGTGAAGGTCATCGCGGGGTGCAGCGCGAGCGGCAGCGCGCCGGCCCGGGTGGCGGGCTCCAGGACGGCGACGCCGTGCGCGCCGGAGGTGTGCACCACCAGCTGGCCGGGGCGGACGGCGCCGGTCGAGGCGAGGCCGGCGACCAGGTCGGCGAGGGCGTCGTCGGGGACGGTGAGCAGCACCAGGTCGGCGGCGGCGAGCACCTGCGGCGGGGTGACGATCCGGACGCCGGGCAGCAGCGCCTCGGCGCGGCGGCGGGAGGTGGCGGAGACCCCGGAGGCGGCGACCACGCGGTGCCCGGCGAGCTGGAGGGCGGCGCCGAGGGCGGGGCCCACCCGGCCGGTGCCGACCACGCCGACGGAGAGCCGGGCCGGGCGGTTGCCGGGGTCGGTGGGGTCGCCGAAGCCGTCGGGGAACGGGGCGGGGTCGCCGAACGCGGGGAAGTCGGCACTGTCGGACGTGCTCACGGCCAGGCCCTCGTCCTCACTCTCCGTTCCGGTCCTCCTCGGGTACCGGACGTACCGGCCCATTCTACGGCCGGGCCCGGCGGCCCCGGGCCGGGATCAGTCCGAGGCCCCGGCCCGGATCAGGCCAGCCTCGTAGGCGAGGACCACGGCCTGGACCCGGTCGCGCAGGCCGAGCTTGGCCAGGATCCGGCCGACGTGGGTCTTCACGGTGGCCTCGGAGAGGACCAGCCGGGCGGCGATCTCGCCGTTCGACAGGCCCTGGGCGACCAGCAGGAAGACCTCGCGCTCGCGCTCGGTGAGCGGGCCGAGGGTGTTCGGGCCCGGCGCGTTGTGCGGGGTGGGCAGCACCTCGGCGAAGCGGTCGATCATGCGGCGGGTGGTGGTCGGGGCGACCACCGCGTCCCCGCCGTGCACCGCCCGGATCGCGGCCACCAGCTCGGTCGGCGGCACGTCCTTGAGCAGGAAGCCGCTGGCGCCGGCCTTGAGCGCGGCGAAGGCGTACTCGTCGAGGTCGAAGGTGGTGAGGATGAGCACGTGCGGGGCGTCCGGCAGTGGGCTGCCGTCCTCGGCGAGGCAGATCCGGCGGGTGGCCTGCACCCCGTCCAGGCGGGGCATCCGGACGTCCATCAGGATCACGTCCACCTCCGTGTGCCGCAGCTTCTCCACGGCCTGCGCGCCGTCGCCGGCCTCGGCGACGATCTCGATGTCGCCCTGCGACTGGAGGATCATCCGGAACCCGGTGCGCAGCAGCTCCTGGTCGTCGACGAGCATCACGCGGATGGTCAAGGTGGCTCCTAGGGGGCGCGGCGGCGGGGTCAGTGGGCTGCCTTGAGCGGCAGTACGGCGCGGATCCGGAAGCCGCCGCCGGGGCGGGGGCCGATGTCCAGGCTGCCGCTGACCATACCGACCCGCTCCCGCATGCCGATCAGGCCGTGGCCCTGGCCGTCGGTGCCACCGGAGGACAACTGCTCGTCGGTGGTGCCGCGGCCGTCGTCCTCGATCAGGACGGCCAGCTCGCGCTCGCCGAAGTCGACCGCGACCCGGGCGTGCACGTCGGGGCCGCCGTGCTTGCGGACGTTGGTCAGCGCCTCCTGGACGATCCGGTAGACCGTCAGCTCGACGCCGCGCGGCAGTTCGCGCGGGTCGCCGGAGGTGGCGAAGTCCACCTGGAGGCCGGCCGTGCGGACCTGGTCCAGCAGCTCGGGCAGCTCCTCGACGCCGGGCTGCGGCATGTACTCGTCGGCGGTGTCGGCGGTGCGCAGCACGCCCAGCAGGCGGCGCATCTCCACCAGGGCCTGGCGGCCGGTGGAGGCGATCGTGCTGAGCGCCTGCTTGGCCTGCTGGGGCGAGTTGTCCAGGACGTACGCGGCGCCGTCGGCCTGGACGATCATGACGGAGACGTTGTGCGCGACCACGTCGTGCAGCTCGCGGGCGATCCGGGCGCGCTCGGCGGCGACCGCCACCTTGGACTGGGCGTCGCGCTCGCGCTCCAGCCGGGCGGCGCGGTCCTCCAGCTCGACCAGGTAGGCCCGGCGGACCCGGGTGAGCCGGCCCCACGCCCAGCAGAGGATGAACGGGGTGCTCATCAGGAGCGTGATGACGACCGACTCGCCCAGGTGGTACGGCTGCTGCAGGATGTTGCCCTCGCCGTCGAGCTGCGTCTTGGTCGGGTGGAGCCGCCAGAAGACCAGCGGTCCGGCCGCCAGCCCGGCCGCCAGCGCCAGCCGGGACACCCAGGTGGAGGCGAACGCGGCACCGGTGTAGGCGAAGACCAGGTACGCGATGCTGGAGATGGCGGGATCGACGTCCAGCGCGACCTGGCCGACGCCGATCGCGGCGGCGGTGGCCACGGTGGCGTCGGGCCACCGGCGCCGGACGACCATCAGCAGCGGGAGGACCACCGCGATGGCGAGCTGGACGCCGTACCGCCAGCCGTGGTTGCTGCCGTTGTCCGGCAGTACGCCGAGGAAGAGCACGATCGACGCCCAGGCGGCGTCGACCACCATGGGGTGACGGCGGAGCCAGGCGTTGAGTCGATGCACGCCTCAAGGGTAGGCAGCCACCTGGCGTGTTCAGGTCCACCGGGAGGGCGATCCCGCCTACTCCCTAGGTCGGAGAAGCCCCGGTTCCGGTTGGGCAGGTCGTGGCCGGTCCCGGTAGCGTCCCGCCGCATGAGCTGGATGCGGTGGCGGCCCGCCATGGAAGAGGCCCTGTACGCCCCGGAGGGCGGTTTCTACCGCCGGCCGGAGGGCCCGGCCGGGCACTTCCGCACCTCGGTGCACGCCTCCCCGCTGTTCGCCCGGGCGGTGGCCCGGCTGCTGCTGGAGGTCGACGCGGCCCTCGGCCGTCCGGCGGAGCTGGCCTTCGTGGACGTCGGGGCGGGGCGCGGCGAACTGCTGACGGGGGTGCTGGCCGAGCTGCCGGACGCGGTGCGTTCCCGGCTGCGGCCGTACGGCGTGGAGATCGGGGCGCCGCGCCCGGCGGGACTGCCGTCCACAGCCCTGTGGACGACCGTGGTGCCGCGCGGTGTCACCGGCCTGCTGTTCGCCAACGAGTGGCTGGACAACGTGCCGCTGGACCTGGCCGAGGTGGGCGAGGGCGGGCGGCTGCGCTATGTCGAGGTGGACACCGCGACGGGCGCGGAGCGCCCGGGCGAGCCGGTGACCGAGGCGGACGCCGCCTGGGCCGCCCGCTGGTGGCCGGGCGGCCGTCCGGGGGACGTGGTGGAGCTGGGCGGCCCCCGGGACGCCGCCTGGGCCTCGGCCGTCGGCGCCCTGGAGCGCGGGCTGGCGGTCGCGGTGGACTACGGGCACACGGCCGCCGCCCGCCCGCCGCTGACCACCCTGACCGGCTTCCGGGCCGGCCGCGAGGTGCCCCCGGTGCCGGACGGCTCCTGCGACCTCACCGCGCACGTCGCGCTGGACGCCGTGGCCGTGCCCGCCGTCCACAGCCTGTGGACGACGCAGCGGGAGGCGCTGCGGGCGCTCGGGGTGAGCGGGACCAGGCCGCCGCTCGCACTGGCCTCCTCCGACCCGGTGGCCTACCTGCGCGCGCTCGGTGGCGCGGGCGAGGGCGCGGAGCTGACCGACCCGGCCGGCCTCGGCGGTTTCGGCTGGCTGGCGCAGGCCGTCCGGATGCCGCTGCCCGAAATCCTGAAGGGGGCACAGGGGCTGGAGCGGCCGGCGGGATGGCAGACTCTGACCCCATGAGGGAGACCACGGTCGGCATCGGAGCGGGAGCCGAGAGCTTCACGGGCGAGGCCGGCAGCACCGACATGGTGCTCAACATCGGCCCGCAGCACCCCGCGACGCACGGCGTCCTGCGGCTGAAGCTGGTGCTGGACGGCGAGCGGATCGTCACCGCCGAGCCGGTGATCGGCTATATGCACCGGGGCGCGGAGAAGCTCTTCGAGGCCCGCGACTACCGGCAGATCATCATGCTGGCCAACCGGCACGACTGGCTCTCCGCCTTCGCCAACGAACTGGGCGTGGTGCTGGGCGTCGAGCGGATGCTCGGCATGGAGGTGCCCGAGCGCGCGGTGTGGATCCGCACCCTGCTCGCCGAACTGAACCGGGTGCTCAACCACCTGATGTTCCTCGGCTCCTACCCGCTGGAACTGGGCGGCATCACCCCGATCTTCCACGCCTTCACCGGCCGTGAGGACCTCCAGCACGTGCTGGAGGAGGCCTCCGGCGGGCGGATGCACTACATGTTCAACCGGGTCGGCGGCCTCAAGGAGGACCTGCCGGCCGGCTGGCTCGGCCGGGTCCGGGCGGCGGTCGCCACCGTCCGCTCCCAGCTGCCGGTCTTCGAGGAGCTGGTGCTCGGCAACGAGATCTTCCGGGTCCGCACCGCCGGCGTCGGCGTGCTCACCAGGGCACAGGCCGAGGCGTACGGGGTGAGCGGCCCGATCGCGCGGGCCAGCGGCCTCGACTTCGACCTGCGCCGGGACGAGCCCTACCTGGCGTACGGCTCCGAGGAACTGCGCCGGGTGCTGACCGTGGTCACCCGCGAGGAGGGCGACTGCCTGGCCCGCTTCGAGTGCCTGCTGGAGCAGACGGTCAACTCCCTCGACCTGGCGGACGCCTGCCTGGACAAGCTGGCCACGCTGGCGCCCGGGCCGGTCAACCTGCGGCTGCCCAAGGTGCTCAAGGCACCCGAGGGCAGCACCTACGCCTGGACGGAGAACCCGCTCGGCGTCAACGGCTACTACCTGGTCTCGCGCGGTGACAAGACGCCGTGGCGGCTCAAGCTCCGCTCGGCGTCCTTCAACAACATCCAGGCGCTGACCGAGCTGCTGCCCGGCACCCTGGTCGCCGACATGGTGGCGATCCTGGGCTCGATGTTCTTCGTCGTCGGGGACATCGACAAGTGACCGGCGGGTAGCCGTCCGCGACCCCGGCGCGCGGCGGGCCGGCCGGGTACGGCGGCCACCCGCGCGCCGCGGCTACGCCTTCTTCTTCGGCTTCGCCGGGTCGGCCGGGTGCGGGGCCACCTTGCGGTCGCCCTTGGTGGCGATCCGCTGCTCGCAGAGGCCGGCCAGCACCTGGTACGCGGCCTTGCCCATCAGCTCGGTGAGCTCGGGGCGGTAGCTGACGTACACCGGGTCCGGGCCGGTGTGCGCGTCCGGGCTGCCGGTGCACCACCAGTGCAGGTCGTGGCCGCCCGGGCCCCAGCCCCGGCGGTCGTACTCGCCGATGGTGACCTGGAGGTAGCGGGTGTCGTCCGGGCGGTCGATCCAGTCGTAGGTGCGGCGCACCGGGAGCTGCCAGCAGACGTCCGGCTTGGTCTCCAGCGGCTCCTTGCCCTCCTTGAGGGCGAGGGTGTGCAGCG
Organism: Kitasatospora sp. NPDC088351; assembly: GCF_040685575.1. NCBI lineage: Bacteria > Bacillati > Actinomycetota > Actinomycetes > Kitasatosporales > Streptomycetaceae > Kitasatospora > Kitasatospora sp. NPDC088351. The sequence goes on along the minus strand of NZ_JBFBIL010000007.1, from coordinate 182,746 downwards.
CGCAGCCGGCGCCGCCGGGGAAGCCCGGGCTGTTGAGGAAGAGGCAGGCGCCGTTGACCCGGCGGGTCTGCCGGTCGCCGTCCTCGTCCAGCATGGTGATGCCGCCGTCGAGCCTGATCCGGCCCCTGTCGTCGGTGCCGTGCTCGAAGTTCTCCCAGATCTCCGGCGTCAGCCGGGCCGCGTGACCGGCCACCCGCTGCTCGTCGTCCTCGTCCGAGTAGTGGGCGCCGAGCGTGCAGCAGCCGTCCGACTCGCCCCGGCCCTCGCGGATGCCCTGGCAGCCGCGGCCGAAGATGCACGTCCAGCGGGAGGTCAGCCAGGTGAGGTCGCAGCGGAAGACCTGCTCCTCGTCGTCGGGGTCGGTGAACTCGACCCAGGCGCGCGGGAAGTCGAGCGGGACCTCGGCGCGCAGGGTCGGCATGGCGAGATCGATCGCGGTCGTTCCGGCCCTGGGCTTCTTCTTGGACGTTTCTGCTGCTGCCACCCGGCAAGGGTAGAGCCTTCGCGGAGGTGCGAACCGCCCGTGGCCGGGGCATTTGCGGTGATTTCACCGGCGGTCCACCGCCCGTGGGCCCGCGGTGGGGGCCTCGGGGGGAGGTGGAGGCGGGGCGAAGAGGTCACCGGCGTCCTGCGGCCGGGGCGGGATCCGGCTCCAGGACTTCAGCTCTAGGATGGGCGGCCGGTCCGCGACGGGAGGTACGGGGATGGCCGGCGGCAGCGGCAAGTTCGTCATCAAGCCCTGGGAACTGCACGGCGAGGGGCGGGAGTTCGAGAAGATCTCGGCGGACCTCGGGAAGGCCGCGGCCGCCCTGGAACAGGGCCTCGCCGCGCTCGGCAGCCCCTGGGGACCGGACCGGCCGGGCAGCGGCTTCGCCACCGTCTACCGCGAGGCGCACGGCGAACTGCTCGGCGGCCTGCGCGGGTTGGCCGGGCGGCTCGGCCAGGTCGGGGCCGGGCTGCACACCATGGCCGAGCGGACCACGGACGCCGACACCTCGGCCGCGGCGGGCTTCGGCGCGACGGCCGGCACCGGGCCGGACGGCAGGCCGACGGCGGCCCCGGCACCTTCGACGGCCCCGGTGACGTCCGCAACCCCGGCGGCCGTGGGGACCGTCCCCGAGGACAGGCCGGCCTGACACCGGCCCTCCCCGCCCGCCCGCCCGTGCCGCCGCCCGGCGGTGATCCGCCTCCCGAAAGGGGAACGCGCGTGTCCCGGAAGCTGCCCGAGGAGCTCGCACCGTTGCTGGCCAGGACCGGCCACCGGTGGCCGCAGGCCGACGAGGACGGGCTGCGCAAGGCGGCCGGGCTCTGGCGCGAACTCGGCGCCGAGGCGGAGCGCCTCGGCAGGCGCGGCGGCGACTCCGCCAGGCGCGTCACCGGGGAGAACTCCGGCCGGGCGGTGGAGGCCTTCGGCGAGTACTGGCGGGCGTTCAGCGGCGGTGGCAAGGGCCACCTGGACGACGCCCACTCCGCCGCCGGGCTGGTGGCCGGCGCCTTCGACCGGGCCGCCCGGGCCGTGGACGGCTGCAAGGCCGATGTCGTCGCGGCCCTCACCGAGCTGGCCGCCGAGCTGAAGCAGGCCGAGGAACAGGCGGCCAGGGCCAGGGCGGCCGCCGTCAAGGCCGCCGAGGCCGCCGAGTCCGCCCGGAACGGGAGCGGCGCCGCTCCCGGCGGGGTCTTCGGCGGGCTGGCGGCCGGGGTGCGGAACACGGCCACCGGGCAGGTCGCCGAGGCGATGGCGGCGGTCGCCGTCGAGGCCGCCCGGCTGAGGATCGGCGGGCTGCTGGACGAACTCGGCCGGGCCATGAAGGACGGGCTGGCCACGGCGCTCAAGGAGCCCGCGGTGGTCGCCCTGCTGCGCCTCGGGCCCAGCACGCCCGGCGCGGCCGGGGTGCGGACGGCCTCCTGCGCCACCGGCCCCGGCGGGGCCTTCGACCCGCTGGCCGCCGGGCTGCCGGCCGCGCTCGCCGAGCCGGGCGTGCTGGGCGCGGGCGGTGCGGGCCTGGCGGTGGTGATCGGCGCGGACGGAAAGCCGGTGGCCGGTGCGGACGGGCAGCCGGTGGTCGGGGTGCCCGGTCTGAGCGTCAGGCTCGACGAGGCCGGCCGGCCGGTGCTGGACGAGGCGGGCAACCCGGTCATCGTCCGGGCGGACGGCACACCGGTGGCGGACGCGAGCGGGCTGCTCGTCGTCCAGGGCCCGGACGGCAGGCCGGTGGTCGGGGTCGAGGACCTGACCGTGCGGCTGGACGAGCACGGGCGGCCGCTGCTCGGCAGGGACGGCCGGCCGGTGCTGACCGACAAGGACGGCACGGAGGTCCTCGGTGTGCCGCTGACCGGCCTCGCGGCGGGCGACGCCGGGCCGGGCCGGGCCCACCGCGCGGGTGTCGGGCCGGACGGTGTCCTCGGCGGCTCCCCGGACGGCACACCGCCGGGGGAGCCCGGTCCGGTGGTGCCGGGCGCCGGGCCGGACGCCGTGGTGCGGGCGGCCGGCCAGGAGTCCGGCTCCGGCGGGTCCGTCGGCCTGGCGGGTGACCCCGGCGTTGCGGCGGGCGGCTCCGGTGACGGCCGACAGGTGCGGACCGGGCCGGTGGGCGCTGCCGACCGGGCCCCCGCCCAGGCCGAGAGCCCGGTCCGGGCCCCGGCGGCCCCGGCACACCAGAGTGGCGGCGGCTCGGACGGCGGCGACTACACCCTGGCGCCCGCGTCCTCGCACTCCGGCGGTGGTGGAGGAGGAGCTGGTGGCGGCGGAGTGCCGGTCACCGTGCGGACGGACTCGGTGCTCGCGCCGCCCGCGTCCGCGGCGCCACCCTCCTGGTCCGCGCCGTACCACCCCGGTCCGGACGCGGCCACCGGCGGCCCGGGCGGCGGCTCCTACCCGGGTGCGTACGGGGGTTCGTACGGGGGCGGCTACGGCGGGCCGGTGGGCGCGGGAGCGGTCGGCCCCGGCCCGCTCGCGAGCAGTGCGGGCAGTGCGGGCAGTGCGGGCGGCGCGGGCGGCGCGGGTGGTTACGGCGGAGGCCCCGGTGCGGCCGGGCACGGCCCGGCGCCGTTCGGCAGCGGAATCGGCGCGGGCGCCCCGGCCGTACCGGTCGCCCTCCCCGGCGCGGGCGCCCCGGTGCCCGGGCAGCCCGGATCAGGCCCGGCCGCCCCCGGACAGCCCGCGCCCACCGAACCGCGTCCGGGCGCCGTCGGAGCGGGCCCGGGCGGACCTCGCGCGGCCACCGGTGCCCCGCACCCGGTCACCACCCCCGGCCCGCTGCCCGTCCCCCCGCCGCCGGTCGCCCCACCGCTGCCCGTCCCGCCGCCGGCCGGGCCGGGCGGCGGACGCCCCGAGCCCCACCCGGGCGACACCCGCCGCCGTCCGGACGGATCACCGGCCGAGGGCCAGCCGGGGACCGGCTGGGGAGCCGTCCCGGTCGCCACCGCCCACGCGATGGCCCTCCAGCTCGCCCTGCGCGCCCCGCGCACCGGCGCCGCCCCCGGCGGTCCGGTGGTCCGCCTGCGGACCATCGCCGACAGCCGCCCGTACGGCCGGCCCGGCGGGCTCGCCCAGGTCGACCCCGAGCACCAGCGCGAGGTCGAACGCCGCGCGCCCCGGGACGGCGACGGCCTGCCCGTCCGTCACCCGGCCCCGGCGGCCGGCGGCTGGGCCGAGGCCGTCAACGACGGCGGCCCCCGCGAACCGGGCCGGGCCAACAACAGCCTGGAGATCGCGCTCTCGGCCGTGGACACCTTCACCGGCCGGCCGACCTGCGCCGCACCGCGCGTCCCCACCGAGGGCGACGCGGGCGAGCGCGGCGGACGCGACCGCGCGGAGCGCGAACTCGGCGCGCCGTTCCGGGACCTCGGCGACGGCGGCCCGGCCTTCGGCCGGCTGGCCGGCGAACTGCGCCGGGCCGGCCACGGCTCCCAGGCGCTCCTGCTCACCCTGGACGGCTTCGGCCGCCCGCACGCCTGGAACGCCGTCAACCACCGGGACACCGTGACCTATCTCGACCACCAGGTCGGCCGCCAGGGCCCGGCCCCGCTGCACGACGGCCGCCACGGCCTCTGGGCGATCGCCCTCGACCCCGAGGGCCGCCCGCTCGATCTCGCCGTCCGCCGGTTCGAGGCCGTCGAGGCCGTCGAAGCCGCGCCCGCGCCGGGTGCGGCCTCGACGACCGTGCCGTCCGTTCCTTCCGGTTCCGGCCGGGCCGCCGCTAGGAGCACCACCCCGTGACCACTCGCGCGCAGGCGATCGAGGCCGCCCACCGCTGGATCAACGGCGAACTGCCCGGGGCCTCGGCCGGGAGCCGCCCGGTGCGCTCGCACGAGTTCGACCTCGGCTGGGTGCTCTGGGCCGAGCCACCGCCGGTCCGGGTCGACCCGAGGACGGGCGAGCGGCGGGCCCCCGAGGAGATCGGCGCGGCCTGCGCCGTGGTGGACCGGGAGACCGGGCGGTTCACCGTCTGGCCGTCCGTGCCGGTGGACGAGGTGGTCGCGCTGTACCGGGACTTCCTCGGCGCGGGCGGATACGACCCGGCCCTGCCACCGGCCACCGGCCGGGGCACCCGGGCCGAACTCACCTACCGGGACGGCTTCGGCGAGGTCCGCACCATGGCGCTGCGCTCGGCGCCCGGGCTGCCGCATCCGGCGCTGCGCGGCTGGTGGCGGCTGCGCGAACTGGGCGTCCGGGCCGAGGACGTGCTGGCCGTCCACACCGACCTGCGGCTGGGCGCGCTGCCCGGCGGCTACTGGGCGCACGCGCTGGCCGCCGAGCTGCCCGGGGCCCGGGTGGGCTTCGACCTGCCGTACGGGCCGCGCTTCGACCACCGGGCGGCGGCCGTCCGGTGGCTGCCGGCCGTGCCCGGCGAACCGGCCCCCAACCGGGTGCCGTTCCCGCGCACCGCGCCGTCGGCCGCCGTCGAGCGGGCCGCCGCCGAGCCGGCCGGGGCACTGGCGGCCCGGCTGGTGCGGCGGTTCGGGGCGGGCGGCGTCCAGCGCTTCGGCCCGGACGACGTCGCCCGGGCCGATCTGCCGGAGGACTGCGCCGGACTGCTGCTCACGGTCGGCGTGCCGGTGGCCGTCGAGGGCTTCTTCGCGCTGCACCACCCCCGGCCGGAGGCCATCGCGGACGGTACCCGGCCCGGCCCGGTGCTGCCGCCGCTCGCCGCCCACCTGGCGGACGCCGGACGCGGCACCAGGATCGCCGATCGGGAGCGCCGGGCGCTGGCCCCGCAGCTGCTGCTCGGCACCGACGGCTGGGCGCTGATCACCGTGGACACCGCCCGCGGCGCCGTCCGGGCGGTCGACCCCGACTACGCCACCGCCCGGCACTGCAACGACGGCCCGGCGGCCTTCGTCCGCTGCCTGGAGCTGTTCGCCGGGCGGCTCCCCGGCCTGCGCGGCCCGGACCGACGGGCCGCCGGGACCGCCGTCGCCGACCTCCAGCGGGGCCTGGCGGCGATCGACCCGACGGTCTTCGACGATCCGGAGAACTGGTGGGCCGTCATCGTCGAGCAGCTCTGGGACGGCCTGTTGTGAGCCCCGCCGCCGGCCCGTCGGCGCCCGCACCGGCGCCCGCGTCGGCCCGTCGCGCGCGGTGACCGGCCGGGGTCCGTGCCGGGTCCGTACCGACCCACCCGGACCAGCGCGAATACCGCCGCGGCCGGGTGGGCGCGGCACCGTATCGCGTAGCGTGGAGAGTTATGCGACTCGGTGTTCTCGACGTAGGTTCCAACACGGTCCACTTCCTCGTGGTGGACGCCCATCCCGGTGCCGCCCCGCTGGCCGCGTACTCCCACAAGGCCGAGCTGCGGCTCGCCGAACTCCTCGACGAGCAGGGGGCGATAAGCGAGGCCGGGGTGGAGCGGCTGGTCGGCATGGTCGCCTCGTCCATCCGGGTCGCCGAGGACAAGGGCGTCGTCGACATCCTGCCCTTCGCCACCTCCGCCGTCCGCGAGGCGGCCAACGGCGAGGAGGTGCTGCGCCGGGTCGCCGAGGAGACCGGCGTCGAACTGCGGGTGCTCTCCGGACAGGACGAGGCGCGGCTCACCTTCCTCGCCGTCCGCCGCTGGTTCGGCTGGTCCTCCGGCCGGCTGCTCAACCTCGACATCGGCGGCGGCTCGCTGGAGATCGCCTGCGGTCAGGACGAGCAGCCCGACATCGCCTGCTCGCTGCCGCTCGGCGCCGGCCGGCTCACCGCCCGCTGGCTGCCCGGCGACGTCGCCGACCCGGACGGCCTGCGCGAGCTCAGACGCCACATCCGGGCCGAGATCGCCAGCGTGGTCGGCGAGATCTCCCGGCTCGGCGCCCCCCACCACGCCGTCGCCACCTCCAAGACCTTCAAGCAGCTCGCCCGGATGAGCGGCGCCGCCCCCGCCGAGGCCGGCCCGTACACCGACCGCCGGCTCACCCGCAGCGGCCTGGCCGCCTGGGTGCCCCGGCTCTCCGCGATGACCGTCGCCGAGCGGGCGCAGATCCCCGGCGTCTCCGAGGGCCGGGCCAAGCAGTTGCTGGCCGGCGCCCTGGTCGCCGACGCCGCGATGGACCTCTTCGGCCTGGACGAGCTCGACATCTGTCCGTGGGCGCTGCGCGAGGGCATCATCCTGCGCCGCCTGGACGCCATGGACAGCCCGACCGACCGGCACCCCGCCCTCGCCGGCTGAGGCCTTCGGCCCGCACCGGCGGGGGGACCTGGCTCCGTTCCGGGCGCGGTCCGCTTACGCTGTCTCCCGTGGCGCAACCAGCGGACGAGGACGGGACGCAGGGGGGCCGCGCTGCCGGAACCGGGCAGCCGCGGCCGGACGGCCCGCGCCGCACCCGCCCGGACGAGGGCGGCGCCGAACCCGGGACCACCGGCCGTGCCCGCAAGCTCGGCAAGGCCGTGAAGGGCGTCAAGACGGCCAAGGCCGCCAAGGCGGCCGGGGCGACGAAGACCGCCAAGACCGCGAAGACCGTGCAGGCGGTGAAGACGGCGGCGAAGACGGCGGCGAAGAAAGCCGTCCAGAAGACCCCCGGCGCCGAACGCGGCCCGGAACGCGGCCGCGGCACCGGACGGGCCGCCGCCCGTGCCGCCAAGAGCCCCCGCGACACCCGGACGGCCCGGGCCGCCGGCGCCGCCAAGGCCGCCGTGCAGTCGGTGAAGTCCGTCAAGGCCGCCCGGCAGGCCGCGGCCCGCCCCGCCCCGCTGCTGCGCACCACCGACCGCCTGGTGCTGCCCCCGCACCCCGCCCTGCACATCCCCGACACCAGGATCGCCCTCTCCACCGCCTCGGTGTACCCGGCCGGCACCGCCATCGCCTTCGAACTGGCCGCGAAGCTGGGCTACGACGGTGTCGAGGTGATGGTCTGGAACGACCCGGTCAGCCAGGACATCGAGGCGCTGCGCCGGCTCTCCGACGCCCACCGGATGCCGATCCTGGCCGTCCACGCGCCCTGTCTGCTGATCACCCAGCGGGTCTGGACCACCGACCCGTGGACCAAGCTGGTCCGGGCCCGGGCGGCGGCCGAGAAGCTCGGCGCCGACGCCGTCGTCGTCCACCCGCCGTTCCGCTGGCAGCGCCAGTACGCCCGCGAGTTCGTCGAGGGCATCGACCGGATGGCGGGCGAGACCGACGTCCGCTTCGCCGTCGAGAACATGTACCCCTGGCGCTACCGCGACCGCGAGATGCTGGCCTACGCCCCCGGCTGGGACGTCACCGAGGAGGAGTACCGGCACTTCACCATCGACCTCTCGCACGCCGCCACCTCCCGGATCGACGCCCTCACCATGGTCGAGCGGATGGGTGACCGCCTCGCCCACATCCACCTCGCCGACGGCAGCGGCTCCGGCAAGGACGAGCACCTGATCCCCGGCCGCGGCAAGCAGCCCTGCGCCGAACTGCTGGAACACCTGGCCAGGACCGGCTTCGACGGCCATGTGGTGCTGGAGGTCAACACCCGGCGCTCCGCCTCCCCCGCCGAACGCGAGGCCGACCTCGCCGAGGCGCTCGCCTTCACCCGCTTGCACCTCGCGACCCCCTCCCGCGTACGCTGACCGAACGAACCAGGTTTCCCTGGAGGGGATATGACGGGCGAACAGGACTATCGGGGCCTCGCCAAGTCCTTCGACTCGGTCGCCGCCGAGTACGACCGCGCCCGGCCCTCCTACCCCGACGAGCTCTTCGACGAACTGGAGCGCCTGGCCGGCCGCAGCCTCAAGGGTGCCCGGGTGCTGGACGTCGGCGCCGGTACCGGCATCTCCACCCGCCTGCTGGCCGCCCGCGGTGCCGATGTCGTGGCCGTCGAGCCCAGCCCGGGCATGGCCGCCCGACTGCACGCGGTCTCCCCGGAGATCCCCCTGGTCAAGGGCACCGGTGACGAGCTGCCCTTCCACGACCGCTCCGCCGACCTGATCACCTACGCCCAGGCCTTTCACTGGACGGTCGCCGAGCGCTCCGTCCCCGAGGCGATCCGGGTGCTGCGCCCCGGCGGCGCCCTCGCCACTTGGTGGAATGTCAGGGACGGCGGCGTCGGCTGGGTGCGGGCGATGGGCGAGCGGCTCTCCGCCGCGCTGCCCGGGCCCTACCGCTGGTACGGCCGGCTCAACGAGGTCACCGATCAGCTGCTCCCCTTCGGCCTGCGGACCCGCACCGCCGTGCTGCGCTGGGAGCGCCGGATCACCGTCGAGGGCGTCATCACCGACCTCACCTCGCATTCCTACATCGCCGCCCTCGCCCCCGAGGAGCGCGAGCCGCTGCTGGCCGTCGAACGCGAGGCGCTGCTCGCCGAATTCCCCGACGGCTGGGTGACCGAGTCGTACCTGCTGGACCTCACGGTGGCGATCACCCCGGGCGGCGACGCCTGACCGCATCGCGGACGCGCCGTCCACCGCCCGGACGGCGGGCGTAGGCTCGATAGCCACAGCGGCGCCGCACCCTCCTACCCGCGGGGCCGCCAGCAGCCCCGAAGGAGTGGAGCACAGTGCCCGAGCTGAGGTCCCGTACGGTCACCCACGGTCGCAACATGGCAGGCGCCCGGGCGCTTCTCCGGGCCGCCGGCGTAGCCCGCGAGGACTTCGGCAAGCCGATCATCGCGGTCGCCAACTCCTTCACCGAGTTCGTCCCCGGCCACACCCACCTCCAGCCGGTGGGCCGGATCGTCTCCGAGGCGATCAAGCAGGCGGGCGGCATCCCGCGCGAGTTCAACACCATCGCCGTCGACGACGGCATCGCGATGGGCCACAGCGGCATGCTCTACTCGCTGCCCTCGCGCGACCTGATCGCCGACTCGGTCGAGTACATGGTCAACGCCCACTGTGCCGACGCGCTGATCTGCATCTCCAACTGCGACAAGATCACCCCCGGCATGCTGATGGCCGCGCTGCGCCTCAACATCCCGACCGTCTTCGTCTCCGGCGGCCCGATGGAGGCCGGCAAGGCCACCCTGGTCGACGGCACCGTGCGCAAGCTCGACCTGGTCGACGCGATCGCCCAGGCGGTCAACGAGAACGTCTCCGACGAGGACATCGCGATCATCGAGGAGAACGCCTGCCCCACCTGCGGCTCGTGCTCCGGCATGTTCACCGCCAACTCGATGAACTGCCTCACCGAGGCGATCGGCCTCTCGCTGCCCGGCAACGGCTCGCTCCTCGCCACCCACACCGCCCGCAGGGCCCTCTACGAGAACGCCGGCCGGACGGTCGTCGAGATCACCAACCGGCACTACCAGCAGGACGACCACTCCGTCCTGCCGCGCTCCGTCGCCTCCCGCGCCGCGTTCGAGAACGCCATGGCGCTGGACATCGCGATGGGCGGCTCGACCAACACCATCCTGCACCTGCTCGCCGCCGCCCAGGAGGCCGAGCTGGACTTCGACATGCGGGCCATCGACGCGATCTCCCGCAAGGTGCCCTGCCTCTCCAAGGTCGCGCCCAACGGCTCGTACTACATGGAGGACGTCCACCGGGCCGGCGGCATCCCCGCCCTGCTCGGCGAGCTGTACCGCGGCGGACTGCTCAACGAGGACGTGCACACCGTCCACTCCGGCTCGCTCGACGAGTGGCTCAAGACCTGGGACATCCGCGGCGGCTCCCCGTCCGCCGAGGCCGTCGAACTCTGGTACGCGGCCCCCGGCTGCGTCCGCTCCGCCGAGGCCTTCTCCCAGTCCGAGCGCTGGGATTCGCTGGACACCGACGCCGCCAGGGGCTGCATCCGCGGCGTCGAGCACGCCTACTCCGTCGAGGGCGGCCTCGCCGTGCTGTACGGCAACCTCGCCGAGGACGGCTGCATCGTGAAGACCGCCGGCGTCGACGAGTCGATCTGGACGTTCAGCGGCCCGGCCGTCGTGGTGGAGTCCCAGGAGGACGCCGTCGAGGCGATCCTCGCCAAGCGGGTCAAGGAGGGCGACGTCGTCGTCATCCGCTACGAGGGCCCCAAGGGCGGCCCGGGCATGCAGGAGATGCTCTACCCGACGTCCTTCCTGAAGGGCCGCGGCCTCGGCAAGGCCTGCGCCCTGGTCACCGACGGCCGTTTCTCCGGCGGCACCTCGGGCCTCTCGATCGGCCACGCCTCCCCGGAGGCCGCGTCCGGCGGCGCGATCGCGCTGGTCGAGGACGGCGACCTCATCGCCATCGACATCCCCGGCCGGAAGATCTCCCTGGAGGTCTCCTTCGAGGAACTGCACGAGCGCCGGCTGAAGCTGGAGGCCGAGGGCGGCTACCGGCCGAAGAACCGCGACCGCCAGGTCAGCCAGGCCCTGCGCGCCTACGCCGCGATGGCCACCTCCGCCGACAAGGGCGCCGTCCGCGACGTGACCAGGCTCGGCTGAGCCCGCAGCACGGAGGAGGGGTCGTCCCGCCAGGCGGGACGACCCCTCCGCGTTCCCGCGACACCGGGTGATAATCGGACCTGTGACCCAGGACCCCGCCCCCGCCCCCAAGCCCGCCGGCGCCCCCGAGCCGGAACCGATCCGCTGGTTCGGCACCACCTGGGTCGACCGGGGCGCCGACTACCGGCTGCGCCGGCTCGTCGTGCCGATCGGCGCCCTGCTGGCCGCGCTGGCCGGAGCCTTCGTGCTGCGCTTCGGCGTCGAGGGCGTCCGGCTCTCCTCCGGTGGCGGCTTCGTGAACGGGCTGCTGGTCGCGGCCATCGCGGTCTGCTCGCTGATGGCCGGTCTGCGCACCTGGAAGCTGCTCAGCGAGGGCAGGGACCAGCTGAGCGGCTGGATGGCCGAGGACAAGTCGCTCGGCGTGGTCTGGCTCATCGGCGGGGTCGGCGCGCTCCTCGCCTACTTCGTCCGCAGCCTCATCGAGGCCCCCGGCGAGGCCGTCCGGCGGGCCGGGTACGAGCGGGCCGTCGCCCAGTACGAGCGCCGGCAGGCGACCCGCGGCGGCCGGCCCGACACCAAGGCGCCGGGCCGGGGCAAGCGCAGGCGCTGAGCGCGGCCGGACCGGTCAGCTGCGGCTGACCGAGCCGCACTCCCGCTCGCCGTCGATGTCCTTGCTGCGGTCGTACGGGTCCAGGCTCGGCCCGGTCCGCTCCGGGTCCGGCTGGGCGAACTGGTCGAACTGCGGGTGGTAGTAGCCGTCGTGGACGTTGCAGGCGCTGTTGCCGGACTCGGAGTCGTACCGCCGCAGGTTGATCTTCTTCGGGTTGGACTGGTACCTGGCCGGGTCGTAGAAGCGGAAGTCCGTGATCCGCCGCACGATGGTCCTGGCGGTCCAGGTGTCGCCGGGGACATCGCCGTTCACGCTGGTCAGCGCCACCGGCTTGGCCACTCCGGGGCCGCTCGGCAGGCCGGGTGCGGGCTCGCCCGTCGTGGACGGCCTGGTGGACGGCTTCCCGGGGAGGGCCTGCTTGGCCGCCTCGGGCCCGGGGCGGATCGCGTAGACGAAGGTGTAGTCGGTGTGCACCAGCACGCCCTTCTCGCCGTCGCTCTCGAACGTCGTCCGGCCCTGCACCTTGACCACGTCGGTCACGGGGATCGCCTCGGCCGGGTTGAAGCGGCTGAAGTAGGAGATGGCGTTCCGCTCCTCGGACGGCTTGGCGAGCGCCGCCTCGGCGCTGTCCCGGTCGCCGCGGTCCAGCAGGGCCAGTGCCGCCTCGGGGCGGCCGCCCGCGGTCACCTTCGGGTCCAGGTTGGCGGCCGTCAGGTAGTCCTTGACCAGCTGGAGCTGGCCGGCCACCTCCTCGGCGCCGAAGACCCCGGTGGCCTGCGCCGCGGGCAGCACGAAGGCCTCCGCCCCGCTCGGCCAGCCCTCGGCCGGGGAGCCGGCCCACGGGTGGTCGACGGTCGGCTGCTGCTCGGCCGCCGACGGCGGGGCGGCGGTCGGCCGGGCGGTCTCCGGGGCGACGGTGGGCGCCGGCGCGACGGCGGACGAGCCGGGGGTGCCGGCGTCACCGTAGTGCTCGGAGTACCAGCTCCGCAGCCCGTCGATGTTGAGCGCGGCGAGCAGCACCGCGATGGTCAGCACCACGTACAGCGGCGCCCGCCACTCCAGGCGGCGGCGCGGGCCCGGGTTGCCGAAGGCGTCGGGCCGCCGGGGCCCGCGGCCGAACCGCTTGCCCTTCGAGGGGCCGTCGTTCACCGAGCGGCGGCCGCCCGGGTCGACCGGCGGGGTGTGGCGCCAGCGGGCGGCGAGCATCCGGGTCCGGCCGGACTGCTCCTTCACGGTGGCGCCCTTGACGAACTCCTCGTCGAGAACGAGGTCCGCGAACGGGTCCTTCCCGCCCGCCTCGGACGGGTCGGACCCGCCCGGCTCCCGGCCCTCGGACGGGCGCGGTTCTGGATCTTCGGCTATCGGCATCGCGCCAGTATGCCGACGGGGTGTGACGATTCGCTGATCGGGGGCACACCAGGTGGTGAACGCGTGCGCGATGTGCGGAGATCGCCCCTGTTTCCGCCGTTCCGGAAACGGCGTCAGCCCTTGCCCCGGGCCTGCTTCACCGAACCCACCACGCCCGCCACGGCGAGCAGGACGCCGGCCGGCAGCAGCGAGAGGAAGAACGCGCCGAACAGGCCGGCGTCGCCGAGGAACGTCTGCGCCAGCATGTTCAGCACCAGCAGTCCGCCGGCCGCCGGCAGCGCCGACTGCCACGGGTGCTCGGCCGCCCACCGGCGCAGCCGCCGGTCGCCGGTGTCGCGGCGCAGCTGGCCGCCCACCGTGCCGACCAGGAAGAAGAAGAACAGCGCCCAGCCGGCCGGTCCGGCCAGCATGCTCAGCGACCAGTCACCGGTGATCGCATCGATCCCCAGGGCCGTCGCCCCCACCACCGCACCGACTCCCGCGGCCGTCCGCCACGGTCCCACCGTCGCGGCGGCGACGGCGAGTTGCCGGTTCTCACGTCGGGACATCTCTTCGTGTGCCATACCTCCACGGTGCGCCCGCACACGGCCCGGGGCCATAGGGGAGAACCCCGAGTTTCTCCCTAGGGCGTGGCGGGCGGCAGTCCGGCCGCTGGGTGGACGCTCCCGCCGCCGGCCCGGTCGCGGTGCGAGGATGGCCGCAGTACCGGAGGTAAGGAGCGGCCATGGCCAGCAGCGGAGCACACGGACAGAAGATCGCCTTCCTGGGCACCGGCAAGATCGGCGAGGCCCTGCTCTCCGGTCTGCTGAGGGCCGGAAAGGACCCGGCGGACGTGCTGGTGACGGCCCGCCGCCCGGAGCGCGCGGCCGAGCTGGCCGGGAAGTACGGCGTCGGCACCGCGACCAACGCCGAGGCCGCCAAGCTCGCCGACACCCTGATCCTCGCGGTGAAGCCGCAGGACATGGGCACCCTGCTGGAGGAGCTGGCGCCGCACGTCAGCCCGGACCGGCTGGTGATCTCGGCGGCGGCCGGCGTCCCCACCGCCTGGTTCGAGGCGCGGCTGGCGGCCGGCACCCCGGTGGTCCGGGTGATGCCCAACACGCCCGTCCTGGTGGACGAGGGCATGAGCGTGATCTCCGGCGGCTCGCACGCCACCGAGGCGCACCTGGAGCGGGCGGAGGAGATCTTCCGCTCGGTCGGCAAGGCGGTGCGGCTGCCCGAGTCCCAGCAGGACGCGGCGACCGCGCTCTCCGGTTCGGGCCCGGCGTACTTCTACTTCCTGGTCGAGGCGATGACGGACGCGGGCATCCTGCTCGGCCTGCCCCGGCAGGTGGCGCACGACCTGATCGTGCAGTCGGCGATCGGCGCCTCGGTGATGCTGCGGGACTCCGGCGAGCACCCGGTGAAGCTGCGCGAGGCCGTCACCTCGCCGGCCGGCACCACCATCGCCGCCATCCGCGAGCTGGAGAACCACGGTGTACGGGCGGCCCTGCTGGGCGCCCTGGAGGCGGCCAGGGACCGTTCCCGGGAGCTGGCCTCCGGCGGCAAGTAGGCCCGGACGCAAGGCCCGGCGGGCCCGGAGGCGGGGCCCAGTAGGCTCGACGGCATGTCCTACGACTTGGTGATTTTCGACAACGACGGTGTCCTGGTGGACAGCGAGCCGCTCTCCAACCGGCTGCTGGCCGAGTACCTGACCGAACTCGGCTACCCGACCACCGTCGAGGAGTCGTACCGGGACTTCATGGGCACCGCCGCCCACCGGGTCCACGACGTGATCGCCGAGCGGTTCGACGGGGCGAAGCTGCCGGACGGCTTCGACGACCTGTTCCACGCCCGGGTGTTCGCCGCGTTCGGCGCCGAACTCGCCGCCGTCCGGGGCGCGGAGCGTCTGCTGAAGGAGTTGCAGCAGCGTTCCGTGCCCTACTGCCTGGCCTCCTCGGCGCACCACGAGTGGATCCGGACCGCGCTCGACGTCACCGGCCTGCGCGGGAACTTCGTCGAGGAGCGGATCTTCAGCGCCCAGGACGTCGGCGTCGGCAAGCCCGCGCCCGACCTCTTCCTGCACGCCGCCCGCACCCTCGGCGTCGAGCCGGGCCGCTGCCTGGTCCTGGAGGACAGCGTCAACGGCGTGCTGGCCGCCCGGGCCGCCGGTATGGACGTGTACGGGTACACCGCGCTCACCGACCCGGCGAAGCTGACCGCCGCCGGTGCCACCGGGCTGATCGCCGATCTGGCGGAGGTCCCGGCGCTGCTCTGAGCCCGCCCGGCCGGGGAGGGCCGCCGCGGAACAGCCGCACGGAACGGCTGTTCGCAGAACTGCTGCGCGACCCCTCCCGCGATCGCGCGCCACCGCCTACGCTCTCGCCAACATCGTTGTACCGGCCAGTAGCGAGGTTGGCATGAGTACCGTGATCCCTCCTCGGCTGCGCGCGGGCAGAGCCGCGCTCGCCGCGAGTTTCCTGCTCCAGGGCGTCACCTTCGCCCTGCTGGTCACCTGTATCCCCGAGATCCAGGACCGGTACGGGCTGAGCGACGCCCTGCTGCCGGTCTTCCTGGCGGCCGTGCCGATCCTGGCCGGGGTGGGCTCGATCGGCTCCGAATGGCTGGTGCGGCGTACCGGGGCCCGGGCTGTGCTGCGGGTCGTCCAGCCCGCCGTCTGCCTCAGCCTGGCGGGCGCCGGGCTCGGCGGCACGCTCTGGCAACTCGCCCTGGCCCTCGGCGCGTTCGGGCTTCTGGTCGGTGCGCTGGACGCCAGTATGAACATGCTCGGGGTGGGCCTCCAGCGCCGTTACGGGCGCTCGGTCATGCTCGGCTTCCACGCCGCGTTCAGCCTCGGCGGCATCCTCGGCGCCGCCGTCGCGGGCCTCGGCTCACGCTACGACCTCGGCCTGCCGGTGCTGTTCGGCTCGGCCGCCGCGGTGATCGCCCCGCTCGCCGTCCTCGCCGGCACCCGCTTCGCCGGGCCCGCCGAACTGGGCGACGCCGTCCGGGAGGCCGCCGAGGCCGCCGCCCGGTCCGTACCGTGGCGGCCACTGCTGCCGCTCTGCCTGGCGATGGCCTTCGCGTACATCGCGGACGCCTCGGTCTCCAACTACAGCGTCAAGTACCTCACCGACGGCCTCGGCAGCCCGAAGGACGTCGCCAAGCTCTCCTACCTCGGCTACATGGTGGCGATGCTGCTCGGCCGGGCCCTGGGTGACCGCGCGGTGCAGCGCTGGGGCGCCGTCCCCGTGGTCCGCGGCGGCGCCGCGCTGGCCGCGCTCGGCTTCGCGGTGGCCGCCGCGGCGCCCGGTGCCGGGGCGGGCATCGCCGGCTTCACCGTGCTCGGCTTCGGAATCTGCGCGATCATCCCCCAGGTCTTCGCGGCCGGCGGACGGCTCTTCCCGGCCGACTCGGACGCCGCCGTGGCCCGGCTCAACCTCTTCAACTACGTGGGTTTCCTGGTCGGTTCACCACTGGTCGGGGCGATCGCGGGCGCGAGCTCCTACCGCTGGGCACTGCTCGCCCCGATGCTGCTGGTGCTCGCCGTCCTCCCGCTCGCCGGCCGCTTCGCCCCCGCCCCGGTCGCCCGGCCCGCGGTGGCCTGAGCGCGAACCGCCCGAGCGAACCGCCCGAGCGGACGGCCGGCACCCACGGCCGGGGCGGACGGCCGGAGCGGCCCGGAACCGGCGCGCCCTGGCGGCCGCCGGAGCGGAGCCACCCGCTACGGTGGAGGCCATGCCCGAAGCCGAGCGTGACACCCCCTGCGGCCTGCACCTCTTCTGGGACGAGGCCGTCACCGCCTACGACTTCGGCCCCGGCCACCCGATGGACCCGACCCGGCTGGCGCTCACCATGCGCCTCGTGGAGTCCCTCGGGCTGAGCAGCGGCCCCGGGGTGACGGTCCGGGCCGCGCCGCCGGCCGGCGAGTCCACCCTGCGCCTGGTGCACACCCGCGAGTACGTCGCGGCGGTCAAGCACGCCGCCGCCCACCCCGAGGAGCAGGACGCCCGGCACGGGCTCGGCACCGACGACAACTGGGCCTTCCCCGCCGTGCACTCCGCCTCCGCGCTGATCGCCGGCCAGTCCGTGGCCGCCGCCGAGGCCGTCTGGCGCGGCGAGACCCCGCACGCCGTCAACTTCGCCGGCGGGCTGCACCACGCCATGCCCGGCCGGGCCTCCGGTTTCTGCATCTACAACGACCCGGCGCTCGCCATCGCCCGGCTGCTCGAACTCGGCGCCGAGCGGGTCGCCTACGTCGACGTGGACGTCCACCACGGTGACGGCGTCCAGCAGGCGTTCTGGAACGACCCGCGGGTGCTCACCGTCTCGCTGCACGAGCACCCCGCCACGCTCTTCCCGCAGACCGGCTGGGCCACCGAGACCGGAGGCCCCGACGCCCCCGGCTCCGCCGCGAACCTGCCGCTGCCGGCCGGCACCGGCGACACCGGCTGGCTGCGCGCCTTCCACGCCCTGGTGCCCGAACTGCTGGCCGCGTTCCGCCCGCAGGTCCTGGTCACCCAGCACGGCGCGGACACCCACCTGGAGGACCCGCTCGCCCACTTCGCCGTCACCGTGGACGCCCAGCGGCTGATCGCCGAGGAACTGCACGACCTGGCCCACCGGCACGCCGGCGGCCGCTGGATCGCCACCGGCGGAGGCGGCTACGCCGTGGTGGACGTCGTCCCGCGGACCTGGACCCACCTGGTCGCCACCGCCGCCGGACGGCCCGTCGACCCGGCCACCGAGACCCCGGAGGCCTGGCGCGCCGAGGTCTACCGGCGCACCCGCCGCCCGGCCCCGCTGCGGATGACCGACGGGGCCAGGCCCGTCTGGCGGGACTTCGACACCGGCTACGATCCGGCCGACCGGCTGGACCAGGCGATCCTCGCCACCCGCCGGGCCGTCCTGCCCTACCACGGCCTGCTGCCCTGAGCCCGGAGGCCCCGGACCGGCAGCCCCGTGTCCGGGGGCGTGCGCATGCCCACTGCTACAGACCGCTGAGCGACTACGTACTGCAACAGGCCTATCTCTCACCGTACGAGGACTGGGCTTCCCCCTCTTCCCACTGGTACCACCCATAACTACTCTGGGGATACACGTGTGCCGGTGGAGTCACCGGAGGGGAAGCCGGTGCCTTGCACACGGGTAAGGGTCGGGTGATGGTCATGAGTTCCGGCGAACGCCCCCTGCAGGAAGTTGTCTTCCTGACCGTGGCGGAGGTGGCCGCGGTCATGCGGGTGTCCAAGATGACGGTGTACCGGTTGGTGCACAGCGGAGAACTGCCGGCCATCCGGGTCGGACGGTCCTTCCGGGTGCCCCAGCAGGCGGTGCACGAGTACCTCAAGGAGTCCTACGTGCGGCTCGAGAGCGCGTAGGGCCGGGCGGCGGGGCGGGGTCCGCAGCCTGCGGACCCCGGGCCCGTTCGCCGGGGATTCTCCGGGTGTTTCCCGGTTCCGGGGAGCACGATTACGACCCAGGGCGCGCGGAAGGTAGGCTAGGCCGTCCGTCAGTCGTATGGACTCCGTCTCTCACGGGCGCGAGTCTCAGTGAGCGAGGGTTGTTCCGTGGGCTCTGTCATCAAGAAGCGTCGCAAGCGTATGGCCAAGAAGAAGCACCGCAAGCTTCTGAAGCGGACCCGCGTGCAGCGTCGCAACAAGAAGTAAGCGCCCCCGGCCGCGCCCTGCGCGCCCGGCGCTTCCACCGCCCGTCCAGACCCTTGTGGCCTGGGCGGGCGGTGTCATTTCACGGCCCGACACGGCGGCGCGGTACGGTGCACGCAAGTCGCTCAGGGCGAGGAATGGGGTGCAGCACCGTGGGCATGGTCGTGCTCGTCACCGGCGTGGCACGCCATCTCGGCGCCCGCTTCGCCGCCGAGATCCGCCGCCGGCCCGGGGTGGACCTGGTGGTCGGCGTGGACGTGCAGCCGCCCCGGCACGCCGTCGCGGAACCGGACGGGCCCGCCGCCCCGTACCGCTTCCACCAGCTCGACCTGCGCCGGCCGGCGGTGGCCCGGGTGATCGCCGAGCACCGGGTCGACACCGTCGTCCACCTCAGCGTCAGCGCCACCGGTCTGGGCTCGACCAACCGCTCCTCGGTCAAGGAGTCCAACGTCATCGGCACCATGCAGCTGCTCGGTGCCTGCCAGAAGGCGTCCGGCGTGCGCCGCCTGGTGGTGAAGTCCACCACCGGCGTGTACGGCTCCACCCCGCGCGACCCGGCGGTGTTCACCGAGCGGACGCAGCCCAAGAACCTGCCCGGCGGCGGCTTCGCCAAGGACGCGGCGGAGGTCGAGGGCTACGTCCGCGGCTTCGCCCGGCGCCGCCCGGACGTCGCGGTGACCGTGCTGCGGTTCGCCAACATCGTCGGCCCCGGCGCGGACACCCCGCTCAGCGAGTACTTCGCCCTGCCGGTGCTGCCCATCGTCCTCGGCTACGACCCCCGGCTGCAGTTCGTCCACGAGGACGACGCGGTCGAGGTGCTCTGCCGGGCGGCCGTCGCCGCCGAGCCCGGCACCGTCAACACCGGGACCTTCAACGTGGCGGGGGAGGGCGTGCTGCTGCTCTCCCAGTGCGCCCGCAGGCTCGGCCGGCCGACCCTGCCGCTGCTGCTGCCCGCGATCAGCTGGGTGGCGGCGGTGGCCCGGCAGACCAGGATGGTCGACTTCTCGCCCGAGCAGCTGCGGCTGCTGACCCACGGCCGGGTGGTGGACACCACCCGGTTGCGCGAGACCTTCGGCTACCGGCCCGGCTTCACCACCCCGGAGGCCTTCGCCGACTTCGCCGCCGCGCAGTCCGCCGGCCTGCTGCCACCCGAACGGCTCACCGCCGTCACCGACCGGCTGGCCGCCCTGCTCGGGTCGGAGCGCCGCCCGGCCGTTCCTCCCCACCGACCCAGGAGCTGAACCCGCGATGAGTGCCGCAGCCGAGAACGCGAGGGACGGGGCCAAGGTCATCCCGATCGAGTCCGCGCCCAGCTGGAGCGACCCCGGCCACCCGGGCCTGGCCGACCAGCTCGCCGACGCCGTCGGCGGGGCGCTGGCCGGGCGGCTCGGCCCGGCCGCCACCCGCCTGTTCGGCAAGGGCTGGGAGGGCCGGGCCGCCGACCGCCTGGCGTTCCTGCGCCGCCGGATCACCGGCGACTACGAGGTGGACGAGTTCGGCTTCGACCGGGAGCTCACCGAGGAGGTGCTGCTCTCGCTGCTGCGCCCGCTCGCCGAGAAGTACTTCCGGGTCGAGGTGCGCGGGATCGAGAACATCCCGGCCGAGGGCGGCGCGCTGATCGTCGCCAACCACTCCGGGACGATCCCGCTGGACGCGCTGATGACCCAGGTGGCCATCCACGACCACCACCCGCACCACCGGCACCTGCGGATGCTCGCCGCCGACCTGGTCTTCGTCCTGCCCGGCGTCAACGAGCTGGCCCGCAAGGCCGGTCACACGCTGGCCTGCAACGAGGACGCCCAGGCGCTGCTGGAGCGCGGCGAGGTGGTCGGAGTCTGGCCGGAGGGCTTCAAGGGCATCGGCAAGCCGTTCTCCGAGCGGTACAAGCTGCAGCGGTTCGGGCGCGGCGGGTTCGTCGCCTCGGCGCTGCGGGCGGGGGTGCCGATCGTGCCGTGCGCGATCGTCGGGGCGGAGGAGACCTACCCGATGATCGGCAACCTCAAGACGCTGGCCCGGCTGCTGGGCCTGCCGTACGTGCCGGTCACGCCGACCTTCCCGTGGCTGGGGCCGCTCGGCGCGGTGCCGCTGCCGACCAAGTGGACGATCGAGTTCGGTGAGCCGATCGCCACCGACGGGCACCCGGCGGAGGCGGCGGACGACCCGATGCTGGTCTTCGACCTGGCCGACGAGGTACGGGAGACCATCCAGCACACGCTCTACAAGCTGCTGGTGCAGCGGCGGTCGGTCTTCTTCTGAGCCACGGCCGGCCACGGCTTCCGAACCACGGCTTCCGAACCACAGGGCGCCCCGCCGGCCTTCCGGAACGGTGCCCGGGTGAGGGCCCGGCGAACCCGCTGGGCCCTCACCCGGGTCCGTACGGCCGGGTCAGCCGCCGAGGATCCGCAGCCCGGGCAGCAGGCCGGGGACCAGCGGCGGCACCTCGACGCCCTGCGGCGTGGCACCGGCACCGGCGCTGGGCGGGCCGGACGGCCGCGGGGCCTGGTCGGGCACCGGGTCGGCGCTCGGCGAGGGCTTGACGCCGGTGAGCCCGCTGGTGAGGTTGTCGACCAGCCCGCCGACGGCGTCCGCGGCGCTGCTCGGCACGCCGCTCGGCACCGCGCCGCCGTTGCCGATGCCGGGCAGGCCCGACCCGGTGGACGGGGCCCGCTCGGTACTGCCGGGCCTGCCGCCACCGTTGGCGGCGGCCGCGCCGCCCTGGGCCGGCCCGGCACCGGGTGCGGCGTTGCCGCCGCCCGCCGGGGTGTCGGCGGAGGTGGTGCCGGAGGCCGCGCCGCTCGCGCCGCCCGCCCCGGTGCCCGCCGGGCCGCTGCCGCTCTTGGCGGGCGGCTGGGTCAGACGCAGGGGCGCGACGTCCTCGCTTATGTCGTCGAAGAGCTGGTCCACCAGGTGTGCCTGCGGGGTCAGCTGCACCGGCAGCCTGCTCTGCAGCTCCGCCCAGCGGCCGTCCTCGCCCTGGGCGAACCCGGCCAGGGCGCGCATCGGGTCCAGCGAGCCGTTGCTGCGGTAGACCGAACGCAGCAGCTCGCGGCCCTTGAGGGCGTCGGCGTGCATGTCGTCCAGCGCGCGCCGGACCTGCTCGACCGTGCCCGGGCTGAGCGCGCCCGCCGGGTCGGTGTGGCCGACCAGGCTCTTGGCCTCGCCGAGCCGGGTGGCGGCGTGGTCGAGCAGCAGCTCGCCGCGCTCGCTGTCGGAGCCCGCGAAGTTCAGCCGGAGCCCTTCGAGGCCGCGCTTCATGCCGTACAGCGTGTCGCCGGGGAGGGCGTTGGTACTGGCGGTGGCGGCGCCCGCGAGGCTGCCGACGGCGAGCCCGGCGACCAGTCCGCCGATCGCGAACCGGCGGCTCCAGCGGCCGCGCGGAGCGGTCCGGAGCGACCGGTGCCTGCGCTGCCGGGGCACGGTGGCGCCCGGGCCGCCCGCGAAGGCCTGCTCGAACGCGGCCATCAGCTGGGCGCGTTGGACCGTCCTGACCTGCCGGTCCAGCTCCGGTCCGGGTAGCGCGCCGAGTGCGTCGGTCATGCCGACCAGCTCGGCCATCGCGGCCGTCGTGGCCGTCATGGCCGAACCGGCACCGGTGGAAGCGGTGTTGGCCGATTCGGTACCGGCGGCGCCGCGTTGCTCTGCCCGGTGGGCCTCCAGCGCCTCGGCGAAGGCCTTCGCCCGCCGGTGCTCCAGCACGTTTGCCGTCACGAGCCACACCTCCCTTCGTCGTTGTCGACACTCCGGCCTGCCGGGCGGTTGTCCCGGCGGGCCAAAGCCACTCCATCGGGTGAGAGGTCGCAATTCGACTTGACCGTACGCCTGGTGGAGGCTTGCACGCTGGCCAACGAGCGGTGCGGGCGGTCGGTTACGCGCCGCCGATCACCGGCCGGGGCGTTCACCCGCACGTGTCGGAGCGGCGTCGGCGGTGACGGTGGCGGTCCGGCGGGTATCTCCCCGGTCACCGGCCCGCTCACCGCGCGTCGGGCGGCAGCAGGCGGGCGAGCGTCCGCACCGCGCGGTACTGGAGGGTCTTGATGGCGCCCTCGTTCTTGCCCATGATCCGGGCCGTCTCCGCCACCGAGAGCCCTTGCAGGAACCGGAGCGTGACGCACTCCTGCTGCTGCGGGTTGAGCCGGTGCACCGCGTCCAGCAGGGCCGCGTTGGAGAGCGACTCCAGTACCGAGTCCTCCGGGCTGCGTTCGCACTCGTTGGAGTCGAGCATCTCCCCGGTGGTGACCTCCAGCCGGAACCGGCTGGACTTGAAGTGGTCGGCCACCAGGTTGCGGGCGATGGTCACCAGCCAGGCGCCGAAGTCCCGGCCCTGCCAGGTGAAGGTGCCGATCCGGCGCAGCGCGCGCAGGAAGGTCTCGCTGGTGAGGTCCTCGGCGGTGGCCCGGCTGCCGACCCGGTAGTAGATGTAGCGGTAGACGGTGTCCGCGTAGTGGTCGTAGAGGCGGCCGAAGGCATCGCTCTCGCCGGCCTGGGCCCGTTCGACCAGCTCCATGATCGGGTTGTGCTCGGTCTCGTAGCCGGGGCTCGGGGCGGTCCTGGCCCGGCTGCGGCCGCCGGTGCCGGTGGCGCCGGTCCGTCCGCGTGAGCCGGCGCCGGCGGAACCGGCGGCGGTGGTGCGCAGCGCGAGGCCGCCGGGGTGCGGCCGGCCGGGGCCGAACGAGGCTCCGGCGGTCACGAGTTGGGCCGGGGCGGGGAGCCGGCTGCGGAGCAGGCTGCGCAGCAGCTCCAGGCCGGTGGAGATCTGCCGGGCGGAGGCCGGGCGGCCGCGGAGGCCGGTGCGGGAGCGCAGGGGCGCGGGCGACGGGCGGGAGGGTGCAGGCGCGTCGTTCCGGACGGGTGGGTACACGGGACTCCCAGAGGCAGAACTGTGGACGGATCACCTCCGCCTGCGCGGAGAGCACGCCCGCGCCGCCCGGCAAAAGGGGCGCGTGGGTGACGTGCATCCAGGAGAGAATAACGCTTTGTGCAATGACAGCTACACCGTGTGGTCGAAGTGGTCGTTTGAGATCCGCGCAGTGTGCATATCTGACTGACATCGACCGAACGTGTCATCGTTCATCCGGCTCAACGTGACCGAACGGATGCGCTGGGTGACAAGTTTGGGGGCCGGGAAGGCGGTTTCCCTGCCTCGGGCCTCGGCAACCCTCGACTTTCCCCGTCTGGTGAACGATCGAAAGTGATCGGTGGCGATCAGATGTGCGCAGGAGATCCGGGCGGAGCGGTGGCACGGGGGAGTTCGCCCGTACGAGGGGCCTGGTCAGGGGGCTGGTTGACGTCCGGTCACCCGCCCGGGGACGCCTCGTCCCGGCCGCGCTGCCGGAAGGCTCGGCAGCGGCGCCGGAAGGTCCGGCCGCGGCGCCGGCGGTTCAGACGCGGTGCCGGCGGTGCAGTGCGACCCCGGCGGCGGCCGCGCCCGCGATCACGCCGAGCGCGGCCGCCGCCGGCAGGCTGATCCGGGCGGCCTTGCGCCCGGTCCGGAAGTCCCGCACCCGCCAGCCCTGCGCCCGGGCGTGCCGGCGCAGCGCGCCGTCCGGGTTCACCACGTACGGGTGGCCGACCAGCGAGAGCATCGGGATGTCGTTGGCGGAGTCGCTGTACGCGGCGCAGCGGCCGAGGTCGAGCCGCTCCCGGCGGGCCAGCGCGCGGACGGCGGCCGCCTTGGCGGGCCCGTGCAGCAGATCCCCGACCAGACGTCCGGTGTAGAGGCCGTCCCTGGCCTCGGCGACGGTGCCGAGCGCGCCCGTCATGCCGAGCCGGCGGGCGATGACCCGGGCCACCTCCAGCGGGGCGGCGGTGACCAGCCAGACCCGCTGGCCGGCGTCCAGGTGCATCTGGACCAGGGCGCGGGTGCCCGGCCAGATCTTGTCGGCGATGACCTCCTCGAAGACCTCCTCGCAGATGGCTTCGAGGTCGGCCGTCCGCTTTCCGGCCACCAGGCCGAGTGCGGTGTGCTGGGCGTCGGCCATGTGGTCCGGGTCCTCGGTGCCGTGCAGCCGGAACCAGGCCTGCTGCCAGGCGAACCGGGCGATGTCGCGCCGGGTGAGGAAGCCGCGCCGGTAGAGGCCGACGCCGAGGTAGAAGATCGCCGCGCCGCGCAGGATGGTGTTGTCGCAGTCGAAGAAGGCGGCGGCGCGCGGGTCGTCCCGCTCGGGGGTGTGGTTCTCGGCGGGCGCCTTGGGGGCCCTGGCCGGCCTGTCGGCCGCGGGCGCGGTCCCGGCGGCCCCGGCGGACTCGGTGGTCCCGATGTCCTTGACGGCCCCGATGGGCTCGGCGGTCCCGGTGTCACCGGCGGACTCGGCGGCCGGGGCTCCGGAGGTCGGCCCCGGGCCCGGTTCGGCGCGCAGCGCGGCCTCCGCCGCCTCGGCCGCGGCCTCGCCCGCCAGGGCGGTCCGCGCGCTGGTGGGACGCCTTGTCTGGAGGAGCCTTCGGAGCACGGCCATGGCATCGAGCATAGCCAGCCGGGTCGGGAGCGGCCGTGACGGCGGCGTGCCCGCGCGGTGAACGGCGGGCGGCCCCGGCCCGGCCGGACGTCCGGCCCGGCCGGGTGTAAGGCGGGCGCACAATGGCCTGGTGAGCCCACTGCTGCGACGTGACAAGACCCCGAGCCCGAAGCCGGCCGACCGTACCGTGACCCTGGTCGGCAAGCCGGGCTGCCATCTCTGCGACGACGCCCGGGAGGTGATCGTCCGGGTGACGGGCGAGCTGGGCGCGACGTTCGAGGAGAAGGACATCACGCAGGACGAGGAGCTGTACCGCCGCTACTGGGAGCAGATCCCGGTGACCCTGATCGACGGCCGCCAGCACGACTTCTGGCGGGTCGACGAGCGCCGGCTGCGCGCCGCGCTGGGCGCCTGAGCCCCGGGGGTCCCGCCCCGCGCCGCCCCCGCCGACCGGCGGGGGCGGTTCGCCGAATCGTTGTGAAGAAACCCGCGACCGGCCGGGGAACGGCCCCGTTCGTCGGCTTACGATCGAACGCGTCCGCGGCCATGGGGGGCTGAGCACACCAGGAGTGCCGTCATGCTTCCCGGCCCGACCCCAGGGATGCCCGTCCGCCCGGAGGCGGCCGGGGCGGCCGGCGGGTTCGCGGTGGTGGACGTGGAGGCGACCGGCCGCAGCCCGTGGCGGCACCGGGTGGTCGAGGTCGCGGTGGTGCTGCTGGACGCGGCGCTGCGCCCGGAGACCGAGTTCTGCACCCTGCTCGATCCGCTCGGCCCGGTCGGCCCGACCCATGTGCACCGGATAGCCCAGGCCGACGTCGAGGGCGCCCCCCGGTTCCGGGAGATCGCGCCGAGGCTGCTGGAGCTGCTGGCCGGCCGGGTGCTGGTCGGCCATCACGTCACCTGCGACCACGCCTTCCTGGGTCGCGAGTTCGCCCGGATCGGGGTGCCGCTGCCGCCCGTCCCGCTGCTCTGCACCATGCGGCTGGCCCGCGCCCACCTGCCCCAGGCCCGCGGTTTCGGCCTGGCCGCCTGCGCCGAGGCGGCGGGCCTCGGCGGGTTCGCGGCGCACACCGCGCTGGGCGACGCCCGGGCCACCGCCGAACTGCTGCGGCACTGCGCGGGCGTTCCGTCCTGCCCGCCCGAGGAGTGGGCCGCGCCGCTGGGCGAGGCGGCCCGGGTGCCGTGGCCGAGGCTGGGCCGGGCGCGTTCGCGGCAGTCCGGGGCCCCCGTCCCGCTGGTCCGCAGGGAGGCTCCGTACGGCCTGCGGACACCGGGCGCACGGCCCCCGGCGGTGGTGCCGACAGAGAGCGGTGCTATGGGGTCGACGGCGTGATGCGCATCACTGTGCGGGGACAAAACGGACACCATCTTTGTGCACACGTTCACAAACGCATAGCCTGGCTGCCAAAGCCCAGCTTCACCCACAGGAGCACCGTGGCAATCGGCCGATCACCACAGAGCAGTTCGCAGACGCCCGACCAGGGCGCCGCGCGCCGACCCTCGCGTGCCCGGGGCATCCCGGAGGCGACCGTCGCGCGCCTGCCCCTCTATCTGCGGGCGCTCACCGCGCTCTCCGAGCGCTCCGTGCCGACCGTCTCCTCCGAGGAGCTGGCGGCCGCCGCGGGCGTCAACTCCGCGAAGCTGCGCAAGGACTTCTCCTACCTCGGCTCGTACGGGACCCGTGGGGTCGGCTACGACGTCGAGTACCTCGTCTACCAGATCTCCCGCGAGCTGGGCCTGACGCAGGACTGGCCGGTCGTCATCGTCGGCATCGGGAACCTCGGCCACGCGCTCGCCAACTACGGCGGCTTCGCCTCCCGCGGCTTCCGGGTGGCGGCCCTGCTGGACGCCGACCCGGCCGTGGTCGGCAGCAGCGCGGCCGGTCTGCCGGTGCGCCACATGGACGAGCTGGAGGAGATCGTGGAGAGCCAGCACGTCTCCATCGGTGTCATCACCACCCCGCCCGGCGCCGCCCAGCAGGTCTGCGACCGCCTGGTCGAGGCCGGCGTCACCAGCATCCTGAACTTCGCCCCGACCGTGCTGACCGTGCCGGACGGCGTGGACGTGCGCAAGGTGGACCTCTCCATCGAGCTGCAGATCCTGGCCTTCCACGAGCAGCGCAAGGCCGGCGAGGAGCCGGACCGCGCCGAGTCCGTGCTCGACCGCGCCCCCGGACCGGTCCGGGCGGCCGCCGCCAAGCTGCGCCGCGCCGCGGGCGGCAGCGGCAAGGGCCGGGTGGCCGTCGAGCCGGCCAAGGACGGGACCGAGCCGGCCAAGGGCAAGCCCGGCGAGGGCGATCTCTCCGCGGTGATGCCGGCGTGAGCACCGAGAACCATGGCACCAGGGGGCGGGCATGAGTCTTCTTGTCGTAGGACTGAGCCATCGCACCGCCCCGGTCGGCGTGCTGGAGCGCGCCGCCCTGACCGGTGACGTCCCGACCCGGCTGCTGCACGACGCGGCGGCCACCGCGACCGTCGCCGAGGCCGCGCTGCTGAACACCTGCAACCGGATCGAGCTCTACGCCGACGTGGACAAGTTCCACGCCGGTGTCGCCGAGCTGTCGCTGCTGCTCGCCCACCACAGCGGGGTGGACCTGGAGGAGCTGACCTCCCACCTCTACGTCCACTACGAGGACCGCGCCGTCCACCACCTCTTCGCGGTGGCCTGCGGCCTGGACTCGATGGTGGTCGGCGAGGGCCAGATCCTCGGCCAGCTGCGCGACGCCCTGGCCAAGGCCCAGGACGAGCACACCGCCGGGCGCGGCCTGAACGAGCTGTTCCAGCAGGCCCTGCGGGTCGGCAAGCGGGCGCACAGCGAGACCGGCATCGACAAGGCCGGCCAGTCGCTGGTGACCTTCGGCCTGGAGCAGGTCGCGGCCGGCGCGGGCGAGATCGCGGGCAAGCGGGCCCTGGTGGTCGGCGCCGGCTCGATGAGCTCGCTGGCCGCCGCCACCCTGGTCCGCTCCGGCGTCACCGATCTGCTGATCGCCAACCGGACGCCCGAGCGCGCCGAGCGGCTGGTCGAGATCCTCGGCGCCGACGTGGCCCGCACCATCGAGCTGGCCAAGGTGCCCGAGGCGCTGGCCGACGTCGACCTGGTGATCTCCTGCACCGGCGCGGCCGGCGTGGTGATCAGTGCCGAGGACGTCGCCACCGCCGTCGCCGCCCGGGGCGGCGACGCCCCGCTGGCCTTCCTCGACCTCGCCATGCCCCGCGACGTCCACCACGGCGTGCACGAGCTGCCCGGCGCCCTGCTGGTCGACCTGGAGAGCCTCTCGCACGCCCACGCCGCCACCCCCGGCGCCGGGGACGTGGACGCCGTCTCCGGCATCGTGGCCGACGAGGTCACCGCCTTCGGCGCGGCTCAGCGGGCCGCCCGGATCGCGCCGACCGTGGTCGCGCTGCGGGCGATGGCCTCCGAGGTGGTCGCCGCCGAGCTGGGCCGCCTGGACTCCCGGCTGCCCGGTCTCGACGAGCGCTCCCGCGCCGAGATCACCCAG
Source organism: Kitasatospora sp. NPDC088351 (assembly GCF_040685575.1). Classification (NCBI taxonomy): domain Bacteria; kingdom Bacillati; phylum Actinomycetota; class Actinomycetes; order Kitasatosporales; family Streptomycetaceae; genus Kitasatospora; species Kitasatospora sp. NPDC088351. The sequence goes on along the minus strand of NZ_JBFBIL010000007.1, from coordinate 154,387 downwards.
ACCGTTCGCCGCGTCGTCGACAAGCTGCTGCACGCCCCGACCGTTCGGGTGAAGCAGCTTGCCGCCGAGCCCGGCGGCGCCTCCTACGCGGACGCGCTGCGCGAGCTGTTCGACCTCGACCCGGCGGCCGTGCACGCCGTGTCGGGCACGCCCGTCGGCGGTCTGCCCCAGCCTTCCGGCGGGGGCACCAGATGAACCGTCAGCCATCCCACGAGTACCACCGGGACGATCACCTCATGAATGGTCAACCGCTCACCGACCAGGCCCGGCCCGCGACCGCAGCGCTGCGGCTCGGCACCCGGCGCAGCGCGCTCGCCATGGCCCAGTCGGGCATGGTCGCCCGCGAGGTGACCCGGGTCACCGGGCGCCCCGTCGAGCTGGTGGAGATCACCACCTACGGCGACACCTCCCGGGAGGCGCTGGCGCAGATCGGCGGCACCGGCGTGTTCGTCTCCGCGCTGCGCGACGCGCTGCTGGAGGGCCGGATCGACTTCGCCGTGCACTCGCTGAAGGACCTGCCCACCGCCGAGCCCACGGGCCTGGTGCTGGCCGCCGTCCCCGAGCGCGAGGACGTCCGTGACGCCCTGGTGTCGCACGAGGGCCTGGCCCTGGACGAACTGGTGGAGAAGCTGGCCGGCGCCGGGCGCACCGCCCGGATCGGCACCGGCTCGCCGCGCCGGATGGCGCAGCTGAACGCCTGGGCGCGAGCCCGTGGCGCCGCGCTGGAGACGGTCGCGATCCGCGGCAACGTCGACACCCGGATCGGCTTCGTCACCTCCGGCGAGCTGGACGCCGTGGTGCTGGCCACGGCCGGCCTCAACCGGCTCGGCCGCAGCGCCGAGATCAGCGGTCACCTCGACCCCGAACTGATGATCCCGGCCCCCGGCCAGGGCGCGCTCGCCGTCGAGTGCACCACCGCCAACACCGGGCTGACCGCCGCGCTGGCCGCCCTCGACCACACCCCCACCCGGGTCGCGGTGGCCGCCGAGCGCGCCCTGCTGGCCACCCTGGAGGCCGGCTGCTCCGCGCCGGTCGCCGCGCTGGCCACCTGGGGTCACCGATCCGAACTGCGGCTGGAGGGCGTGGTCGGCACCGTCGACGGCACCTCCCTGCTGAAGATGTCCGCCCACGGTCCGATCGTCCTCGACGAGACCGCCGAGCAGCAGGCGGCGGCCCTCGGCCGCGCCCTCGCCGCCCGGCTGCTCGACGCGGGCGCGGCCGCCCTGATGGGGGAGCGAGCCCGATGAGCCCCACCACCGCCACCGACACCCCGTTCCCGGCCGACAGCCCCTTCGCGGGCGGGTCGTCCGCCGCCGGCCGGTGCACCTTCCTGGGCGCGGGCCCCGGGGACCCGGGCCTGCTGACGCTGCGCGCGGTCGAGGTGCTCGCCTCGGCCGACGTCCTGGTCGCCGATCCGCTGACCGCCGCCGCCGTGCGCAGTCACTGTCCGGCCGGTGTGCAGGTGCACACCCCGGGCGCGGAGGGGGCCGGGTTCGACCTGGCCAAGCTGGTCGCCGAGGCCGTCCGCTCCGGCCGGCACGTGGTCCGCACCGTGGACGGCGACCCCGGCCTGGACGGCTGCGCGGCCGAGGAGATGCTCAGCTGCGCGGGCGACGGGATCCCGTTCGAGGTGATCCCGGGCGTCGCCCAGTCGGTCGGCGTGCCGGCCTACGCCGGCGTCCCGCTGCGCGGCGGCAGCGGCACCGACGTCCGGTTCGTGGACGGTCCCGCGCTGCTCGCCGGCAGCCCGGTGGACCTGGGCGCGCCGGAGACCACCCTGGTGGTGCGCACCACCCTGGGGCAGCTGCCGGCCACCGCCAACGCGCTGGTCTCCAACGGCCGCAAGCCGGAGTCCGCGCTCAGCGCGACGCTCTCCGGCACCACCACCCGCCAGCGCACCTTCACCGCGACCCTGGCCACCATCGCGGCCGACCTGAAGGCGGCCCGGGTGCTGCCCTCGCCGGTCTCCGCCCCGGTGGACCCGGCGACCTCGGTGATAGCCGTGGTGGGCGAGCAGGTCGCGCACCGCTCCTCGCACTCCTGGTTCGAGACCAAGCCGCTGTTCGGCTGGAACGTGCTGGTGCCGCGCACCAAGGAGCAGGCCACCGGCCTCTCCGAGCAGCTGCGCTCGTACGGTGCGGTACCGCAGGAGGTGCCGACCATCGCGGTCGAGCCGCCGCGTACCCCGCAGCAGATGGAGCGGGCGATCAAGGGCCTGGTCACCGGCCGCTACGAGTGGATCGCCTTCACCTCGGTGAACGCGGTCCGGGCCGTCCGGGAGAAGTTCGAGGAGTACGGCCTGGACGCCCGGGCGTTCGCCGGGATCAAGGTCGCGGCGGTCGGCGAGACCACCGCGCAGGCCCTGGTGGACTTCGGTGTGAAGCCGGACCTGGTGCCGAGCGGTGAGCAGTCCGCGGCCGGGCTGCTGGAGGACTGGCCGCCGTACGACCCGGTGTTCGACCCGATCGACCGGGTGCTGCTGCCGCGCGCCGACATCGCCACCGAGACCCTGGTGGCCGGCCTGGTCGAGCTGGGCTGGGAGGTCGACGACGTGACGGCGTACCGGACGGTCCGCGCCTCGCCGCCGCCGGCCGAGACCCGTGAGGCGATCAAGGGCGGCGGCTTCGACGCGGTGCTCTTCACCTCGTCCTCGACCGTGCGCAACCTGGTCGGCATCGCCGGCAAGCCGCACAACGTGACGGTCATCGCCTGTATCGGCCCGGCCACCGCCAAGACCGCCGAGGAACACGGCCTGCGGGTCGACGTGATGGCCCCGGCGCCGTCGGCGGCCGCCCTGGCCCAGGCGCTGGCGGACTTCGGGGCCAGGCGCCGCGACACCGCGACCGCCGCCGGTGAGCCGGTCTACCGGCCCAGCGAGCGCCGCCCCGGTTCGCGCCGCAAGGCCCGCTGAGGCCCTGCTGTTCGACATGCTCGTCCCGGGGGCGGCCGACCCGCCGCCCCCGGCGCTGCACAACCGTTCGGAGAGAGAAGCCGTGTCCGCTGAATTCCCGTACGTCCGCCCCCGCCGGCTGCGTTCGACCCCGGCGATGCGCCGGCTGGTCGCCGAGACCCGGCTGCACCCGGCGGAGCTGATCCTGCCGCTGTTCGTCCGTGAGGGCGTCAGCGAGCCGGTCCCGGTGTCGTCGATGCCGGGCGTGGTCCAGCACACCCGCGACACCCTGCGCAAGGCCGCCGTCGAAGCGGCCGAGGCGGGCCTGGGCGGCCTCATGCTGTTCGGCGTGCCCGAGGTGCAGGACGCGGTCGGCAGCGAGGGCACCAACCCGGACGGCATCCTGCAGCAGGCGATCCGGGACGTGGTCGCCGAGGTCGGCGACGCCCTCGTGGTCATGTCCGACCTCTGCCTGGACGAGTACACCGACCACGGCCACTGCGGGGTGCTGGCCGCCGACGGCAGCGTGGACAACGACGCGACGCTGGAGCGCTACGCCGAGATGGCCCGGGTGCAGGCGGACGCGGGCGTCCACCTGGTCGGTCCGTCCGGGATGATGGACGGTCAGATCGCGGTGGTCCGCGAGGCGCTGGACGGCGCGGGGCACCAGGACGTGGGCATCCTCGCCTACACCGCCAAGTACGCCTCGGCGTTCTACGGCCCGTTCCGGGAGGCGGTCGGTTCCTCGCTGAAGGGCGACCGCAAGACCTACCAGCAGGACCCGGCGAACGCCCGGGAGTCGCTGCGGGAGCTGGCGCAGGACGTCGCGGAGGGCGCCGACCTGGTGATGGTCAAGCCCGCGATGGCCTACCTGGACGTCCTGCGGCAGGTCGCCGACGCCTCGCCGGTGCCGGTGGCGGCGTACCAGGTCTCCGGCGAGTACGCGATGGTCGAGGCCGCCGCGGCGAACGGCTGGATCGACCGGGAGCGGATGATCATGGAGACGCTGACCTCGATCCGCCGCGCCGGGGCCGAGCAGATCCTCACCTACTGGGCGGTCGAGGCCGCCGCGCTGCTCAAGTAGCCCACCACCGTACGAGCCAGTACGACGAAGGCCGGGCCCCTCACCGGGCCCGGCCTTCGTCGTACACCCGTACGTCAGCCGACGTGGGCGAAGCCCTCCACGCCGCCGAGCGCGTCGGTGGAGGTGGCGGCGCCCCAGCCCTGGGCGCCGGTGTGGATGTGGGTGGTGTGCGCGAGGCCCCACCACTCACCGGCGGCGAACACGGGGTGCGCCGAGGCGACGAACTCGCCGCCGCCCGCGAGGCCGACGTGCGCGAACGCCGGGGTGGCGACACCCGCGAGCGCCAGCGCGCCGAAGGCGGTCAGCGCGGCCTTGCCCAGCTTGCTCTTCATGGATCTGCCCTCTCTGTCGGAACGCTCTCCCGGAGCGCCCTGTCACTGACACGTGATCACCCGCTCCCGTCGGCCCGGCGCCCCACGCGCCGGGCCGACGGCCTGTCACCCGCCCGGCCCGCACGCGGGAGCGGCGGCCCGTCCGGGTGACCGGTCCGTACAGCCCGGAGGGCCCGGGGAGACCTCCCCGGGCCCTCCGGCCGCGCCATGCCCCGAATCAGCCGATCAGGTGCGAGACACCAGAGTCGCCCGAGGACTGGGTGTTCTGGCCGACGTTGCAGATCTGCTTCGGGGTGCTGTTCAGGATCGGCACCTCGACCGGCACCGCGACGCCGATGACGGCGACCGCGATGTTGTGGACCTCCGGCAGGCAGACGTTCGGGTTGTCCAGGGTGTGGAAGTTCGGGCTGTTGTTGCCGGCGGTGCCGGTGTGGTTGGTGCCGCCGTTGCCCTGGACCGAGACGGCCGAGCCGTCCGCGTCCGCGATGGCGGAAGCCGAGCCGGCGGACATCGCGATGGCGGCGGCGGCCAGGCCGGCGGCGGCGAGGGACTTCTTGATCATTTCCGGTTTCCTCTCGAGGGTGAATCGGGGAGCGATTCGAAGGGTGGTTCAGGGGTGGTGCGGGTGGGCGGCAGGTCAGCCGATCAGGTGGGAGATGCCACCGTCACCCTTGCTCTGGGTGCCCTGACCCTGGGTGCAGTACTGCTTGCCGCCGCTGTTGGCGATCGGGACCTCGACCGGGACGGCCACCCCGAGAACGCCGACCGCGATGTTGTGGATCTCGGGGAGGCAGACGTTCGCGTTGTCCAGGAAGTGGAAGTTCGGGCTGTTGTCGCCGACGGTGCCGGTGAAGTTGGTACCACCGTTGCCCTGGAAGGACCCGGCGGCGCCGTCCGCGTCGCCGATGGCCGAGGCCGGCGCCGCGGTCACGGCCAGCGCGGCCGCGGCGAGCCCGGCGGCGGCGAAGGACTTCTGGATCATGGGGAGATCCCTCTCTGAAATGCTTTTTGGATTCCGTGCGTACAACGCGTACAACGCTCAGGCCCGGTCTGCGGTCACTGACATTCAGATCAAAGAACGACGGCACGGAAGGTTACGGGGATTTTGGAAAAGAGTCCGGGAGGCGCGACGGGCGAGGGTTTCCGGTCTGATTATTAAGCCGAACAGGCTAATCGCCGCAATCCGTACTCCGGTTGTCTCGTTGAGACAGATTGCTTTCGGCTGCGCCCGCGCAGCCGTGCCACAGAGATCTCCAGTACGGACAGGCAGAACGGTGAAAAGCATGAAGTTCTCCAAGCGGGCCGGCGCGATGCTGCTGGCGGTCGGTGCGGGCGTGCTCGCCTCGCAGGGGGCGGCGTCCGCCGCTGCGGTCAACCCCGACCAGGTCGGAGCCCTGGAGGACCAGCTGGCCACCCAGCAGGTCCCGCTCGACCTGCCGCTCACCCCGCTGGGCAGCCGGATCTCCGGCGGTATCCCGGCCTCCCTGGTGATGCCGCCGGTGCCCGGGCACACCACCGGCGACGCGCTGGTCCCGGAGCGGATCCTGCCCGCGCTCGGCACCGGCAAGGTCGGCCCCACCGCCAAGGCCGATCTGCCGCTGCCGCTGGTCGACCGGGGCGCCGCGCTCGGCGAGCTGCTGCTGGAGGCCCCGGCCGCGCCGCTGCACGCCGACACCCCCGGCGTCGGGCTGGGCCGGCCGCTCGCCCTCGTCCAGGACGGCACCGGCCAGCTCGCCGACGGCCGGCTCAAGGTGGGCGAGATCGACCCGCGGCTGATCACCGGCACGGTGCAGGCCGTCCCCGGCGCCAAGGCCAGCCTCGGCAACGAGGACGAGCGGATCTCGGTCACCGACTCGGTGGGGAACCTGGCCGAGACCACGACCGCCACCACCACCGGCGTCGTGCAGCAGTCCGGCGTCACCGGCCTCACCCAGCTCTGAGGCCTCACCCGGCCCCGGGCCGACGAGAGCCCGGTGCCCCCTCCGGACGGACGGGGCACCGGGCTCTCGGCTGTGTGCGGGCGGCCGGGAGCCCGGGGCGCGGGATCAGCCCGGCAGCAGCCCGAGCAGCGCGCCGACGGCCGGCAGGTCCCGCGGTCCGCCGCCGGCGCTCAGCGGGCCGGTCAGCGTGGTGGTGCTGACCGGCGCCAGGCCGGAGTTCTCCGGCTGGACGGTCGCGCCGTTGTTCAGCACGTCGGCCGAGGACTGCGCCCACGGGTCCACCCGCAGGTCCTTGAGCGGTGCGACGCCGTAGCCGAGGCCGGTGGTCGCACCGCCGAGCGCCTGGCCGATGTCGGTGCGCTGGAGGTTGGCACCGCCTTCGGGCGCCGCGTGCGCGGTGCCCGCGCCGAGCAGCATGGCGGCGCCCAGGGCGGCGGCGAGGCCGGCCCCGCTCTTCTTCGAGATCGAGATCATGCGGAATCACCCTTCGGGGGATCGGGTTCCCGGGCAGCCGGGGTGCGCCCGGGGATGCCGAACTGCCCCCCGGCCGGCTGGTCGGGGGGCAGGACGGCGGAACGCGTGCCGATCGGAGATCAGCAGTCGTCCTCGTGCACCGGGGGCGCCTCGACGTTGGCGCAGTGGTTGCCGAACGCCGGGTTCAGCAGGCCGATGATGTTGATGGAGTTGCCGCACAGGTTGACCGGCACGTGCACCGGCACCTGGATCTGGTTGCCGGAGACGACGCCGGGGGAGCCGGCGGCGACGCCCTCGGCACCGGAGCTGGCGACGGCGGAGCCCGCCGCGCCCAGCGCCAGGCCGGCAGCGGCGGCGGTCAGGACGGCGGCCTTCTTCACGTTCTGCATGGGGGTAGATCTCCTCGATCACACACGGGTGGAGCGGGCCGCACCCCGCAGGTCGCGGGGTGCGGCCCGGGCTCGGTGAACCGGCGGTCGCCGCTACGGCGACCGCGGGGTTCAGCCGACGTTGGCGCAGTGGTTGCCGAACGCCGGGTTCAGCAGGCCGATGATGTCGATGCTGTTGCCGCACAGGTTGATCGGGACGTGCACCGGGATCTGGATCTGGTTGCCGGAGAGCACACCGGGGGAGCCGGCGGCGACGCCCTCGGCACCGGAGCTGGCGAACGCGCCGCCGGCCGCGCCGACGACCAGGCCGGCGGTGGCGAGGGACAGGACGGCGGCCTTCTTGATGTTGCGCATGTCTTTCCTCCGTTTTCTGCCCGACGGGTTGGGAATGTCGGGATCCGGGCGAAAGTGAAATCATCGCCCGATGGCTTCTGGATTTTCCGTGATTGTCACTCCGGCGGCGCAGAGCGGCGTGTTCCGTCCGTGGCTCGGACGTTCCGCGGCCGCCTCGTTTCCGTGTCTCGCGAACAATTCCCGCACGGCCGGGATTGTTTCGCGCGAAGGCGCGACCAGGAGGAATTCCGGAGCGTCCGCCGCCCCGCGCGGAACGCGGGCGGCGGACGGCCGCGGATCTCCCGGGAGTCGTCGGGCCTCGCGACGGTGGAGCCGGGCGGCGTCCCCCGGACGGGTCAGGCGTTGGCGCAGTGGTTGCCGAACGCCGGGTTGAGCAGGCCGATGATGTCGATGCTGTTGCCGCACAGGTTGATCGGGACGTGTACCGGCACCTGGATCTGGTTGCCCGAGATCACCCCGGGCGAGCCGGCCGCGACACCCTCGGCGGAGGCGCCGTGGAGGTGGTGGGCCGAGGCGGCGCCGGCGCCGGCGGCCAGCAGGGCGGCGGTGGCCGCGGTGCCGAGGACGCCGTGGGCGAGCTTGCGCATGTGCGGTATCTCGATTCGTGAGAGGGGCCTGGGTGGAGTGTGTTCCGCCAGGGAGAACGAGGCAGCGCCCGGCGGGAAACGGTCGGCTCCGGTGATCACCCAAATGCCTGGCCGCCCCGGCCCGTTGAGCCGGTCGGGTGACAGTGGGCGCGTCGTAGCAACCGGGCCGGGCGGGTGTCGTTGGAGATGTCGCACTCCCCGTGCATATCTGTCGAATAGTCAGGAGGCTCCTATGAGCATCAAGAAGACGGCCGCCGTCGGTGCCGCCGTGGTAGGCATCGTGGCGGCCGGTGCCGGCTCCGCGGTGGCCAGCTCCGGCGCCGAGGGTGTCGCCGCCGGCTCCCCCGGCGTCATCTCCGGCAACCAGATCCAGGTCCCGGTGCACATCCCGATCAACGCGTGCGGCAACACCATCGACATCGTCGGTCTGCTGAACCCCGCGTTCGGCAACCACTGCGTCAACGCTGGCTGATCCACGCCCGGTTCGGCCGGCGTGAGCCGTCGCCGCGCGCTTCCCTCCTGGGGCGCGGGGCGGCGGCTCTCCGCTTTTCCGGGCCCCGGATGTCGGTCCTCCTGGTCCGCCCGGGCCCGCGGTGGCGTCAACTCCCGGCGCTGTCCGAAGCCTTGTTGCGTTACTTGCCAGTACCTAGAATGTGAGACCTGCTCACCTTCCTTTGCTCCGAACCGTCCGGCGCCCCCGGCCGGGCGGCCCCACCCCGCAAGGAGTCGCGTGTGATCAGGTCACGATCGGCAGGTGCGCGGCGAGGTCGGACGGCCGCGCGCCGCTCCCCGTACGGCGCGCTGCTCGCGGCGGGCGCCCTCATCGCCACCCTCGGCCTGGCCGGAGCCCCCGCCGCCCTCGCCGACCCCGGCCCGGCCGCCCCGGCGGCCGGCCCCGCCCGCCCGGCCGCGATCGTCGCCCTCGGCGACAGCGCCATCTCCGGGGAGGGCGCCGGTACCGACACCGGCGACGGCTACTTCCCGGAGACCGACACCCCCACCAACTACTGCCACCGGCACCCCAGGTCGGAGATCTTCGTCACCGGCATCCCCGGCGTCACCCCCGTCGACCTCGCCTGTTCCGGCGCCCAGACCGGCGACCTGGTCAGCGACCCCGAGCTGGCGAAGATCACCGGGCCGGGCAGCGGCGACTTCGGCGAGCGCAAGCAGGACGTCCAACTCGCCGAGGTGGCGGGCCGGTACGACGTCAAAATGGTCGTCGTCACGATCGGCGCCAACGACGACTTCGACTTCAGCGGGATCATGATGCACTGCCTCGCGCAGTACTTCCCGATCCCCAAGGACCAGGGCTGCCGCGACACCATCGGCAGCGACGAGATCGCCCAGCGGGCCGGGAAGGTCCAGCCCAAGGTGGTCGCCGCGCTGCGGAACATCCGGCAGACCATGCGGACGGCCGGCTACGCCGACTCCTCCTACCAGCTGGTCTACCAGTCGTACTTCAACCCGATCACCCCCGACATCCGCCGCAACGACTACCTCGGCAAGGTCGCCGACGGCTGCCCGGCCTTCCCCGAGGACCTCGCCTGGGGGCACAACTGGGTGGTCCCGGTCTTCAGTGACACCCTGCGCGGCGCGGCCGAACAGGTGCCCGGCGTCCGGTACCTGGACCAGCGGCGGGTCGCCTTCGGCCACGAGGTCTGCGCGGAGTGGACCAGTTCCCCGTACGAGTACACCAACGGGGACGTCATCAACCTGTCCGAGTGGGTCCGCAACGGCTGCGACCAGCAGATCGGCATCCCCGGTCTCTGCATGAACATGGTTCGCCAGTCGTACCACCTGAGGGTGGCCGGTTACCGCGGCGAGGGCGGCTGCCTCGGCCAGTTCTACGCCCGGCCGGGCCAGCAGCAGGCCTACTGCACCCTCAACCAGCAGAACACCACGTCGATCGAACCGCTCACCCCCGGCAGGCCGTTCGGCGACGGGCCCGAGGACGGCGCCTGGTACCAGCTGACCAGCCCCGCCACGGGCCGGGTGCTCGACCTCTCCGGTGGCGGCACCTACGGCGACGCCACCAACGGCCGGAACGCGATCACCTATCCGGCCACCGGCGGCCTCAACCAGTCCTTCGTCCTGGAGGCCGAGCAGGGCGGCGGCTACGAACTCGACTTCAGCGGCAACCGGGACATGTGCCTGGACGCCACCGGTGGTTCCACCGCCCCCGGCACCCGGCTGGAACAGTGGCGCTGCAACGGCGGCGGCAACCAGCACTGGATCTTCGAGCCGGCCGGCGACGGCCTCTACAAGCTGGCCGACTCGCAGGACCGGAGCAAGGTCGTCACCGCGAGCGGCGACCTCGACGCCAAGGGCAACCCGCTGGTCGAGCTCGCCGCCGACACCGGTGCGGCCGGCCAGCTCTGGCAGCTCACCAAGCTCGGCATCGTCTACCTGCACGGCTGACCGGCGCTACCCCGCCGCCGCCCCCAACCGGGCGGCGGCGGAGGCGTCCAGCGGGTACGGAAGCTCCACCGGCAGCAACCCGCTGTCCCCGGTTCGCCGTACCTCTTCGGCCAGCGCCGTGACATCCGTGATCCGGCTGATCCACTCGTCCGCGTACCGCCGCACCGCCTCACCGCGCAGCCCGATCTGGACCGCCCGCCAGGCCAGCGGCCGCAGTCGCACGTCCCGCTCCGGATCCCACTGCACCCGGACCGGACTGCGTCGCAGCTCCCGCTTCCAGTCGTCCTTCGACGCGTGCACCCGGCCGGTGTACGCGCTCAACACCCCCTGTTCGAGCGCCCAGTCGAAGCCGGCCCGGCTGATCTCCAGTGCCAGCACCCGTTCCTGGCCGGCACCGCGGGCCCAGTCGCTGCGGTGCATCAGCCAGAGGAACGACGGCTTGACCCAGGTCATCCGGTCCCGCTTGAACGCGGCCGGGAAGCGCCCGTCCGCGGCGGCCGGGACGGCGATCTCCGGGCCGAAGGCCTGGTACACGGTGACGGTTTCGGCGGTGTGGGCCGCGCGGATCTGACGGACGGGAGGGATTTCGTCGGGCATACCCTGGATCGTCCGCGTACCGCCGCAGCGCGCGCCACCGGTTTTCGCCGTGGACCGGCCGCTCGGGGGCGGCTGCCGCCGGCGTCCCTGGCGTGGTGCCGTAGGCTCGGCCGGCGTCGCTGTGTTCGTAGCAGCGTCGGTCACGAGCGGGGGCGGGGAGTCCAGAGCTGATGAGCACGGCATCGAGCACCGAATCGTCGAGCACCGAGTCCGGCACGTCGTCGCGCCCGCTCGCGGGGGAGAACGAGGCGGTGGAGCCCGGCCGGGGCGGGTTCGCCGCCCTGGTGGACCGCTTCGCGCCCGCGCTCGGCGCGTACGCGGTGGTGAAGGCCACCGGGCTGACCGTCTTCATGCTGCTGCTGTCGCACACCGGGGACTACCTCAAGAAGGACCCGGGCCGCGGCGGCGGTGCCCAGCCCTGGGACGTGCTCGGTACCTGGGACGGCGTCTGGTACCAGCGGATCGCCGAGTTCGGCTACGACCCGCAGCTGATCCGGCTGGAGGGCTATCCGCTCGCCACCTACTACGAGAACTCGGCGGCCTTCTTCCCGCTCTACCCGTGGCTGATGAACCTGGTGGGGGCGGTCACCGGCCTCGGCCCGTACGGCTCCGGCATCGTGGTGTCGGTGCTGGCCTCCTTCTTCGCGGCGGCCGGGATCTTCGCGATCGCCGAGCGGCTGGGCGGCTTCAGGGCGGGCGTGATCGCGGCGGTGGTCTGGGGGCTGTTCCCCGGTTCGGGCGTCGAGTGGGCGGTCTACTCGGACTCGTTGTTCGTCGCGCTCTCCGCCTGGGCCTGCTACTGCGTGATGACGCGGCGCTGGCTGACCGCGGGCCTGCTCGCCCTGGTGGCCGGCCTCAACCGGCCGACCGCCGCCGCCCTGATCGCGGCCGTCTCGATCGCGGCGCTGGTGGCACTCATCCGGCGCACCGACGGCATCGCGCGCCCCCTGACCGCGATGCTGATCACCCCCTGGGGCCTGCTCTGGTACGTGGCCTGGGTCGGCTACCGGATGGACGACTGGGGCGGCTACTTCAAGCTCCAGCGCGGCGCCTGGAACCGCTACTTCGACTGGGGCGCCTCCACTTTCCGGAGCGCGCTGGACGTGATCACCGGGCACTGGACCTTCTGGCAGTCCAATCCGGCCCCCGACCTGATCGCGATCGCCCTGCTGATGGCCCTGCCCGGGCTGCTGGTGCTGCTGCTGCGCACCCGGCCGCCGCTGGTGCTGGTGGTCTACACGGCGCTGACCGTCTTCACCGCGCTGAGCAGCAACCAGATCTTCGGCAACATCTCGCGGTATCTGCTGCCGGCCTTCCCGCTCTTCATCGGCCTGGCGATCGCGCTGCGCCGGCTGCGGCTGTCCACGCTGGTGGGCCTGTTCGCGATGCCGGTGATCGCGGCCGGCTGGTACGCCGGGTACGCGCTGTTCGAGCTCGGCATCCCGTAGGCCCGACAGCCCCGCCCGTGTCGGCGCCCCGCGTTTAGTTGGTCAACGGGATCATCCGCCAGCAGACGGCCTTGCTACGCTCGGACGTATGACGACGATCCCGCCCGTGCGCCAGATCCGCGACATCTCCGGACTGCTGGATCACGCCAGCCACGTCCTGGCGACCCGGATGGCGGCGGCCTTCACCGAGCTCGGGATCACCCCGCGCGCCTACTGCGTGCTCTTCCACGCGCAGGAGGCCGAGCGCACCCAGATCCAGCTGGCCGAACTGGCCGACCTCGACAAGACCACCATGGTCGTCACCGTCGACGAACTGGAGAAGGCGGGCCTGGCCGAGCGCCGTCCGTCCGCCACCGACCGCCGGGCCCGGATCATCTCGGTGACCGAGGCGGGCGGGCACGCCGTCGCACAGGGCACCGCGATCGCCGACCGGGTGCACCGGGAGGTGCTGGAGTCGCTGCCCGAGCCCGAGCGGGAGTTCTTCGTCTCGGCCCTGTCTCGGCTGGTGGACGGCCCGCTGGCGGAGCCGGTGGAGAGTGAACGCGTGGTGCGCAGGGCCCGCCGCCCCCGGGGCTGAGGGCGGCGGCCCGGCGGCTCCCACTCGCTCCGGCGGTGCTCTGCACGGGCTTGCTGACGGTCACTCCGGACGCCGCTGTCACCGTGATCGGCCGCAGGAAAGTCTCCGTCGCCGGGCCCCGACCCTGGCCGGCGGTCCCTTCGGGCCCTTGGGGAAACGCTGCTGTCGGTCGATCAGAAAGCAGCCGGCCCCGGGGTCACGGCCAGACCAGGCAGTACAGCTGGTGCCCGGCGTCGTGCAGCCGGTTGGCGAAGTCCTGCCACTCGTGCAGCATGCTGTAGATCACGAAGGCGTCGCGCGGGCCCCGGCGGTCGGGCACGGTGGACCAGATGAAGGCGGCGGCGCCGAGTTCGGTCTCGTCGGCCTTGCGCAGCGGCTCGACGACGTTCTGGGGGAGCTGGACGACCGCGTAGTCGGGGTGCAGCACGACCAGTTCCAGCGGCGGGACCTGGTGCAGCGGCACGCCCTGGATGCCGGTGAGGACCATGGCGCTCATGGTCTCCGGCTTGATCTTGGTGGAGAGGTGGCCGTTGGGGGAGCCGCTGGTCTCCATCAGGTCGCCGAGCCGCCCCAGCGAGCCGAGTTCGCCCGCGTCCAGGCCCAGCCCGCCAGGGCCCAGCGCGGTGGGGACTCTGGCGGCGGTGGCCCGGTCGGGTGCGCCGAAGTACTTGTATGTCACCCCCACGCGTCCCTCACCCCGCCTCTCGCCGCCGCGACCGCCGCGACCCGTACCCGCTCCCGTACCCCCGCGTGCGGCCTCGGCGCGCCTGCGGGAGCCACCCGCCGCCTCGTCGTAGCCGTCCTGCGCCTCGGACACTCGGACCATCCTCACCGGAATTCGCCGGAATCGACAGACCCCCGCACGTCCGGCGTCCCTCCGGACGTGCTCCTTACCCGTCATGCGCCGCCGTACCCAGTCGCGGTACGCGGCAGTCCTGCACTCACCCCTGCACACCCCGGAGTGTCTGCACACTCGGAGTACATAGTCTGACTGGTCCGTGCAGTGGGAGCAGCCAGGGCCCCGTCATACGGATAACCGTACAGACTTCGGCACCCGGATCATCGTTCCAGATGATGAGGTCCGACATGCAGAGGTGAAGGACACGATTTGAGACCATGTCTTCTGTGAGCTACCCCTACGAAGCACCCCAGTCCCAGTCGCTCTTCGACCGCGCCTCGATCGTCACGCCCGGCGGCGTCAACTCGCCGGTGCGCGCCTTCCGCGCGGTCGGCGGTACGCCGCGCTTCATGGTGTCCGGCACCGGCCCCTACCTCACCGACGCCGACGGCCGCGAGTACGTCGACCTGGTGTGCTCGTGGGGCCCGATGATCCTCGGCCACGCGCACCCCGCGGTGATCGACGCCGTCCAGCGGGCCGTCTCGCGCGGCACCTCCTTCGGCACGCCCGGTCAGGGCGAGGTCGAGCTGGCCGAGGAGATCGTCGCCCGGATCGCCCCGGTCGAGCAGGTCCGCCTGGTCTCCTCCGGCACCGAGGCCACCATGTCGGCGATCCGGCTGGCCCGCGGCTTCACCGGCCGGGCCAAGGTCGTGAAGTTCGCCGGCTGCTACCACGGCCATGTGGACGCGCTGCTGGCCGCCGCCGGTTCCGGGGTCGCGACCTTCGGTCTGCCGGACACCCCGGGCGTCACCGGCGCCCAGGCCGGGGACACCATCGTGCTGCCCTACAACGACCTGGCCGCCGTCGAGCAGGCGTTCAAGGCGCACCCGGGCGAGATCGCCTGCGTGATCACCGAGGCCTCGCCCGGCAACATGGGCGTCGTCCCGCCGCTGCCCGGCTTCAACGGCGGTCTGGCCCGGCTCTGCCGGGAGAACGGCGCGCTGTTCATCTCGGACGAGGTGATGACCGGCTTCCGCGTCTCCAGGGCCGGCTGGTACGGCCTGGAGGCGGCGAACGAGGGCTGGGCGCCGGACCTGCTGACCTTCGGCAAGGTGATGGGCGGCGGCTTCCCGGCGGCGGCCTTCGGCGGCCGGGAGGACGTGATGGCGCACCTGGCCCCGGTCGGCCCGGTCTACCAGGCGGGCACCCTCTCCGGGAACCCGGTCGCCACCGCCGCCGGCCTGGCCCAGCTGCGCGGCTGCACCGACGAGGTGTACGCCACGGTGGACCGGGTCGCCGCCGAGGTCTCCGCCCTGGTGTCCGACGCGCTGGCCAAGGAGGGTGTGGCACACCGGCTGCAGACCGCCGGGAACATGTTCTCGGTGTTCTTCACCGAGGCCGCCGTCACCGACTACGACGAGGCGAAGACCCAGCAGGCGTACCGTTTCACCGCCTTCTTCCACGCGATGCTCGCCCAGGGCGTCTACCTGCCGCCGTCCGCCTTCGAATCCTGGTTCGTCTCGGCGGCCCACGACGAGCGGGCGATCGAGCGGATCGCCGCCGCCCTGCCGGCGGCCGCCCGCGCCGCCGCCGAGGCCACGGCCTAGCCCGTACACCCCACGAAGCCCAGGAGAACCCAGAAGTGAGCGCCAAAGAGATCACCGTCGTCCATCTGATGCGGCACGGTGAGGTGCACAACCCGGAGGGCATCCTGTACGGCCGCCTGCCGGGCTACCACCTGTCCGAGCTCGGCCGGCAGATGGCCGACCGGGTCGCCGAGGACCTGGCCGGCCGGGACATCACCCATGTGGTGGCGTCCCCGCTGGAGCGGGCGCAGGAGACCGCCGAGCCGATCGCCAAGTCGCACGGCCTGGACATCGCGGTGGACGAGCGGCTGATCGAGGCGGGCAACATCTTCGAGGGCAAGACCTTCGGGGTGGGCGACGGCTCGCTGCGGAACCCGGCCTACTGGAAGTACCTGACCAACCCGTTCAAGCCGTCCTGGGGCGAGCCCTACCTCGACCAGGTGGTGCGGATGATGGGCGCGCTGGGCGCCGCCCGGGACGCCGCGCGCGGGCACGAGGCGGTCTGCGTCAGCCATCAGCTGCCGGTCTGGATCGTCCGCTCCTTCGTGGAGCGCCGCCGGCTCTGGCACGACCCGCGCCGCCGCCAGTGCTCGCTGGCCTCGCTGACCAGCTTCACCTTCGAGGGCGACAGGATCGTCTCGGTCGGCTACCGCGAGCCGGCCCGCGACCTGCTGCCCGCGCACCTGATCGGCAAGGGCGGCAAGGACAAGCCGGTGGGTAAGAGCTTCGGGGCCTGACCGCCACCGAATGGTCTGGTCCAGGTGCAGGTCAGAGGGGGTTCGACACGGAATGTCGGACCCCCCCGAACCTGCCCGGGCCTCCATGCGAAACTTTTCACATGTCTGGCATGACGCGCCCCCGTCCCCGTCTCGCCGCCGCGGCCTCCGCCACCGCGGCCGCCGCCGCGCTCGTCCTCACCGGCTGTTCCTCGTCGGGTTCGTCGGCCGGCGGTGACGGCCAGGTCGGCTTCGTGACGGCCAAGGGGACCAACATCTCCAAGGCCGCGCTCGGCCACCGCCAGGACGCGCCGGACATCTCCGGCAACACGCTGGAGGGCACCCCGACCAAGCTCTCCGACTACCGCGGCAAGGTCGTCGTCCTCAACGTCTGGGGCTCCTGGTGCGGTCCGTGCCGGAGCGAGGCGGACGACCTGGAACGGGTCTGGCAGAAGTACAAGGACCAGGACGTCCAGTTCCTCGGCATCAACACCCGGGACAGCGATGTCTCCAACGCCATCCGCTTCGAACAGGAGAAGGGCGTCACCTTCCCGAGCATCTACGACCCCGCCGGGGCCCAGTTGCTCAAGTTCCCCAAGGGCAGCCTCAACTCGCAGTCCATTCCGACCACCATCGTGGTCGACCGCGACGGCGGGCTCGCCGCCCGGGCCGTCGGCGGCCAGACCGACGATGCCCTGGAGTCGATGCTGCAGCCGGTGGTCGCGGAGCCGAAGCGGTGAGCGCGTCGCTGCAGCTCGCCGACAACATCGGGACCATCCAGAGCGGAGCGCTGCTGGTGGCCGCGCCGATCGCGCTGCTGGCGGGCCTGGTCTCGTTCTTCTCGCCCTGCGTGCTGCCGCTCGTCCCCGGCTACCTCTCGTACGTGACCGGATTCTCCGCCGCCGACCTCGCGGACGCGCGCGGGACCAGGCGCGGCCGGATGCTGCTCGGGGCCCTGCTGTTCATCCTGGGCTTCACCGCGGTCTTCGTCTCCGGCGGGGCGCTGTTCGGCCAGTTCGGTGACACGCTGAAGGAGCACCAGCAGGTCATCAACAGGGTGCTCGGCGTGGTGACGATCGTCATGGGGCTGGCCTTCATGGGGCTGGTGCCCGGCCTGAGCATGCGCGAGGTGCGCTCGCACCGCCGTCCGGTGATCGGTCTGCTCGGCGCGCCGCTGCTCGGCGTGGTCTTCGGGGTCGGCTGGACGCCGTGCATGGGGCCGACCCTGGGGGCCGTGACGAACCTGGCGCTCAACCAGGCCGACGCCCAGCGCGGCGCCCTGCTGATGTTCTTCTACTGCATGGGCCTCGGCGTACCGTTCATCGTGGCCGCGGTGGCCTTCCGCCGGGCGCTGGGCGCCTTCGGCTGGGTCAAGCGGCACTACCCGCTCGTCATGCGGATCGGCGGCGGCATGCTCGTCGCGGTCGGTCTGCTGCTCGTCACCGGCGTCTGGGACTCGATGGTGAACGACCTGCAGACCCAGTTCGGCGACTTCCAGATCGGAATCTGACCCGTGAGCAAGACCGCGACCGATACCGAGCAGGTGTCCTCGCCCAGTACGGAGGACGCCGCCGAGCGGCTGACCACCGCCCCGGTCGAGTCGGACGGCCCGACCGGAATCGGGGTACTCGGCTGGCTGCGCTGGATGTGGCGCCAGCTGACCTCGATGCGGGTCGCGCTGATCCTGCTCTTCCTGCTCTCGCTGGCCGCCATCCCGGGTTCGCTGATCCCGCAGAACGGCCAGAACCAGTTCAAGGTCGAGGCCTGGAAGGCTCAGCACACCACGGTCGCACCGGTCTACGAGAAGCTCCAGCTGTTCGACGTCTACAGCTCGGTCTGGTTCTCGGCGATCTACATCCTGCTGTTCGTCTCGCTGGCCGGCTGCATCGTCCCGCGCACCTGGCAGTTCGTCGGCGTGCTGCGGGCCCAGCCGCCCGCCGCCCCCCGCGTCCTGACCCGGATGCCGGTCTACGCGGCCTGGCGCACCGAGGCGGACGCCGAGACGGTGAACGCCGCCGCGCACCGGCTGCTCCGCAAGCGCCGCTTCCGCGCCGGCCTGGCGGGTGGCTCGGTGGCCGCCGAGAAGGGGTACCTGCGCGAGGTCGGCAACCTGGTCTTCCACCTGTCGCTCTTCGCGCTGCTGGGCGGTTTCGCCTGGGCGAGCCTGGCCAGCGGCACCGGTGGCAAGCTGATGGTCGCCGGCGAGGGTTACGCCAACACCATCACCCAGCTGGACGACTTCACCGGCTCCCCGTTCTACACCACCGACGACATCGACCCGTTCTACCTCAAGCTGAACGGCTTCACCGCCCGCTTCCAGACGAGCGGCGACCAGATCGGCAGCGCCCGGCAGTTCACCGCGAACGTCGAGTACTACGAGGGCAGCGACGCGTCGAAGCTGACCCAGGGCAAGATCGAGGTCAACCACCCGCTGGAGATCGGCGACAGCAAGGTCTATCTGATCGGCCACGGCTACGCCCCGGTGATCACCGTGAAGAACGCGGCCGGCGAGGTGGTCTACACCGGCGCCACGCCGTTCCTGCCGCAGGACGCCAACCTGACCTCCACCGGTGTCATCAAGGTCTCCGACTACGGCGAGAAGGACGGCGAGAAGACCCAGCTGGGCTTCTCCGGCTTCTTCCTGCCGACCGCCCCGGTGGCCTTCGACAAGAACACCGGTCCGCGCTCGCTCTTCCCGGGCGACGCGGACCCGGCGCTGGTGCTCAACGCCTTCGCGGGCGACCTCGGCACCGACTCCGGTCTGCCGCAGAACGTCTACCAGCTCAACACCAAGAACCTGAAGCAGCTCCAGCAGGAGGGCGAGCCCGCCAAGGCCCGGCTCAAGCCCGGTCAGGGCTGGACCCTGCCGGACGGCTACGGCACCGTCACCTTCGACGGCTACAAGGAGTGGGCCAGCTTCAGCGTCTCGCACCGTCCGGGCAACTCGGTCGCCCTGGCCGGCGGTGTGCTGGCGATCCTCGGCCTGATCGGCTCGCTGTTCGTGCAGCGCCGCCGGATCTGGGTGCGGGCCGTGGCCCTGCCCGGCGGCGGCACCCTGGTCGAGCTGGCCGGGCTGGCCCGCAGCGAGTCGGCGAAGATCGCCGAGGAGCTGGCCGAACTCGCGGTGGACCTCCAGGACGACGCGCCCGCGTCGGACGACCCGGACGACGATCCCACGGACGACGCGCCGGACGACGCCCCCGCGACCGATGACCCCGAGGCGGAGGGGGAGCCCGCAGCCGCCCCGGACGCGCCCTCGGACCCCGCTGTCCCTGCCGACCAGAACTCCAAGGAGTAGACGGTGCACCTCGCCTCGGCGGTCGACCCAAGCCTGGCCGACCTCTCCAACAAGCTGATCTATTCGGCCATGGCCGTCTACCTGATCGCCATGTTCTGCTACATGTTCGAGTGGACCTTCGGCAGCAAGGGTGCCGTCGCCGTCCGCTCGGTCGAGCAGGCGGGCGGCCTGGCCGAGACCGTGGCCGAGGCCAGGGCCAAGGCCGCCAAGAAGGTCACCGTCACGGTCGCCTCGGCCGGCGGCGGTACCACCACGCTGACCCGTACCGCCCTGGCGGGCGAGGGCGCGACGGTGGTCACCAGCGGTCGCGGCGAGGAGGAGCAGGACGGCCCGGGCGCCGCCGGCAACAGCGAGAAGGCGGACCTCTCCGGCCGCATCGCCGTCTCGCTCACGGTCCTCGGCGCGCTGCTGCACGCGGGTGGCGTGCTCACCCGCGGCCTCTCGGTGTCCCGCTGGCCGTGGGGCAACATGTACGAGTTCTCCTGCGCCTTCGCGCTCTCCATGACGGTCGCCTACCTCGGGCTGCTGGCCGCCAGGAAGAAGGCCCGCTGGCTCGGCCTGCCGGTCACCCTGGCCGTCGTGCTCACCCTCGGTATCGCCGTCTCGGTGCTGTACACCGAATCCGAGCAGCTCGTTCCGGCCCTGCACTCGTACTGGCTGGCGATCCACGTCTCGACCGCGATCGTCTGCGGCGGCGCCATGTACGCGGCCTTCATCGGCACCCTGCTGTACCTGGGCAAGGACTCCTTCGACAAGCGCATGGCCGCCGGTCTCACCACCGGCCCGCTCGGCACCTCGGCGTCCATCTGGCGCCGGCTGCCCGCCGCGTCGTCGCTGGACAAGTTCTCGTACCGGATCAACGCGATGGTCTTCCCGCTCTGGACCTTCACCATCATCGCGGGCGCGATCTGGGCCGAGGCGGCCTGGGGCAAGTACTGGGAGTGGGACCCGAAGGAGACCTGGTCGTTCATCACCTGGGTCGCCTACGCGTGCTACCTGCACGCCCGGGCCACCGCCGGGTGGAAGGGGCGCAAGGCCGCCTACCTGGCGGTCCTGGCCTTCGCCTGCTACCTGTTCAACTACTACGGGGTGAACATCTTCGTCACCGGAAAGCACTCGTACGCCGGGATCTGACCAGGAAAGACCACCCACCGGCCCGGCGCTCCGAAGAACGGAAGCCGGGCCGAGGTGCGACGGGGGTAGTTCGTGCCGGCCACCGGTGCCGGCACGGGGAGGAACGAGGAGGAAATCGCGCAATGGAGTGCGACGAGGTCATGCTGACCGTCCGAATCACCGCCGCCGAGCGAATGCTGCTCCGCCGGCTTGCCCAGGGGCACCGCAGCGATGTCTCGGAGGTCGTGGCCGACGGCCTGCTGGACATCATTCCCACGCTCAGCTCGCACACGGACGCCTACCGGCTGCTGGGGGCCCTCACGGCTCCGGCGCCCTGCGCGCTGACGGTCTGGCTGCCGACGCCGCTCGCCGACCTGCTGGTGCCGGGGGCGGCCCGGATCGCGCAGGTGACCGAGGTGCGGATCGGGTCGGCCAGTGCCATGCTGGGCGCCGCGCTGCGGCTCTGGCTGGCCCAGGACCCGAGCCGGCTGGCCGCCAACCTCAGCGTGATGCACGCGGGGCGGCCGTCCGCGCTGGTCGCGGCCTGACCCCGGCCGCGGTCACCGGGTCAGCCGGCGAGCGGCAGGCCCGGGCCGCGGCCGGGCCCGGCGGGGGCGTCCCCGAAGGCGTCGAAGGCGTCCCGCCGGTCCGGCCCGCCGGCCGGTGCGCCGGCCGGCTCGGTGAGCAGCCGGCACTCGGCCGCTGTCCGGCCGTCCTGCACCAGCAGCACCCGCACCGGCACCCGGCGCCCGCCCTGCCCGTCCTGGCCGCCCTGCCCGCGCTCGCGGACGGCCCGGACCAGGCAGGGCCGGTCCAGCTCGATGAAACGACTGAACGACGAGACCAGCTCGACCGGCACCACCGGCTCGGGGTGCCGCAGCCGCTGGGCGGCCTGCCGGGCGGCCTCCAGCACGAGCATGCCGGGCACGTGGTCCAGCGTGTGGTCGAACAGCACCGGGTGGCCGGCGTCGGTGCGCAGCAGCCAGCTGCCGGGCAGCGGGGACGGGCTGAGCACCACGTCGGCGGCCTGCTCGCGGCCTACCAGCCCGGGCGCGGTGGGCGTGCCAGGCCGCACCGGCGTGGCGGTCCGTCGTCCGGACCCGCGGAGCCGGGTGTACGAGGCGGGGGAGATCACCCGCAGCTGGCCGGAGCCGTGGCCGACCGGGCGGCCGTCCCGCTCGATCTCGGCGTGCACCCGCAGCGAGGCCAGCCGGCCGTGCCGCATCCGGACGTCCTGGCAGGCCACCCGGAGCATCAGCGAGGCGGGCCCGGCAGTGACGGCGAGGCCGTCGAGGCCGGCCGGGCCGAGCGCGTAGCAGAGTTCGTCCATCGCGAAGTGGTGGCCGCGCGGGACGCCGAAGCCGGCGTGGCCGATCAGCAGTCCGGCCTGGCGGACGGTCTCGGCCATCAGTACCGGGTCGTGGTGCCGGTCGCCGGGCAGCCGGTAGAAGCCGTGCAGCCGGGGCCACTGGGCGCCGAGCAGGAAGTCGTACGGGCCGGTGGCCTGCCAGCCGGTGATGAACACCTCGGACACCGAGGACCGGTGCACCAGGTGGCGGGAGACGGTCCGCTCGTGGAAGTCGTAGCCGGGGCCGAAGTGCGGATACGGACCATGGGCGCCCGGTTCTTCGATCAATGGCATGACTGGCCCCACTTCCGGGTGTCGGTCGACCGGCCACGGCGGGCGGCCCAGAGAAAACATACAGACCACCCGGTTTGTACTCCGCGTGCGGGGTCGCCCCTGCCGGACGCCCGGCGTGATCACGGTACCCGGCCGCTGGTCTGCGGGAATGTCCGGGCGGGTGGTGGCGGACCTCGGGCGGGGGTCGGCACCCGCTGGACGGTGGGGGCCGCCGAGGCGGTAGATTAGATACCAACCATGCGGTTTCGGGCCGTGCCGTCCGCATGCGAGGCGTCGCACCACCGACGACGGCGCCCTGACAGCAGCCGCGCGAGCCGGGATCTCGCGCGGGCGGAGGCCGGAGGGGCCCAGTGGTCAAGCAGGAACGTGCGGGGCGGACCAGGCAGGCCGTCCTGCTCGCCGCGGCGGACACCTTCGCGGACGCGGGCTTCGAGGCGGCCAGCCTGGTCGACATCAGCCGCCGGGCCGGCGTCAGCAAGGGCGCGCTCTACTTCCACTTCGTCTCCAAGCAGGCGCTCGCCGACGGCGTCCGCGCGGCGGCCGGGCGCGAGATCGGCTCCGCCGCGCTCCGGGCGCTGCGCTGCGGCGGCCCCGCCCTCCAGGGCCTGATCGACTTCTCGCACGAGCTGGCCCGCCTGCTGCGCGAGGACGTGGTGGTGCGGGCCGGTGTCCAGCTCGGCCGGGGCGGCCAGGAGGCCCGCCGGGGCGGTGGGCCGGCCGGCACCGCGGCCACCTGGCGCAGCCTGACCGCCGTGGTCCGGCGGCTGCTGGACCGGGCCGAGGCGACCGGTGAGCTGCGCCCCGGAGTGGACCGTCGGCAGGCCGCCGAGCTGCTCACCACCCTGGCGGCCGGCCTGGTGCTGCTCTCCGCCGAGGACGCGGACCGGCTGGGACCGGAGGCGGTGCGCGGCCTCTGGGCCGCGGCCCTGCCGGCCCTGGTGCCGGGGGAGCGCTGCGCCGCGTACCGCACCTGACCCGGTCCGCCCGGCCGGTGCGGGGGGTGTACGGAACCGCCGACGGGCCGTTCAGGAACCGCTCAAGGCCTGCCCGTGGGCGGCTCAGGAACGCCCCGGCACCCGCTCGGCGACGCTCAGCCGGGCGAGCGCGTGCGGCTGGACCAGCCCCGGCAGGATCAGCGTCCACAGGTCGGCCATCCGCCGGACCAGGTCCTGGCGGCCGGTCAGCACCTGCGAGCTGAGCTGGATTCCGGTGACCGCGCCCGTGATCACCCCGGCCGCGGCCGCCACGTCCAGGCCCGGGTGCAGGTCGCCCGCCTCCCGGGCGCGTTCCAGCAGCCCACGGGTCACGTCCGACCAGCCCTGGTAGGTGTCGGCCTGCGGCTGGGTGAAGCTGCCGTGCTCGATGGTCAGCCGGATGCTGCCGCGCACCATGGGATCGTCCAGCAGGGCGTGGGCGAAGGCGTAGCCGAGGTCGATCAGCGTCTGGACGGGGCTCTCGGAGGTCGGCCGCCAGGTGGAGAGCCAGGCGCCCTGCCCCTCGATGACGGCGAGTGCCAGCTCCTCCTTGGAGCGGAAGTGGAAGTACAGCGCGCCCTTGGTGACGCCGGCCCGCTCCAGGATCTCGGACATGGTGGCGGCGGCGTAGCCGCGTTCGTCGAACACCTCGGCCGCCGCGAGGAGTACCGCCTGGCGGGTCGCCAGCGCACGGGCCTGCCTGGCCATCGCAGCCTCCCTGGATAGTTCTGGTCCTCGGCAGCGGCCGATCCTATGGGGGCCGACGGCGCTGCGGGCCGCATACCGTCCAGTAGGTATTCTACCGAGCCGCCCGGGGCCCGATCGTGCGTGCGCGGCGGCGGGAGGCCGGGCCGGCGCGGGCCGGAACGCCGACGGCCGGCCACCCGGGTGGGGTGGCCGGCCGCCGGAACGGGTCCGGGGTCCGCGGCTCAGGCGGCCTGCTGCCAGCTGACCGGGGAGTAGTACGCCGGGCGGCGCTCCAGGCGCTGCCAGCTGGCGATCGGCTCGACCGGCGCGACGGCGGCCGCGGCCTGCTGGGCGGCGGCACGGGCCATCAGCACGGCGGTCAGGGCGGCGAGTTCCTCGGCGTCGAGCGAGCCGCGGACGATACGGACGAGAGGTTCGGCGGAAGCGGTCATGATCTGGTTTCTCCCCCGGTGGCTGCGTGGTGTGGTGTGGGGTGGCGCCTGGTGTCGCGTCAGCGAGGTGCGCGGTGCTACATCGGCGGGTTGCCGTGCTTGCGGCTGGGCAGATCGGCGTGCTTGGTGCGGAGCATGGCCAGTGCCGAGGCGAGGACCTGACGCGTCTCGGCGGGGTCGATGACGTCGTCCACGAGGCCGCGTTCGGCCGCGTAGTACGGGTGCATCAGCTCGCTCTTGTATTCCTTGATCTTCTGGGCGCGGGTCGCGTCCGGGTCCTCGGCACCGTTGATGTCACGGCGGAAGATGACGTTGGCCGCGCCCTCGGCGCCCATGACGGCGATCTCGTTGGTGGGCCAGGCGTAGGACAGGTCCGCGCCGATGGAGCGGGAGTCCATGACGATGTAGGCGCCGCCGTAGGCCTTGCGCAGGATCAGCTGGATGCGCGGCACGGTGGCGTTGCAGTAGGCGTAGAGCAGCTTGGCGCCGTGGCGGATGATGCCGTCGTGCTCCTGGTCGACGCCGGGCAGGAAGCCGGGGACGTCGAGCATGGTGACCAGCGGGATGTTGAAGGCGTCGCACATCTGCACGAAGCGGGCGGCCTTCTCGCTGGCGTTGATGTCGAGCACGCCGGCCAGCGACTGCGGCTGGTTGGCGATGATGCCGGTGACGTGGCCGTCGATCCGGGTGAGGACGCACAGCACGTTGGTGGCCCAGCGCTCGTGGACCTCCAGGTACTCGCCGTGGTCGACGATCTCCTCGATGACCTTGCGCATGTCGTACGGGCGGTTTCCGTCGGCGGGCACGAGGTCGAGCAGGACGTCGTTGCGGCGGTCCACGGGGTCGTCGCCGGCGACCGGCGGGGGCATCTCGCGGTTGTTCTGGGGGAGCAGCGAGAGGAGGTAACGGACCTCCTCGATGCAGGACTGCTCGTCGTCGTAGGCGAAGTGCGAGACGCCGGAGGTGGAGGAGTGGACGTCGGCGCCGCCGAGGCCGTTCTGGGTGATCTTCTCGCCGGTGACGGCCTGCACGACGTCGGGGCCCGTGATGAACATCTGGGAGGTCTCGCGGACCATGAAGACGAAGTCGGTCAGGGCCGGGGAGTAGGCGGCGCCGCCGGCGCAGGGGCCGAGCATCACGGAGATCTGCGGGATGACGCCGGAGGCCTTGGTGTTGCGCTGGAAGATGCCGCCGTAGCCGGCGAGGGCGGTGACGCCCTCCTGGATACGGGCGCCGGCGCCGTCGTTCAGCGAGACCAGGGGTGCGCCGGCCGCGATGGCCATGTCCATGATCTTGTGGATCTTCTGCGCGTGGGCCTCGCCCAGCGCTCCGCCGAAGATCCGGAAGTCGTGCGCGTAGGTGAAGACCGTCCGGCCGTGCACGGTGCCCCAGCCGACGATGACGCCGTCGGTGTGCGGCTTCTTGGCCTCCAGGCCGAAGCCGGTGGCGCGGTGCCGGCGCAGCTGCTCGACCTCGTGGAAGGAGCCCTCGTCGAGCAGCAGGTCGATGCGCTCGCGGGCGGTCAGCTTGCCCTTGGCGTGCTGGGCCGCGGTGGCCTTCTCGCCCGGGCCCTGGCGGACCTGGTTGCGCAGTTCGTGCAGCTCGGCGACCCGCCCGTGGGCGTCGGCCGGGATCTCGGGGACCTCGTCACCGATCGGCGCCTCATGCACAACCGTCATCTCGAACCACTCCAAGGGTGAGGGAACTGTCCGACAGCCAACGTCTGCTGTGCCCCCGGCTGCGAATCACTTCTTCACTTATGACTGTACGAGGGGCCGCACGCTGGTTTCGGCGTCGATTCCGTACAAGGTCGCGTCCGTTTAGATGTCAGGGCTGGACAGAAACCGAGCCGCTCCGTCCTGTGCGCTCGGTGTCTGTTCGAATACCGGGGGTTGTCGCCAAGATGGTCATCGGATGATCTGAGCATGAAGAAACGTGCAGGTCAGGGCTGTCAATCACTACGGTAGCGGACCGTTTTGGAGGATTGCTCAAGGCCTGATAAAGCCGATCGGGGCATGGTGGCGGGAAGCGATCTGCCGCCCGGCAGTCGTAGGGATGCGCCAAAAACACCGCAGCCCACCCGCATGTTCCCGGGTGGGCTGTTTGAGGGAGTCGCCTCAGCTCTTGCGGCCGTCTTCCGGCTCGTCCCTGCCCCGCAGCTCCTCCTCGCGGCGGCGCAGATCCGCCTCCCACTGCTTGAGCATGTCCTCGTGCTGCTTGTTGTCCTTCTTCAACGACGCCAGGAACTCCGGGTCGTCGTCCGGCGCGAGCGGGCGGCCGCCGCGCGGGCGGTCGTACTCCGGGTAGCCGGCGGTGGACCCGGCCGTCGCCGTCCGTAGTCCGTCGCGCCGCTTTCCGGCCACCAGCCAGGCGATGGAGCCGACCAGCGGGAAGAGCAGCACGATGATGACCCAGACCACCTTGGGCAGGTGTTTCACCTCGTCCTCGGGGGTGGTCAGGCAGTCGATGAAGGCCCACACCCAGAGGGCGAGCGGGAGCACGAAGGTCAGAATCCTCAGCACGGCGGCGATCTCCCCCGGCGACGGCGGTTGGGCGGGACTTCTCAGGGGCCCTTGACCGGGCCAGGCTATCGGGTGGCGGATACTGGCTGGCATGGCATACGACGATCTCCGCTCGTTTCTGCGGGCCCTCGACCGCGAAGGCGACCTCAAGCGCATCAAGGCCGAGGTGGACCCCCACCTGGAGATCGGCGAGATCGTCGACCGGGTGCAGAAGGCCAAGGGCCCCGCGCTGCTGTTCGAAAACGTCAAGGGCTCCTCGATGCCGCTGGCGATGAACGTCTTCGGCACCGAGCGCCGGCTCGCCAAGGCGCTCGGCCTCAAGGGCCCGGAGGACATCTCCGAGAAGATCGCCGGTCTGCTGAAGCCCGAGCTGCCGCACGGTTTCACCGGGTTCCGGGACGCCTTCGGCAAGCTCGCCTCGATGGCCCATGTGCCGCCGCGGAAGGTCAAGCCGGGCGAGGCCGCGGTCCAGGAGGTCGTGCTCACCGGCGACGACGTCAACCTGGACGAGCTGCCCGCGCTGTTCACCTGGCCGCTGGACGGCGGCTCCTTCTTCAACCTGGGCCTGACCCACACCAAGGACCCGGACACCGGCATCCGCAACCTCGGCCTCTACCGGCTCCAGCGGCACGACCGGCGCACCATCGGCATGCACTGGCAGATCCACAAGGACAGCCGCAACCACTACGCGGTGGCCGCCAGGCGCGGTGAGCGGCTGCCGGTCGCGATCGCCTTCGGCTGCCCGCCGGCCGTCACCTATGCGGCCACCGCGCCGCTGCCGGGCGACATCGACGAGTACCTGTTCGCGGGCTTCGTCGCGGGCGAGCGGGTGAAGATGGTCGACTGCAAGACCGTTCCGCTGCAGGTCCCGGCCGACGCCGAGGTGGTGCTGGAGGGCTGGCTGGAGCCCGGCGAGATGCTGCCCGAGGGCCCGTTCGGCGACCACACCGGCTTCTACACCCCGCAGGAGCCGTTCCCGGCCCTGACGATCGACTGTGTGACGATGCGCCGCCGGCCGATCCTGCAGTCCATCGTGGTCGGCCGCCCGCCGACCGAGGACGGGCCGCTGGGCAAGTTCACCGAGCGCTTCTTCCTGCCGCTGCTGAAGATCATCATCCCGGACATCGTCGACTACGACCTGCCCGAGGCAGGCGGCTTCCACAACTGCGTGATCGTCTCGATCGACAAGAAGTACCCCAAGCACGCCCAGAAGACGATGCACGCGATCTGGGGCGCCCACATGATGTCGCTGACCAAGCTGATCATCGTGGTGGACTCCGACTGTGATGTGCACGACTACCAGGAAGTGGCCTGGCGGGCCTTCGGCAACGTCGACTACAGCCGGGACCTCACCGTGGTCGAAGGCCCGGTCGACCACCTCGACCACGCCTCCTACCAGCAGTTCTGGGGCGGCAAGGCGGGCATCGACGCGACCCGCAAGCTGCCGGAGGAGGGCTACACCCGGGACGGCGGCTGGCCGGAGATGGTCAGCTCCGACCCGGCCACCGCCGCCCTGGTCGACCGCCGCTGGAAGGAGTACGGGCTGTGAGCACGGCTGCCGCCCTCCCCGAGGTCCCGCCGGGCAAGGTCAAGGCGTTCCTGCGCCTGGTGATGATCGAGCACTCGGTCTTCGCGCTGCCCTTCGCCTACATCGCCGCGCTGACCGCGATGTTCCTCGCCGACCGGCGGGTGCACTGGGGCGAGCTGTTCGTCGTCACCGTCTGCATGGTCGGCCTGCGGACCTTCGCGATGGCCGCCAACCGGATCATCGACCGCGAGATAGACGCCCGGAACCCGCGCACGGCCGGCCGCGAACTGGTCACCGGCGCGGTGTCGCTGAAGACCGCGTACGTCGGCTCGGCGGTCGCGCTGGTCGTCTTCCTCGGCGCGGCCGCCCTGCTCAACCCGCTCTGCCTGGCGCTCGCCCCGGTCGCGGTCGTCCCGATGGTCGTCTACCCCTACGGCAAGCGGTTCACCGACTTCCCGCAGGCCATCCTCGGCCTCGCCCAGGCGATGGGGCCGGTCGGCGCCTGGCTCGCGGTGACCGGCAGCTGGTCCTGGGACGCGGTGGTGCTCGGCCTCGCCGTCGGCATCTGGATCGGCGGCTTCGACCTGATCTACGCCTGCCAGGACGTCGCCTCCGACCGGGCCGGCAACGTCCGTTCCGTCCCGGCCCGCTTCGGCGTCCCGGCGGCGATCCGGGGCGCGCGGGTCTGCCACGTGATCACGACGGCGCTGCTCGTCTGGTTCGCGGTGCTGACCCACGCGGGCCCGGCGTTCTGGCTCGGCCTGGTGGTCGTCGCGGGAGCGTTCGTCTACGAGCACACCATCGTGAAGCCGAACGACCTGTCGCGGCTGAACCGGGCGTTCTTCCAGACGAACGGCTTCGTCGGCATCTCGCTGTTCTTCTTCGCCCTGGTGGACCTGGTCATCCGCGGCCTGGGCGGGTGACCGCGCCCTGGCCGCCGCTCCCCTCGGCGAGGGTGTGCGCGACCAGGGCGTTGGCATGGCCGTGGCCCAGGCCGTGCACGGCCTTGAGCCAGGAGACCAGCTCCATGTGCCTGGTCAGGGGCGAGGAGTGGATCAGGTCCTTCCACTCCGCGATCGGACGGCCGTACTTCTTCTCGATCGAGGGGAAGTAGCTGGCGGGGCCCTTCACGGCTTCGGTCATGTCGATCGGTGTCCCATCGGTTCGTACGACTGTTGTCAGTTGGACCGGCGGCCGGGCGGGAACTCATCGGTCCGGTGAGGGTGATTCAGGTCACAGGCCGATCCCGGAGTGAGGGGAACGCGCGAATGGGCGGATCCGAGGTGGCCGCCGACTGGCGGGCCGACCGGATCGGCAGCGCGCTGCGGGGCGACGACCCCACCGTCCTGCGGCGGGCCGCCGTCAGTCGAGTGACAGGGCGTCGCCCACGCTGAGGCGGCCGGGGGAGGCGACCTCGGCGAGGGCGTCGAGGCGGTTGTCGTGGGCCTGGGCGATGGCCTTGAGGATCTCCGGGGCGTGCGGGAGGCCGGGCTGGGCGGCGGTGGTCATGACGCAGCGCTCGCTGCTGCGGACGAAGCCGAGCCGGACGCCCGAGCCGCCGCGGCCCTCGCGGCCGAACCAGGCGTCCTCGACGAACGGCGGGGTGCCGGGCGGGGTGCGCAACAGGATGTTGGGGCGGAAGCGCCGTTCGTCGACCACGGCGTACGGGACGGCCTCCCGTACCCAGTCCAGGGTGGCGGTGGTGAGCACGCTGACCGGGAGCTGGTCGAAGTGGGAGACGGCGTCCTCGCGGGCGAGCTCGACGTCCGGGCGTTGCAGGTAGGCGCGGAGGAAGGCGGTGGTGTCGGCGACCGGCCGGCCGAGCGGGTCGAACAGCTCGGGGCCGTCGAGCCGGTGCCCGAGCCGGGAGGAGAGGCGGAGCAGGCCGTCCATCCGGCGGAAGCGCCGGGTGTTCTTGCCGGAGCCGAGTTTGCCGGCGCTGTCGCGCACGGCGTAGAGACGGTCGCCGGCCAGGCCGCGCTCGTCCACCTCGACGGAGTCGAGCCGCTCGCCGCCGGTGGACTTCACGGGGTAGCGCCAGAGCCGCTCGATCACTCCGATGATCTCTGCCATGGCCGGAAAGCGTAGCGGCGCCCGACGGGGATGGTCTAGACCAAGGTGCCCGTTCCGGCCGCGCCCGCTCACCCGAGCCGGGCCACCGCCCGCACCGGCGCGCCGTCGGCGGCCACCAGCCGGAGCGGGAACAGCGAGATCTCCACCGGCCGGCCGGCCTCCTGGGCGTCCAGCAGCGCCCGCAGATCGGTCAGGTTCTCGGCGATCACACCGCCGCCGGGTGCCCCGAGCAGCACCCGGTGGGCGGCCAGGGTCGGCTCCTCGGCGCCCGCCGTCCGGTCGTGCTCGTCGGTGAGGTCGGCGAGCAGGGCGGCCACCGCCGGGTCGCCGGGGCCCGGATCGGGGGTGGGGTCCACGCTGAGCGCGTCCAGGCCGACCGTCCGTACCCCGGCGGCGACGATCGCCTCGGCGGCCGCCGCGGTCAGGTGCGGATGGGCGAGGTAGGCGTCGGTGCCCCAGTGCCGGGCCCAGCCGGTGGCCAGCAGCAGCACGACACCCTCTCCGGCGGCCGCGGCCCGCTCCAGCGCGGGGCCGAGCAGCTCGGGCGTCACCGGTGTCCGGGGCGGCAGGCCGCGCAGGTCGGCGACCACCGCCGGGCCGGTGAACAGCTCCAGCGGCAGGCCGTCCAGGGTGGGCCAGGTGACGTCCACGTGGTACGGCGCGTCCACATGGGTACCGGACTGCGAGCCGAGGTGCAGGGCCAGCACGTTCACCCCGGCGGTGGCGGTGGTGAGGGCGGGCTCCAGGGCGACCGCCGGATCGCCGGGGTAGACCGGCATCGCGGTGGTCACCTGATGGGTGAGGTCGACGAGGGTCGCTGCCATGGCGCCCATCCTCGCAGGGCCGTGTCCGGATGGAGCCGCTCCGGGTGGGGCCGTATAGAAATGGGCCATGGGAACAGCGAAACAGCCGGTACGTCAGCCATGGGTGGTCGGGGTCTCGGGCGCGTCCGGGACGCCGTACGCCGCCTCCGTGATCCGGGCGCTGCTCGCCGCCGGTGAGGCGGTGGACCTGGTGGTCAGCCGCGCGGCCCGGCTCACCATCCTGGACGAGACCGGCATCTCCTTCCGCGACGCGCACTGGCGCGAGGACCTCGCGCGGTGGCTGGGCACGGACGACCTCGACGACGTCCGCTACTGGCCGGCCGGGGACTTCGCGGCCGGTCCGTCCAGCGGCTCGTACCCGGCCAAGGGCATGCTGGTAGTCCCCGCGACCACCGGGGCGGTGGCCGGGATCGCGCTCGGGCTGAGCAAGGACCTGCTGCAGCGGGTCGCCAGCGTCACCCTGAAGGAGCGCCGCCCGCTGGTGGTGTGCGTCCGGGAGGCGCCGCTCAACGGGGTGACGCTGAAGCATCTGGTGGAACTGGACGCGCAGGGCGCCGTCGTGCTCCCCGCCTCGCCGGGCTTCTACGCCGGCGGCTCCACCGTCCGTGAGCTGGTCGACTTCGTCGCCGGCCGGGTGCTGGACGCCGTCGGCGTGCCGCACTCGCTGTACCTCCGCTGGGAGGGCGAGTTGGGCGCGGCGGCCCGCCGGGACGGCCGCGACGCGTGAGGGGGAGTGGGGAGCCCGGTGACGGGAGAGTATGTTCTCTGCGATATCCGGGTTGGTCCGCGCATAGCGCCTTGGAATCCGGATAATGATCTGTGGGTCTGGCGAGGTTCGGAAGGACGCGGACGGTATATGGACACGGTGGACAGACAGCTCATTCAGGCGCTCCGGGAGAACGGCCGTGCGTCCTACGCCGAGCTGGGCCGACTGGTGGGCCTCTCCGGCCCGAGCGTGACGGACCGGATCAACCGGCTGGAACAGGCCGGTGTCATCACCGGCTACCGCGCGACGGTCAACCCGGCCTCGCTCGGTTTCGGCGTCACGGCCCTGATCGGCCTTCAACTCACCGACGCGGCCGACCACGAGGACGTCGCGCACCGGCTGAAGGACCTCGGCGAGGTCGAGGACTGCTGGTTCATCGCCGGGGACGACTCGTACATGCTCAAGGTCCGGGTCCCCGACGTGGAGGGCCTGGAGTCGGTGGTGAAGCGGATCTCCGGGACGAAGGGCGTGGCCCGTACCCGCACCACCGTCGTACTCTCCACCAAGTGGGAGAACCGGGTGAGCGAACTCCCCCTGGTCGAAGGAGAGTAACGGCGATGGCACTGGTCGGCCTGGAGGAGCTGCGCGCGGCCCAGCGGCGGATCGCGGGGGTGGCGGTGCGCACCCCGCTGGTCCCCGCCCCCTGGGCGGGCGACGGCGAGCGCCGGCTCTGGCTCAAGCCGGAGAACCTCCAGCCGACCGGCGCCTTCAAGGCCCGGGGCGCCTACAACCGCCTCGCCGCGCTCACCGGGGACGAACGGGCCCGCGGCGTGGTCGCCCAGTCCAGCGGCAACCACGCGCAGGCGGTGGCGTACGCGGCGGGGCTGCTCGGGATCAAGGCCGTGATCGTCATGCCGGACACCTCGCCCGCCGTCAAGGTCGACGGCACCCGCTCGTTCGGCGCCGAGGTGGTCCTGGTGTCGCCCGAGGAGCGCGACACGGTGCCCGCCGAACTGGCCGAGCGGCACGGCTACGTCTGGGTGCCGCCGTACGACGACCCGTTCATCATCGCGGGCCAGGGCACGGTCGGCCTGGAGATCGCCGAGGACGCCCCGGCCGAGCTGGACACCGTGCTGGTGCCGGTCAGCGGCGGCGGCCTGATCTCCGGGACGGCGGCCGCGCTCAAGCTCACCCGCCCGGGCGTCCGGATCGTCGGGGTCGAGCCGGAGCTGGCCGCCGACGCCCAGGCCAGCTTCCGGGCCGGCCGGCGGCTCAGCTGGCCGGTCGCCGACACCTACCGGACCATCGCGGACGGCCTGCGCACCCCCTCGGTCGGGGAGCTGCCGTTCGAACACCTCACCGCGTACGTGGACGACATCGTCACCGTCACCGAGGACGAGATCCGCGCCACCGTCGCCCTGCTGGCCCGGCGCGGCCGGCTGGTCGCCGAGCCGTCCGGAGCCGTCGCCCCGGCCGCGTACTTCCACCGCGCCGACGCCGTCGGCGGACGAATGGTGGCGGCCGTGGTCAGCGGTGGCAACATCGAACCGGTACTGCTCGCCGAGCTGCTGTCGGCATAGGCGTACGCTCGTTCCGGCAAGGAATCGAAGTCGGAGGAGGCGGGGCACCGCATGGACGCAGGGCTCAAGCGCGAGCTGGAGGCGAAGGTCTACGCGGGTGAGCGGCTGACCCGCGAGGACGGGATCGCGCTCTACGAGAGCGACGACCTGGCCTGGCTGGGCGGGCTGGCCCACCACGTGCGGACGCGGAAGAACGGCGACGTCGTCCACTTCAACGTCAACCGCCACCTCAACATGACCAACGTGTGCAACGCGTCCTGCGCGTACTGCTCGTTCCAGCGCAAGCCGGGCGAGAAGGACGCGTACACGATGCGCATCGAGGAGGCCGTCCGGCTGGCCAAGGCGATGGAGGTCGACTCCCTCACCGAGCTGCACATCGTGAACGGCCTGCACCCGACCCTGCCGTGGCGCTACTACCCGCGCTCGCTGCGGGAGCTGAAGGCGGCCCTGCCGAACGTCTCGCTGAAGGCCTTCACCGCCACCGAGATCCACTGGTTCGAGAAGATCAGCGGCCTGCCCGCCGACGAGATCATGGACGAGCTGATCGACGCCGGTCTGGAGTCGCTGACCGGCGGCGGCGCGGAGATCTTCGACTGGGAGGTCCGCCAGCACATCGTCGACCACGACACCCACTGGGAGGACTGGTCGCGGATCCACCGCCTCGCCCACAGCAAGGGCCTCAAGACGCCCGCCACCATGCTGTACGGGCACATCGAGGAGCCCCGCCACCGGGTGGACCACGTGCTGCGGCTGCGCGAGCTCCAGGACGAGACCGGCGGCTTCCAGGTCTTCATCCCGCTCCGCTACCAGCACGACTTCCACGACTCCAAGGACGGCGTCGTGCGCAACAAGCTGATGGCCCGGACCGAGATGGCGACCGGCGCCGAGGCGCTCAAGACCTTCGCGGTCTCCCGGCTGCTCTTCGACAACGTCCCGCACGTCAAGGTCTTCTGGGTGATGCACGGCGTCACCACCGCCCAGCTGGCGCTCAGCCACGGCGCGGACGACATGGACGGCTCGGTGGTCGAGTACAAGATCACCCACGACGCGGACAACTTCGGCACCCCGAACAAGCTCGGCCGCGACGACCTGCTCGACCTGATCCGGGACGCCGGCTTCCGCCCGGTGGAGCGCAACACCCGCTACGAGATCATCCGCGAGTACGACGGCCCCGACCTGACGCGTCGCGAGACCCCGCAGGCGATGCGCCTCTGACGATCCGCCTCTGACCAGCGGTTCTCCGCCTCCCGAGCCCCGTACCGGGCTCGGGAGGCGTTTTCTTCACCGGGCTCGTACAGCGCCCCGGGTTTCCTATCGGCCCCCTCGTTTGGCAGGATCGGCCGCATGTCCGGTTCTCATCGCGCCACCGCGTACCCCCCGTACGAGCCGATGCCCGAGCCGGCGTACGGGGCGCCGCAGCAGTTCTCCGGGGTGTACCGGCAGCCGGTCCACCCGGACCACGGCACGCCCCGGCCGGCCGGTGAGTACGGTGTCCACACGGCCGGGGCCTACGACGCGTACCCGGCCCACGAGGACTACGAGGCGTACGACCAGCCGTTCGAGCCCGTCCACACCGAGCCCGTCCACACCGAGCCCGTCCACACCGAGGCCGGCACGGTACCCGGACAGGCCGGACCGGTCGCGGACACCGCGCCCGCCGCCGTGCCGGTGGAGCCCAGGGCGGCCCGCGGCCACCGGCGCAAGCCCAAGAAGAAGCGCCACGGCCGGGCCGTGACCGCCGGTACCGCGCTGCTGCTCGCGGCCGCCGCCGGCTGGTACACCGTCGGCCAGGACTCCGCCCAGCCCGGCGTGACCAGCGCCGACGGCCCCGGCCCCGACGGCGTCGCCGCCCCCGACCAGCCCTCCCCGGCCGCCGTCCCCGGCGCCCAGCCCGCCGCCGACCGGCACACCGGGGCACCGGCCGTCACCCGCAGCGAGGCCCGGACGGACGGCTCGGTCGCCGCGATACCCGGCGTCGGTGCCACCTTCACGGCCCGGATACCCGCCGAGACCACCCAGGTCGTGCTCGCCTCCGGCCAGGGCCGGGACGCCAACAAGACCACCGTGACGCTCTGGACCCGCACCCCCGAGGGCCGCTGGCTGGCCGGCGAGAGCTGGCAGGGCCACAACGCCAACAAGGGCTGGACCACCGACCACAACGAGGGCGACCTGCGCAGCCCGATCGGCGTCTTCTCGCTCACCGACGCGGGCGGTCGCAACGCCGACCCGGGCAGCAGGCTCCCGTACGACAAGGACCCCAACTTCGTGGTCTCCGGGCGGGGCTTCGCCGGCGAGCCGCTGGCCGGCTCCTTCGACTACGTCGTCGCGATCAACTACAACCGGGTGCCCGGCAACTCGCCGCTCGACCCGCGCCGTCCCAGCGGCTCCACCAAGGGCGGCGGGATCTGGATCCACGTCGACCACGGCGGCCCCACCCACGGCTGCGTCTCCGTCCCCGAGGACAAGATGGCCGAGCTGCTGCGCACCCTCGATCCGGCGGCCCATCCGGTGATCGTGATGGGTGACGCGGCCTCGCTGGCCGTCTGACCCGCTCCCGGCCGGGGGACGTGGCCCCAGTCCCCCCAACGGTCCTTGTTGGCCTCCTACAGGTTCCGGGGGCGGATCCTGTAGCCGGTCGCGCCCCGCGGACCAGCGGGTAACCCGGTTGAGTGGCAGCATGAGCGGTTCGCGCATTGTGGCACTCGGCCACTACCAGCCCCCGAAGGTCCTCAGCAACGACGACCTGGCGGTGCTGGTCGACACCGATGACGAGTGGATCCGCAGCCGGGTGGGGATCCGGACCCGGCACATCGCCGAGGGCGAGACCCTGGTCGACCTCGCCACCGAGGCGGCCCAGAAGGCGCTGGCCAAGAGCGGCCGGTCGGCCTCCGACGTCGACCTGATCGTGGTCGCCACCTGTACCGCGGTCGAGCGCAGCCCCAACACCGCTGCCGCCGTCGCCGCCCGCCTCGGTGTGCGCGCCCCGGCCGCCTACGACATCAACACGGTCTGCTCGGGCTTCTCGTACGCGCTGGCCACCGCCGACCACGCGATCCGGGCCGGCGCGGCGCGGCTCGCGCTGGTGATCGGTGCCGAGCGGATGTCGGACACCATCGACTGGACCGACCGGACCACCTGTGTGATCTTCGGTGACGGCGCCGGCGCCGCGGTCGTGGAGGCCCAGGAGGAGGGCGCCGAGCCCGGTATCGGCCCGGTGGTGTGGGGTTCGGAGCCGGAGAAGAGCGATGCCGTGGTGATCACCGGCTGGGACCCGGTGATCAGCCAGCAGGGCCAGTCGGTCTTCCGCTGGGCCACCACCCAGATCGCCCCGCTGGCCCGCCGCACCTGCGAGCAGGCCGGTATCGACCCGTCCGAGCTCAAGGGCTTCGTGCCGCACCAGGCCAATCTCCGGATCATCGACGCGATCGCCGCCAAGCTCGGCGCCCCCGACGCGGTGGTCGCCCGGGACGTGGTGGAGTCCGGCAACACCTCGGCCGCGTCCATCCCGCTGGCCTTCTCCAAGCTGGTCGAGCGCGGCGAGCTGTCGCCCGGCGACCCGGTGCTGCTCTTCGGCTTCGGCGGCGGCCTGGCGTACGCCGGGCAGGTCGTGCGCTGCCCCTAGAGAGCCCTGGAGGGCCCTCTACGGCCACGGACGCACACATGCCGGTGGGCGGGCACCCCTTGTGAGGGGCGCCCGCCCACCGGCATGTCTGGCGCGCTGCGGTACGTCGGCGGACCTCCCCCGAGGACACGGCCGCCGTCCGCCGTTCCCCGGACAGGAGGCCGGGGCTGCGCGCGGAGCGGATGGGTGGGTAGGCGGATCGGTCTACTTGGGCGGCTTCTTGCCGGTGACACCCAGGTACACCAGGGGAGCGAGGCTGGGCTTGAGGTCCTTGACCTTGACGCCCCAGGAGGTGAAGGCCTTCTGGTGCTCGGCCGCCGAGGCGAGCAGCGAGACCAGGGATCCGGCGACGGCGGCCGCGTCGAGCGACTTGTCCGCCTGGTTCTTCGCCTGGAGTTCCTTGATGGCCTCCGTGAGCGGCTTGGCGACCGCGTTGAGGACCGTCATGCGGATCTTGAAGAACCGCTTGTCCCCTTCGGCGGCACCGAGCGTGACCACTCGGAGAATGGCGTCGTTCTTGCGCCAGAAGGCGAGGAATCCGTCGACCAGTTCTTCCGAAGTGGCCGAGCCGGACTTCCCTGCCCAGGACTTTCCGGCCACCAGCTCTTTGAGGGTGTCGGCGTCCTTGGCCATTTCCTCGGCGATTTCGAGGACAGCGCCCTCGACATCCGGGAAGTACTGGTAGAAGGTCGCGGGGGAGGTACCCGCCATACGGGCGACGTCGATGACCTTGACGTCCCGATAGGGCGACGTGCTGAGCATCTCGCGGAGGCAGTCGAGCAGCTTCTGCCGCGTCTCCTGTCCGCGTCGCCCGGCGACGCGACCGTCGACGGTGCGAACTTGTCCTGTCATGCCGTCAGCTTACCGTGGCACGATCTTGGCGCGATTCGGTGATGCGACTATTACTCCGCCCGGGGGTTGGTATAGGGGGCGTGAAGCACTTTGGACGGATATTCATCACCCCCCGGAGGCTCTGTTGAAGCCCCCCCGTGTGCTTATGACCCCACAGCGTGACGGCGAGTCCGCTGAGGGGTGATCGAGTGACAGAGCGTGACGATCGCGGGCCGGGTGTGACGTGGCCCGCGAAAAAGTTCCGGGCGTGTCGCACGCAAGCCGCAGCCGGAGCGGGCGTCAGAATCCGGCCGTTCCGGAGGCGCTGACCGGACGGTGAGCGGCCGCCGGCCGACGGCCGCTCCCGGGCCGGATCAGAGCGGGGGAGGTTGGAGATGACCCGGGCGGCATTGGAGAATCGGGTCCGGCACCCCGCGGCGGGTGCGGAAGACGGGGAGGTGGCAGCGAGTGGACCAGCTGACGGCGCACGATCCGAGGCGGATCGGGCCCTTCGAGGTGCTGGGGCGGCTCGGCGCGGGCGGGATGGGGCTGGTCTACCTGGCGCGCTCCGCGTCCGGCCGGCGGGTGGCCATCAAGACCGTCCGGGGCGAGCTGGCCGAGGACGAGCTGTTCCGGGTCCGCTTCGCCCGGGAGATCGCGGCCGCCAAGACCGTCGGCGGCTTCTACACCGCGGCCGTGGTGGACGCCGACGCCGACGCCCGGGTGCCCTGGCTGGCCACCGCGTACGTCCCGGCGCCGTCCCTGGAGGACCTGGTCGGCGAGTGCGGGCCGCTGCCGGTGGGCGCGGTGCGCTGGCTGATCGCGGGCATCGCCGAGGCACTGCAGTCCATCCACGCCGTCGGGCTGATCCACCGCGACCTCAAGCCCTCCAACGTACTGGTGGTCGAGGACGGTCCGCGGGTGATCGACTTCGGCATCGCCGCCGGTGTCTCGCACACCCGGCTCACCATGACCAACGTCGCCGTCGGCACCCCGGCGTACATGTCGCCCGAGCAGGCCCGCGACAGCCGCAGCGTCAGGGGTGCCAGCGACGTCTTCTCGCTCGGTTCGCTGCTGGTGTTCTGCGCCACCGGACACCCTCCCTACCGGGGCGGCAACCCGGTCGAGACGGTCTTCCAGCTGCTGCGCGACCAGCCCGACCTCTCCGGCCTGCCGGCCGAGCTGGTGGACCTGGTGCGCGCCTGCATGCGGCCGTCGCCCGAGCACCGGCCGACCCCGGCGCAGATCCAGGCCGAACTGGCCCCGCACCTGTTCTCCCGGGACGACGCCTCCGGCGAGGCGGGCGACTGGCTGCCTCCCAACGCGCTGGAGCTGATCGAGCGCAAGCGCAGCCGCCGTCAGGTGCCGTCGGCGTCCGCTTCCGCGCCGGCCGTCCCGCCGCAGGGTGTCCCGCCGCAGAGCGCCGTACCGCAGGGCGCCGTACCGCCGGGCACCGCGCCGCTGCGCCCGGCCGAGCCGCCGCAGGCCGTTCCGACGTACGGGTACCCGCCGCAGCGGCCGGTGTCGCTGGAACGCCCCGGCCAGGACGGCCCGGGCACCCGGCATCCCGGCGGGCCGCACGCCCCGCTCGCGGCCGGGCCGGTGCACGCCGCGCCGGTCCACCGGGGGGCGGACGCCGAGGCCGCCACCGAGAAGATCTCCGCCCGCCGCCGCCACCGTGCCCCCGGTGCCGCGGAGGACGTCGCCGAGGTG
This sequence comes from Kitasatospora sp. NPDC088351, assembly GCF_040685575.1. Lineage (NCBI taxonomy): Bacteria > Bacillati > Actinomycetota > Actinomycetes > Kitasatosporales > Streptomycetaceae > Kitasatospora > Kitasatospora sp. NPDC088351. The sequence goes on along the minus strand of NZ_JBFBIL010000007.1, from coordinate 114,592 downwards.
CGGCTGTCCGGCGCCTCGGTACGGATAGGCCCGGGGCCGCGCGCCGAGCAGGCCGGGCCGGGCGACGCGCCCGCCGAGACCGACTGGGTCCGCCGGATCACCCCGCCGCCGGTGCCGGCCGCCCGCTGGCGGCCCTGGCGGTTCCGGATGTCCAGCGACGTCTGGGGCACCCCGGTGGTCGCCGGCGGCACCCTCTTCGTCTCCAGCCTCGAGGTGCACGCCCTCGACATCGCGTCCGGTCAGCGCCGCTACAAGACCCTGGACGTGGCCTGGGCGCTCGCGGTGGACGCCGGCCGGGTGCACGCGGCCGACGGCCCGCACCTGTACACGGTGGACGTGGCGGACGGCACCGAGCGCTGGCGCAGCTCGCTGGACGGCTGGGTGTACTCGCTGGACGCCGCCGACGGCGTGCTCTGCTGCGGCATCCGGGGCGGCGGGGTGCGGCTGCGCTCGGCGGCCGGCGGCGCCGAGCTGTGGCGTGCCGACGACGCCCAGCAGAACTACGAGAACCCGCAGTCGGGGCCGGCCCTGGTGGCGGGTGCCGCGTACTACTACGGCGGCGGGCGGCTGCGCTGCGTGGACCCGCGCGGCGCGGGCCTGCGCTGGTCCTTCCCGGTCGGCGAGGACGTGCCCTCCCGCCCGGCCGAGCGGGCCGGGGTGCTGTACGTGACGGCCGGTACCCGGGTGTACGCGCTGGACGCGGCGACCGGCGCCGAGCGCTGGCGCTTCGAGGCCCCGGTGGTGCTGTTCACCCCGCCGGCGCTGGACGCGGACGCGGTGTACGTCGCCGACTACCTCGGCACGGTGTACGCGCTGGACGCGGCCACCGGCCGGGACCGCTGGCGCGGGGTCACCGGCAACCGGCAGGGCGCCGAGCCGGTGGTGGTCGGCGACGGCCTGGCACTGCTGGCCAGCGGCGAGGTGCTGTACGCCTTCGAGGCGGCCACCGGCCGGGAGCGCTGGCGCTACACCGCGCGGGGCGAGATCGTCGGTTCCCCGGCGGTCGCCGACGGCCTGGTCCACCTCGGCAGCCGGGACCACTCGCTGCACACCCTGGACCTGGCGAGCGGTCAGCTGCGCTGGGAGCTGGGGACCAAGGGCGAGCTGACCGGCTCACCGGTGGCGGTCGGCGGGCGGGTGTTCGTCGGCAGCAAGGACCGCTGCGTCTACGCGCTGGACGCCTTCTACGGCACGGCGGTGCCACCGCACTGACGGGCGGGCGGGCCTGCGGGCGGGGCTACCGCCGGCGGGCCCGCGGGTGGCGGGCGCACCAGCCCTCCCAGGCCGAGGCGACCATCTCCTCGACGCCGTACCTGGCGCTCCAGCCCAGCTCGCGGCGGATCAGCTCGGCGGAGGCCACCACCCGGGCCGGGTCGCCCGGCCGGCGCGGGGCGATCTCGCCGGTGGCGTCGTAGCCGGTGACCCGGCCGATCACGTCCAGCATCTCCTTGACGCTGACGCCCTCGCCGCGGCCGATGTTGAGGACCAGCGAGGTCTCGCCGGGCGGGTCGGCGGCGAGCCGCCGGGCGGCCGCCACATGGGCCGAGGCGATGTCGGAGACGTGGATGAAGTCCCGTACGCAGGTGCCGTCGGGGGTCGGGTAGTCGGCACCGAAGATCTGCGGGGCCCGGCCGGCCGTGAGCCGTTCGAAGACCATCGGGATCAGGTTGAACACGCCCTCGTCGGACAGCTCGGGCGAGGCCGCGCCCGCCACGTTGAAGTAGCGCAGGGAGGCGGTGGAGATGCCGTGGGCCCGGCCGGCGGCCGCGGCCAGCCACTCGCCGGCCAGCTTGGTCTCGCCGTACGGGTTCATCGGCGCGCAGGGCGCGGACTCGGTGACCAGCTCGGTGTCCGGCATGCCGTAGACGGCGGCGGAGGAGGAGAAGAGGAAGCGCCGTACGCCCGCCTCGGCGACCGCCTCCAGCACGTTCTGCAGGCCGGTCAGGTTCTCCCGGTAGTAGAAGAACGGCCGCTCGACCGACTCGCCGACCCTCTTCTTCGCGGCGAAGTGCAGGACGCCCCGCACGTCGTGCGCGCGGATCGCCGCGTCCAGGGCGGCCCGGTCCAGCGTGGAGCCCTCGACCAGGGCGACGCCCGGCGGCAGCCGGGTGGGGTCACCGGTACTGAGGTCGTCCAGCACGGCCACCCGCTCGCCGGCCGCCACGAGCTGGTGCACCACGTGCCTGCCGATGTATCCGGCGCCACCGGTGATCAACCAAGTCATGGCCCCGATCCTAAGGCGCCCGGGTGCCGGGCGAGTCGGGCCTCAGATTCGGGCATATCGGTGAAATGCTGACAAAGATCTCTGTAGTGGGAAACCTGCGATCCGGGTGACCCCCGTGTGGCGATGGAATCGGAGGCAGCCAAGGTGAACCGCAAGAAGGAAGCCACCCGCCCGTTCCCGGTCCGGCCGCGCCCGGCCGGGCGCGTGCCGCTCACCGCCCGCCTGGTCGTCCCCGGGGTGGCCGCCGCGCTGGCGGCACTGGTGGTGGCCGGATGCAGCAGCGGCTCGTCCTCCTCCTCGTCGGCCGCCCCGGCGACCGGTTCGGCCCCGGCGTCCGCCTCGGCGTCGTCCGTGGCGAACGGCAACCAGCTCCAGAACGCGTACCAGAAGGTGATCGCCGACGTCCTGCCCTCGGTGGTGCAGATCACCACCGCCAACGGCCTCGGCTCCGGCATCGTCTACGACGACAAGGGCGACATCGTCACCAACGCCCATGTGGTCGGCACCGCCGGCACCTTCGCCGTCACCCTGGCCAACAGCACCAAGGCCCTCGACGCCAGCCTGGTCGCCAGCTACCCCGACTCCGACCTCGCGGTGATCAAGCTGTCCAGCCCGCCGAAGGATCTCAAACCGGCCACCTTCGGGGACTCCACCAAGGTCGAGCTGGGCCAGATCACCCTCGCCATGGGCAGCCCGCTCGGGCTCTCCAGCAGCGTCACCCAGGGCATCGTCTCGGCCACCGGCCGGACCGTCTCCGAGCCCAACGAGGGGGCCTCTCCGGGCGCCACCATCGGCAACATGGTGCAGACCTCGGCCGCGATCAACCCGGGCAACAGCGGCGGTGCGCTGGTCAACCTGGACAGCCAGGTGATCGGCATCAACACGCTCGCCGCCACCGAGCCCGAGGCCAACGGCGCCGCCGCGCCCGGTATCGGCTTCGCCATCCCGGCGTCCACCATCACCAGCATCGCGGACCAGCTGATCAAGGACGGCAAGGTCACCAACTCCGGCCGGGCCGCGCTGGGCATCACCGCGCGGACCTTCTTCGACCAGAAGTTCCGCCCGGCGGGTGCCGCGATCGTGGCGGTCACCTCCGGCGGCCCGGCCGCCGCGGCGGGCCTCCAGGTCGGGGATGTGATCACCAAGATCGACGACACCCCGGTCGACTCGCTGAACTCGCTCACCACCGCGCTGGCCTCGCTCACCCCGGGCAGCAAGGTCACCGTCACCTACGTCCGGGACGGCCAGAGCAGGACCGCCGACGTCACCCTGGGCACCCTGGCCACCCCGTAGGCCCCGTACGGCGGCCGGCCCGCAGCCGCGCAAGGGCCGCGCGGGCCGGCCGCCGTACGGGCGGAAGGAGCCGGGACCTCGTCACTGCCTCGACGAGGTCCCGGCTCTCGGCGTACCGGCGGGCTCGCGCCGCCCGGAGTCAGCGGCGGGCGGTGCGGGTCCGCCAGGGGAGCTCGATGGTCACCGTGGTCGGGCCGCCGTCCGGGCTCTCCACCAGGAACACCCCGTCGACCGCGCGGACCCGCTCGGCCAGACCGGCCAGGCCGCTGCCCGGGTAGGCGGCGGCCCCGCCCTTGCCGTCGTCCTGGACCAGCAGCATCAGCTGGTCACCGGCCCGCCAGGCGTCGACCGTGGCGGTGCGGGCACCGGAGTGCTTGGAGACATTGGTCAGCAGCTCGCTGACGGTGAAGTAGGCGATGCCCTCGACCGCCGAGTCCGGGCGCTCCACGGCGCCGTCGTCGCCCTTCAGCTCGACCTGCACCCGCACCCCGCCCGGCACGGTGCAGCGGGCGGCCACCGCGGAGAGCGCCGCGTCCAGGCCGCGGTCGGTGAGCACCGCCGGGTGGATGCCCCGGGCCAGGTCGCGCAGTTCCTGCAGGGCGAGCTTCACCTCGCCGTGCGCGTTGTCGACCATTCTGGCGGCGGCGGCCACGTCGTCGGGCGTCTCGGTCTCCTTCAGCCGCTCCTTCGCCAGGCCCAGATCCATCGCCAGCGCCACCAGCCGGGCCTGGGCGCCGTCGTGCAGATCGCGCTCGATCCGGCGCAGGTCGGCGGCGGCGGTGTCGACCACCGTGCCGCGGTCGTCCTCCAGCTCGCGCACCCGCTCGGACAGCGCGCCGGGGTAGAGCAGGAGCTCCACCAGCATCCGGTCCACCGCGGCCTGGAAGCGGACCACCCACGGCAGGACCGGCCAGCCGACGATCACACAGATCAGTGTCACCGTGAAGCTCAGCACGCCCCAGGGCAGCAGCAGGATGTTGTACAGGGCCGAGCGCCAGCTCAGCGCGTCGGTCAGGTGGGCGACCGCGTAGCCCATGGCACCCGGCCTGGTCCGGCGCACCGGCTCCGGCTCGGTCACGCCGGAGTCGTACGCGGACCGGGCCCGGCGCCGGGCGAACGCGCCCAGGCCCCGGCAGCCGGCCAGCCCGGCGGCCAGCAGCGGCAGGCCGACCACCGTGATCGACAGCGCCAGCCCGATGCTCAGCATCGCGAAGGTGAAGACGAACCCCATGATGCCGAGCGGCAGGTTGAACATCAGCTGCCCGGCCTGCTTCCACATCCGCGCGCCGTACAGCGGGGCACGTCCGATGCGCGCGTCCTGCTCTCTGATGGCATCCGCGGCGCGGCGGTGCAGAGGCTTCATCTGGATCTACCGTCCCTCTTGATCGAGCTGGTGGTCCAAGCTTCCCCGGAGGGGGCGGGGCGTGGCCATGGGGGTGATACGTCTCCCCGGGCGGGGGTTAACCCCACCTTCGGGGGAGACCGCCGCGCGGCGCCGGGGTGTCCACGGGTTGTCCACCGGCCGTCTTGCGGATCGGGCGGGGTGCGGGGGTGGGGAGCCGTGCACTTAGACTCACGCATTGGCGATGGTTATGACCGTGTAAAGAAACGTCGTAGAACTGCCTTGTAGGGCGGTTTTCACGGCCGATGTGGAGGCGAAGGCATGGAGGGGCAGCAGGCGGCTGCCGCCGCGGCCGACCCGGCGGTCGGCAGCGGCTACTTCGACGCGTATGCCGCGATGGGCCTGCTCGCCGTCGTCGGCGTGCTCTTCGTCGCCGTGGCGTTCACCGCCAACCGGCTGCTGCGGCCGGTGGTGTACTCGCCGGAGAAGCTCCTCGCCTACGAGTGCGGCGTGGACCCGGTGGGGGAGGACTGGGCGCACACGCAGGTCCGCTACTACGTCTACGCCTTCCTGTACGTGATCTTCGCGGTCGACGCGATCTACCTGTTCCCGTGGGCGACCGTCTTCGCCGCCGACGGGTACGGCGCCGGGACGCTGATCGAGATGTTCGTCTTCATCGGCTTCCTCGCGGTCGGGCTGCTCTACGCCTGGAAGAAGGGCGTTCTGGAATGGACGTGACGCACAACCACTCGCACGGGCACGGCGCCGCCGGCGGCCCCGTCCCGCTGGGCCTCCCGGACCCGTCGCGCCCCGGCGCCGCGGTCGAGCCGCACGGTATCGGCCCGCTGGCCAGGCTCGCGCCGGACCCGGTCAAGGTCGTGCTCAACTGGGGCCGCCGCTACAGCCTCTGGTGCTTCAACTTCGGCCTGGCCTGCTGCGCGATCGAGTTCATCGCCGCGTCCATGGCCAAGCACGACTTCATCCGGATGGGTGTCATTCCGTTCGCGCCCGGGCCGCGCCAGGCCGATCTGATGATCGTCTCGGGGACGGTGACGGACAAGATGGCGCCCGCCGTCAAGCGCCTCTACGAGCAGATGCCCGAGCCGAAGTACGTCATCTCCTTCGGCGCCTGCTCCAACTCCGGCGGCCCGTACTGGGACTCCTACTCCGTCACCAAGGGCGTGGACCAGATCATCCCGGTCGACGTCTACGTACCCGGCTGCCCGCCCCGGCCGGAGGCGCTGCTCCAGGGCATCCTCAAACTCCAGGAGAAGATCGCCGCCGAATCGCTGCCCGCCCGCTACGCCGCGCCCGCCGCGGCGCTGCGGCGTCCGCTGGTGGCCGGCCCGGCACCCGAGGGAGGGGCCTCATGAGCACCGCCGAGCAGTACGCGGCGTCGGTCGGCGAGTGGGCCACCGGCGCCGAGGCATACGGGCTGATCACCGTCGACGTGCCCGCCGAGCACTGGATCGAGGCGCTGACCGCCGCCCGGGACGGGCTGGGCCTGGCCTTCTTCGACTGGCTGAGCGCCGTCGACGAGCTGGCCGAGGGCTTCTCCGTGGTCGCGCACCTGGCCGCCCCGGAAGCCCCCGGCGTGCGCCACCTGGTGCTGCGCACCCGGGTACCGCGTGACAAGGCCGCGCTGCCGACCGCCGTGGCGGTGTACGCCGGTGCCGCCTGGCACGAGCGCGAGACCCACGAGATGTTCGGCATCGACTTCCCCGGGCACCCCTACCTGGCCACCCTGCTGCTGCCGGACGGCTTCGAGGGGTACCCGCTGCGCAAGGAGTTCGTCCTCGCGGCCCGGGTCGCCAAGGCCTGGCCGGGTGCCAAGGAGCCGGGCGAGTCCGACCACGGCGACGGGCCGGCGCGACGCAAGATGCAGCCGGCCGGTGTGCCGGACCCGAACGAGTGGGGGCCGCTCAAGGGCACCCTGCCGCCGGTCGCCGAGCGGCCCGCGCGTGGCGCGCGGGCGGCGGGGGCGGCGCGTACGCCGCGGGCCGCGGCCGGTGCGGCGGCCGGTGCTGGTGCGGCCGGTGCCGAGGGTGCCGCGCCGGTGCGGGCGGATCGTCCGAGGCGGACCAGGACCGTCGGCGAGGGGTCGGTCAGCCAGGGCGGCGAGGGTGCCGCCGAGGGCACGCCCGCGGCCGAGGGTGCCGCGCCGGTGCGGGCGGATCGTCCGAGGCGGACCAGGACCGTCGGCGAGGGGTCGGTCAGCCAGGCCGCCGAGGCCGCCGGGCCTGCCGCATCCGCTGAGCCCGTTGCGCCCGCTGAGCCCGCTGAGCCCGCTGAGCCCGCTGAGCCCGCCGAGGCTGCCGCGCCCGCTGAGCCCGCCGAGGACGCCGAGCCGAAGCCGGAGCGGTCGGCGCCCGCCCGTACCCGGTCCGCCGACGCGCCCTGGCACTCGCCGGTGCCCGCGCACGACGAGCCCGGGAGCGCGGCGGAACCGGACGGCGCGGAGCAGCCCGGGACCGGGAGCGAGAAGCCGGCCGCACCGGCCGACCAGGACGGAGACAGCGCGTGAACCTGCTCGACACGTTGCTGCGCTGCGTCGCCACGCTCGTCGTCTTCCTCACCCTCCCCCTGGTCATCGGCCAGACCGAGCACAAGGTGATGGCGCACATGCAGGGCCGCCTCGGCCCGATGTACGCCGGCGGCTTCCACGGCTGGGCGCAGCTCGTCGCCGACGGCGTGAAGTTCGCGCAGAAGGAGGACATCGTCCCGGCCGGGGCGGACCGCCGGATCTTCCAGCTGGCGCCCGCCGTCTCGCTGCTGCCGTACCTGTTCGTGCTGCTCGCGATCCCGGTGGGCCCGGACGGCTTCGTCGGCCAGGCGGTGGACGCCGGCCTGTTCTTCGTCCTCGCCGTGCTCGGCGTCGGCGTGCTCGGCAAGCTGATGGCCGGCTGGGCCTCGGCGAACAAGTTCTCCCTGCTCGGCGGCCTGCGCACGGCCGCGCAGCTGATGTCGTACGAGCTGCCGATGGTGCTCGCCGCCGCCTCCGTCGCGATGGCCGCCGGGACGCTGTCGCTGCCCGGGATCATGGACGCCTGGCAGTGGTACTGGATCCCGTGGCAGATCATCGGCGCGTTCGTGTTCTTCACGGCCGGCCTCGCGGAGCTCCAGCGCCCGCCGTTCGACATGCCGGTCGCCGACTCGGAGATCATCTTCGGCGCGTACACCGAGTACACCGGCCTGCGCTTCGCGCTGTTCCTGCTCTCCGAGTACGTGGGCATCCTGGTGGTGTCCGCGCTGACCGCGGTGCTGTTCCTGGGCGGCTGGCACGGCCCGCTGCCGGACCAGCTCGGCTGGCTGTGGACGATCCTGAAGACCTTCGCGCTGGCCTTCGTGGTGATCTGGCTGCGGGTCACCTTCCCGCGGCTGCGCGAGGACCAGCTGATGCGCTTCGCGTGGCTCGTGCTGATCCCGCTCGCCCTCGTCCAGCTCGCCCTCACCGGCATCATCAAGGTGGCGATCTCATGAGCTTCCCCGGCGCCGGCCTGGCCAAGGGCCTGGCCGTCACTCTGCGGACGATGACGAAGAAGAGCGTCACCGCGCAGTACCCCGAGGTGCAGCCCGCGCTGCCGCCGCGCTCGCGCGGCGTGATCGCGCTGCTGGAGGAGAACTGCACGGTCTGCATGCTCTGCGCCCGGGAGTGCCCGGACTGGTGCATCTACATCGACTCCCACAAGGAGACGCTGCCGGCCGCCGACCCGAACGCCCGCGCCCGCACCCGCAATGTGCTGGACCGGTTCGCCATCGACTTCTCGCTCTGCATGTACTGCGGGATCTGCATCGAGGTCTGCCCGTTCGACGCGTTGTTCTGGTCGCCCGAGTTCGAGTACGCGGAGACCGACATCCTGGAACTGACCCATGAGCGGGACAGGCTCCGCGAGTGGATGTGGACCGTCCCGGCGCCACCGGCGCTGGACCCGGCGGCCGAGGAGCCCAAGGAGATCGCCACCGCGCGCAAGGCGGCGGACAAGCTGGCCGCCGCCGCTGCCGCCGCGGCTTCGGACGAGGGGGGTGCCGCGGAATGAGCCCGCTGCTGCTCGCCGCGACCGGGCCGCTGGATCCGGCCGCCCGGTCCTTCCTCTCCCCGACCGGGGTGGAGATCGTCTTCCTGCTGGTCGGCATCGCCGTGCTCGGCTCGGCCGTGGTCGCCGTCACCACCAGGCAGCTGGTGCACGCCGCGCTCTGGCTGGTCGTCGCGCTCGGCGGGCTGGCGGTGGAGTTCCTGCTGCTCACCGCCGAGTTCATCGCCTGGGTGCAGGTGCTGATCTACCTCGGCTCGGTGGTCGTGCTGGTGCTGTTCGGGCTGATGCTCACCAAGGCGCCGATCGGGCGCTCGCCGGACGCCGACTCGGGCAACCGGTGGGTGGCCCTGGTGGTGGCGCTGGCTTCGGCCGGCACCCTGGTGACGCTGGTCGTGGACGCCTTCCGGACCTCCTGGATCGACCTCGGTGCGGGCGGCGGCTCGGCGGCCGTGACGGGCGCGAGCCTGTTCCGGACCTGGGTACTGCCCTTCGAGGCGCTCTCGGTGCTGCTGCTGGCGGCGCTGGTCGGGGCGATCGTGCTGTCGCGCGGGGCCGGGCGGCGGGTGCCGCCGCCCCGGGCCGGCCGACTGCGGGCCGGGCGGCCGGTGGGGTCCAACGTGACCGTCGCCGCCGCCGCGGCGAAGGCCGCCGGTACGCCCGGGGCGCCGGCCGGTCCCGCCTCGACGACCCCGCCGCAGGAGGGCTGATGCATCTCGCCTACCCCGTCGTCCTCGCCGCGCTGCTGTTCAGCGTCGGCGTGTACGGCGTGCTCGCCCGGCGCAACGTCGTCCTGGTGCTGATGTCGGTCGAGCTGATGCTCAACGCCGTCAACCTCAACCTCGTCGCCTTCGACGCCTGGCTGCGCGACTCACTCCACGCCGGCCAGGCGCTCACCCTGTTCACCATCACCATCGCCGCCGCCGAGATCGGTCTCGGGCTCGCCATCGTCCTGCTGCTGTTCCGGGCCCGGGGCACCGCGGACATCGACAAGGTCACCGCGCTCGGCGACCCGTCCGAGTCCACCGCCGAGGAGGCGCCCGCCGGCGCCGAGGCGCTGAAGGGCCAGGCCGCCGTATGAACCTCGCCCTGCCCGCCCTCGTCCCCGCCCTGCCCGCGCTCGGCGCCGCGGCCACCCTGGCCACCGGCCGGCGCGCCCCGGGCCTGGCCCGGCCGCTGGCGATCGTGCCGGTCGCGGTCTCGGCCGTGCTGGCCCTGGTCGTCGCGCTCCAGCTCGGCACCGGCCAGACGCTGGACGCCGCCACCCGGCTCACCCCGACCGGCGGCCCCGACATCGCGCTCGGCATCCACCTGGACGGCTTCAGCTCGCTGATCTCCGTCCTGGTCGGCCTGGTCGCCACCTGTGTGCAGGTCTACTCGACCGCCTACCTCAAGGACGACCCGCGCTACCCGTCCTACGCGGCGCTGGTCTCGCTGTTCACGGCGGCGATGTTCCTGGTCGTCTACTCGGGCGACCTGATCGTGCTGCTGGTCGGCTGGGAGGTCATGGGCATCTGCTCGTACTTCCTGATCGGCCACCACTGGGAGACCGCCGACGCCCGTTCGGCCTCGCTGAAGGCCTTCCTGGTCACCAAGCTCGGCGACGTGCCGTTCCTGTTCGGCATCTTCCTGCTCGGCGCCGACGCCGGAAGCTTCCGGATCCCCGACGTGCTGACCGCGGCCACCGACGGGCGGCTCGGCCACCCGACGCTGATCGCGCTGCTGCTGCTCGCCGGTGTGGCCGGCAAGAGCGCGCAGTTCCCGCTGCACACCTGGCTCCCGGACGCGATGGCCGGCCCGACGCCGGTCTCCGCGCTGATCCACGCCGCCACCATGGTCGCGGCCGGCATCTACCTGGTCGCCCGGCTGCTGCCGGTCTTCCTGCTCTCGGGCGCGGCGCTGGTCGTGCTCGCGGTGATGGCCGCCGTGACGATGATCGGCTCGGCGCTCTGCGCGCTCGCCCAGGACGACCTCAAACGGGTGCTCGCCTACTCGACCGTCGGCCAGCTCGGCTACATGGCCGGCGCGCTGGCCAGTGGCGACCGCGAGGCGTCCGTCTTCCACCTGGTCAGCCACGGCGCGTTCAAGGCGCTGCTGTTCCTGGCCGCCGGTGTGGTGATCCACGCCGCGCACACCAACTCGATCTCCGCGATGTCCCGGATGCCGGGGCTGCGCAGGCGCGTCCCGGACGCCTACTGGACGATGGGCATCGCGCTGGTCGCCCTGGTCGGGCTGCCGCCGTTCTCCGGCTTCTTCAGCAAGGAGGCGGTGCTGACCGCGGCCGAGCACGCCGCCAACGGCGAGGCGCTGACCAACGGCCTCGGCCCGGCCTCGGCCGTGCCGCAGACGGCCGGCTGGATCGTGCTGATCTCGGCCGGGCTCACCGCGCTGATCACCGCCGCGTACGCGACCCGGCTGTTCCTGGTGGCGTTCCACGGCCCGGCGGCCGCCGCCGGTGCTGCCGCTCCCGCCGGGCCGGAGGCGGACGCGCCGTACTCGCCCGAGGTGGACGAGGCCGACCCGGCCACCGCCGAGCCGCCCGCGATGCGCTGGCCGCTCTGGGTGCTCGCCGTCCCGACCATGGGCTTCGGCGTCGCCGGCCTGCGCTCCGACTGGCTGCCCGCGCTGCTGGACGGCGGCTCGCTGCGGCCGTCGGCGGTCACCGCGGTGACCGGCACCGGCCTCGCCCTGGTGGGCGTGCTGCTGGCGTACGGGGCCTGGCGGTCGGCGACCGCACGGCTCGGCGCGGGCCGGCCGGCCCCGGCCGCCGAGGGCCGGGTGCCCGGGCAGGCCGGTGCCCCGGCCGCCGAGGTGATCGTCGCCGACCCCGGGCGCACCCTGCTCGGCCCGCTGTTCGGCCCGGCCCGGCACGGCTTCGGCGTCGACCGCCTCTACAGCACGCTGTTCGTCCGCCCGGTGACCGCCGCCGCGCGGCTCGTCCGCTTCCTCGACCGCGAGGTCGTCGAGACGTACGTCCGCAGCGGCGGGCTCGGCGCCAACCTGCTCGGCCGGGCCGTCCGGCTGGCGCAGACCGGCAACGCGCAGACCTACCTCAGCGCGCTGCTCGCCGGCGTCGTGCTGCTGGCCGTCCTGGTGGCGGTGTAGCGCATGCCCCAGCCGACCCACCCCGTCCAGCCGACCGCAGCCCGTAGGAGCCACCGATGAACGCAGTCCTCATCGCCCTCCTGGCACTGCCGCTGCTCGGTGCGGCCCTCACCCTGGCGCCGGTGTTCGGCACCGACCCGGCCGTCGCCGACCGGCGCGCGCTGCGGCTGAACACCGTCCTCACCGGTGCCGTCCTCGTCCTCACCGTCGCCCTGGCGGCCGGTTTCGACCACGACGAGCCCGCCCGGATGCAGGCCACCACCGACGTGTCCTGGATCCCGGCCATCGGTGTGCGCTTCCACCTCGGTGTGGACGGCGTCTCGCTGCCGCTGATCGTGCTGACCTCGCTGCTCACCTTCCTCTGCGCGCTGTACTCGGAGCGGCGGCTGCCGAGCGGGGAGCACGTGCCCTCCGCCCGGGCCTTCACCGGGCTCTTCCTCCTCCTCGAAACCGGCATGCTCGCCACCTTCGCGGTGCTGGACCTCGTGCTCTTCTTCCTGGCCTTCGAGATCGTGCTGATCCCGATGTACTTCCTGATCGCCCGCTGGGGGAGCGGGGCGAAGGTGCCGGCCGCCAACCGGTTCATCCTGTACACGCTGCTCGGCTCGGCCGTGATGCTGCTCGGCTTCCTGCTGGTCGGCAGCAAGGCGGGCACCTTCGACATGCAGGCCCTGGCCGCCGCCCACGGCAGCGGCCTGAGCCACACCACCCAGGTGATCGCCGCGCTGGCGATCATGATCGGGCTCGCGGTCAAGGCCCCCGCCTGGCCGCTGCACAGCTGGCTCCCGGACGCGCACACGGCGGCCCCGACCGTCGGCTCCGTGCTGCTCGCCGGTGTGCTGCTGAAGATGGGCACCTACGGTCTGGTCCGCGTCCTCCTCCCGGTCGTCCCCGACGGCACCGCGACGCTCGCCCCCTACCTGGGCGCGTTCGCCGCCGTCGGCATCGTCTACGGCTCGCTGGTCTGCCTCGCGCTCGCCCGGTCCGGAGCCAAGGGCGACCTCAAGCGCCTGATCGCCTACTCCTCCGTCGGCCACATGGGCTTCGTGCTGCTGGGCATCGCCTCCCTCACCCCGGTGGGCGTCAACGGTGCCCTGTTCGCCAACATCGCCCACGGCCTGATCACCGGCCTGCTGTTCTTCGTGGTGGGCACGCTGAAGGACCGCTACGGCACGGCGGACCTCGACACCCTCGCCGGCTCCACCGGCGCCGCCCTCTACGGGCGGGCGCCGCGGATCGGCGCGCTGCTCGCCTTCGCGGCCGTCGCCAGCCTCGGCCTGCCCGGGCTGGCCGGCTTCTGGGGCGAGCTGCTCGCGATGTTCGGCGCGTTCGATCCGGCCGAGGGCCTGTCGCGCCCCGCCTTCGTCACCTACATGGTCCTGGCCGGTCTCGGCACCCTCCTCACCGCCGCGTACCTGCTGATCGTGGTCAAGCGCGTCTGCATGGGCGACCCGAAGCAGCCCGCCCCGGTGCCGGAGCTCGCCGATCTGCGCCCGTACGAGGCCGTCAGCTGGACGCCGCTGGCCGCCCTCACCCTGCTCGCCGGCCTCTGGCCCGCGCTCCTGCTCGGTCTCTCCGATCCCGCCGTCAAGCACCTCCTCGGGGGTGGCTGATCATGCTCGGCACCGCGCTCGGAGCCCAGCTCGCACTCGGACCTCACTCCACGGGGCAGCCCACTGTGACCTCCCTCGCCGTAGCCAACCCGGGCAGCCTGATCCAGTCCGTGGACTGGGTGGCGATCGCGCCCCCGCTGATCGCCGCCGTGGCCGCCCTCGCCGTGCTGGTCACCGACCTCTTCCTGCCCGCGCGCCACAAGAAGCTGCTCGGCCGGCTCACCGCGGCCGGACTCGCCCTCGCGCTCGTCTCCCTCCTCTCGCTGACCGGCGGCGGGCCCCGGGGCACCTTCTGCGTCCGGGACACCGGCACCGACGCCCAGAACGCCGGCTGCTCGTACGTGGCCGACCACTTCGCCCTGGTCTTCCAGCTGCTGGCGCTCGGCGGCGCGCTGATCGCCGCGCTGCTGTCGATGCACACCGTGGACGAGGAGGCGCCGGGCGGCGGCTCCGCCGCGGGGCTGCCCCGCGGCGAGTACTGGTTCCTGCTGCTCTCCAGCGCCACCGGTGCCGCCCTGCTGCCCGCCGCCCGTGACCTCGCCACCCTGGTGGTCGCCCTGGAGGTGGCCTCGCTGCCGGCCTTCGCGCTGGTCGCGCTGCGCCGCGACGGCCGGGGTGCCGAGGCCGCGCTGAAGTTCTTCCTCTCCTCCGTCACCGCGACCGCCGTGATGCTGCTGGGCGTCGGCTTCGTCTACGCCGCCAGCGGCAGTCTGCACCTCGCGCTGATCGGCCACGGCCTGGACGGCGTCCCCGGACAGCTCAAGCCGCTGGCCGAGGCCGGTGCGGTGCTCACCCTGGTCGGCTTCGCCTTCAAGGTCGCCGCCGCCCCGTTCCACTTCTGGGTGCCCGACACCTACACCGGTGCCCCGCTGCCGGTGGCCGGCTACCTCTCGGTGGTCGGAAAGGCGGCGGGCCTGGCCGGTCTGGCGCTGGTCACCACGATCGCCTTCCGCCCGTACGCGCACACCTGGGGTCTGGCGCTCGCGGTGCTGGCCGCCGTCACCATGACGGTCGGCAACGTGGGCGCGCTGCGCCAGCGCTTCGACACCTCGTACAGCGCGGTGCGGCTGCTCGCCTGGTCCTCCGTCGGCCAGGCCGGCTATCTGCTGGTGCCGCTGGCCGCCGCCGGCTACGCGCCCACCGGGACCGACCCGCTCGGCGCCACCGCCGCGTACGCGCTGATCTACGGCGTGGTGAACCTGGGCGCCTTCGGTGTGGTCGCCGCCGTCGGCCGCCGGGCCGGGACCAGGGTCGACGACTTCCGCGGCCTGTTCGCCCGGCGCCGCTGGACGGCTCTGGCGCTCGCCTTCTTCCTGCTCTGCCTGGCCGGGCTGCCGCCGGGCGTGGTCGGTCTGTTCGGCAAGGTGGTGGTGTTCCGCGCCGCCGTCGACTCCGGGCTGGGCTGGCTGGCCGTGGTGATGGCCGTCAATGTGGTCATCGCCCTGTACTACTACCTGCTCTGGACGGCGCGGCTCTTCGCGCCGGCGGCGGACGGCGGGAAGGCGGCGGAAACGGCCCCCGAGCCACGGCTGCCCGCCTCGCTGGCCGCCACCCTCGGCCTCACCGCCTCGGCCGCCGTGGTGCTCTCGGCGGCTCCGCAGCTGGTCCTCCAGGTGGCCGGCGGCACGCTGTTCTGAGCCCCGGCCGGCGGTGCGGGGGATCCGGCGACCGGGTGTCGCGGTGGTCACAAGGGAACAAGGCCGACGGCCCCACCCGTTGAGCGGGCAGAGGGACGAGGCAGAAAGGGCTTCCCCACCGCGCACCATTGGAGGGCCTGCCGTGCACCGCCGGCACAACGGACTGAGGACCGCCGCACTGCTCGGTGGCCTCTCGGCGCTGATCCTGGTGATCGGCAGCTTCTTCGGCCGTACGGGTCTGGTGATCGCCCTGCTGGTCGCCCTCGGGACCAACGCCTACGCCTACTGGAACAGCGACAAGCTCGCCCTGCGCGCGATGCGGGCCCGCCCGGTGAGCGAGATCGAGGCGCCGCAGCTGTACCGGATCGTCCGCGAGCTCTCCACCTCGGCCCGCCAGCCGATGCCCCGGCTCTACATCTCGCCGACCCCGGCCCCGAACGCCTTCGCCACCGGCCGCAACCCGCGCAACGCCGCCGTCTGCTGCACCGACGGCATCCTGCAGCTGCTGGACGAACGCGAGCTGCGGGGCGTGCTGGGGCACGAGCTGAGCCACGTCTACAACCGGGACATCCTGATCTCCTCGGTCGCCGGGGCGCTCGCCTCGGTGGTGATGTTCCTGGTGAACTTCGCCTGGCTGATCCCCTTCGGCCGCAGCGAGGACGACGACGGCCCGGGGCTGTTCGGGATGCTCGCGATCATGATCCTCGGCCCGCTCGCGGCCTCGCTGATCCAGCTGGCCGTCAGCCGCTCCCGCGAGTACCAGGCCGACGCCGACGGCGCCCGGATCACCGGTGACCCGCTCGCCCTGGCGAGCGCCTTGCGCAAGCTGGAGATCGGGACCAGGCAGCTGCCGCTGCCGCCGGAGCCCCAGCTCCAGACCGCCAGCCACATGATGATCGCCAGCCCGTTCCGGCCCGGCGAGGCCGGCGCCAAGCTGTTCTCCACCCATCCCCCGATGGCCGAGCGCATCGCCCGGCTGGAGCGGATGGCGGGCCACCGCGGCTGAGCCGCCGGCTCGCGGCCCGGGTGGCCCTGGCGGCCCTGTGTCGGCCCTGGCGCGGCCCGGGCCAGCCGGTCACGCAGCGCGCCCGTACCTGAGCGGGGGTACGGGCGCGTGGACGGGCCTGTGGTGCCGGGTGGCGCGGAGCGCGGTCAGTGCGCGGCCTGCTCCGGGCGGTAGACGCAGAGCGCCCAGATGATGAAGACGTCGAGCGCGATCACGACGAGCGACCAGAGCGGGTAGTACGGCATGGACAGAAAGCTCTCGGCGGCGCTCAGCACGGTGAGGACGATACCGGCGTACCGGGCCCAGGCGGCTCCCCGGAGGACGAAGAGACCGACCACCGCGACCAGCGCGCCGACGACGATCTCGATCCAGCCCCATCCGGTGAGATCGAACCGGAACACGTACCGCGGGGTGGCGATGAACAGCTCGTCGTTCGAGACCGCCATGATGCCCCGCAGCACCTCCATGAAGCCGTTCAGCAGCATCAGGACACCCGCGAACATCACCAGGCCGGGGGCCCAGTCGCTGAACCGCTGCCCGGGCGGGGCGCCGGACCCGGCGCGCCAGGGCTGTGGCTGCTCGGGGCCGGCCGGCGGGGTGCCCGAAGCGCTGTTCATCTGCTCCTCCAGGGCCGAACGGACATGTGCTCCTCCAAAAGCCGAACGGACATTCGGACTTCGACCGTCTGCCGGGCCCGGGCGGCCGGCAACCGGGCCGCGCCTGTTCGGGTGACGCGTCGTGCGTGCCCCGGACGCCCACCGGCGGCGACTGGTAGTGGTTGTCCGACCACTGTCCGGGCCCGGTCCGGCCCCGAGCACGGAAGGCGCGGTGCGTGACTCTTCTGCCGCAGGACGTCGTGGAGCAGGCCCCGCACCCGTCGCACGCTCCCCGGCTGGACCGCTGGCTCTCCGTCCGGCGGCGCCGCCGCGGCCAGGCCCTGGTGGGCTGGCTGACCACCACCGACCACAAGCGCATCGGCACCCTCTACATCACCACCGCGTTCCTGTTCTTCCTGGCCGGCGGGGTGATGGCGATGCTGATGCGGATCGAGCTGGCCCGGCCGGGGCTCCAGCTGCTCTCCAACGAGCAGTTCAACCAGCTGTTCACCATGCACGGCACGATCATGCTGCTGATGTTCGCGACGCCGCTGTTCGCCGGCTTCGCCAACTGGATCATGCCGCTTCAGATCGGCGCGCCCGACGTGGCCTTCCCCCGGCTGAACGCGCTCGCCTACTGGCTCTACCTGTTCGGCTCGCTGATCGTCATGGCGGGCTTCCTGACCCCCGACGGCGCGGCCGACTTCGGCTGGTTCGCCTACGCGCCGCTGAACGGAGCCGAGCACAGCCCCGGTATCGGCGCGGACCTGTGGATCATGGGGCTGGCGTTCTCCGGCTTCGGCACCATCCTGGGCTCGGTCAACTTCATCACCACCGTCGTCTGCTTCCGGGCCCCCGGGATGACGCTGTTCCGGATGCCGATCTTCGTCTGGAACATCCTGCTGACGGCGGTGCTGGTGCTGTTCGCCTTCCCGGTGCTGGCGGCGGCGCTGCTCTGCCTGGAGGCGGACCGCAAGTTCGGGGCGCACGTGTTCGACGCGGCCAACGGCGGGGCGCTGCTCTGGCAGCACCTGTTCTGGTTCTTCGGCCACCCGGAGGTGTACATCATCGCGCTGCCGTTCTTCGGCATCGTGACCGAGGTGATCCCGGTCTTCAGCCGCAAACCCGTCTTCGGCTACCCCGGCCTGATCGGGGCGACCATCACCATCACCGGGCTGTCGGTCACGGTCTGGGCGCACCACATGTTCGTCACCGGGCAGGTGCTGCTGCCGTTCTTCTCGATCATGACGATGCTGATCGCGGTGCCGACCGGGGTGAAGTTCTTCAACTGGATCGGCACCATGTGGCGGGGCTCGCTGAGCTTCGAGACGCCGATGCTCTGGACGGTCGGCTTCCTGGTCACCTTCCTCTTCGGCGGTCTGACGGGCGTTCTGCTGGCGGCCCCGCCGATCGACTTCCACGTCTCGGACTCGTACTTCGTCGTCGCCCACTTCCACTACGTGGTCTTCGGCACCGTCGTCTTCGCGATGTTCGCCGGCTTCCACTTCTGGTGGCCCAAGTTCACCGGCAGGATGCTGGACGAACGGCTCGGGCGGATCCACTTCTGGACGCTCTTCGTCGGCTTCCACACCACCTTCCTGGTGCAGCACTGGCTCGGCGCCGAGGGCATGCCCCGCCGCTACGCCGACTACCTCGCCACGGACGGCTTCACCACCCTGAACACCGTCTCCAGCATCGGATCCTTCCTGCTGGGGATCTCCACGCTGCCGTTCCTCTACAACGTCTGGCACACCGCGCGGTACGGCGAGAAGGTCACCGTGGACGACCCGTGGGGTTACGGCCGCTCGCTGGAGTGGGCCACCTCCTGCCCGCCGCCGCGGCACAACTTCGTCACCCTGCCGCGGATCCGCTCCGAGTCCCCGGCCTTCGACCTGCACCACCCCGGGATCGCCGCGCTCGACCGGCGGGAGAACGCGCGCGAACCGCTGCGCTGACCGGCCGGGCCGCCGCGCTGCCGGGCCGCGCTGCCGCCCCGGGCCGCTCGTTAGGATGACAGCGTGTCCCGCCGGCCGCGGGGCGCACCATCCGGAGGGAGTGGCCGTCATGGCAGAGGAGAGACACGGCCAGGCGGCCGGGGATCCGCGTGCCCGGCGGCGCGGCCAGGGCGAGCTGGAGGCCCAGGTCCTGGCGGTGCTCCAGCGGGCGCCGGGACCGGCCACGGCGGGGTGGGTGCAGGAGCGGCTGGACGGCGACCTGGCGTACACCACCGTGATGACCATTCTGTCCCGGCTGCACGCCAAGAAGGCCGTCTCCCGGACGCGTTCGGGCCGTTCGTACCTGTGGCAGGCGTCCTCCGACGCGGCGGGTCTGGCCGCGCTGCGGATGCGCCGGATGCTCGACGGCGAGGCCGACCGGGACGCCGTGCTGGCCAGCTTCGTCAGTGCTCTGCTGCCGCACGACGAGGAGTTGCTGCGGGCGCTGCTCGACACCGCGTCCGCCGATCCGGCAGTGGCCGACCGTGAGAGCTGACCCGTGGGCTTCTTCGTCTTCCTCCCGCTCATCCTGCCGCTGACGGCGGTGCCGATCGCCCGTCTCACCGAGCAGCATCTGCATCCGCGGGCCGCGACCCGCCTGCTGACCGTGATCAGCGCGGTGATGGCGGTGTGCAGTGCGCTCTGCCTCGGCCTGATCGGCGTGGTGGGCACGGCGCAGATCCCGGGCAACCCGCTGCCGGACAGCTGGTCCGACCCGGAGGTGCGGGCGGCGCTGCCGTACCACGAGACGGTCGGCACGGCGGCGATCTGCCTGCTGGTCGTGGTGACCGGGGCCTGCCTGCGGACGGTCGTGCGGCATCTGCGGGTGCGGGCCCGGGCGCGGCGGGCGCTGGACGGGCTGCCGGCCGGGCCGGCCGACGATCTCGCGGTGCTGCCGGACGAGAGCCCGTACGCGTACGCGCTGCCCGGGTCGCCCGGGCGGGTGGTGGTGTCGACGGGCATGCTGGCCGGGCTGGCCGAGGACGAGCGGGAGGCGCTGCTCGCGCACGAGCGGGCGCACCTCGTCCACCGGCACCACCGCTATCTGCTGACCACTCAGCTGGCGGGCAGCGTCAACCCGTTCCTGCGGCCGTTGCGGCAGGCGGTGGCGTTCAGTGCGGAGCGCTGGGCGGACGAGGAGTCGGCCCAGGCGGTGGGGGACCGGCGGATCACGGCGCGCGCGGTGGCGCGGGCGGCGCTGGTCTCGCGCCAGGCGCCGACCCCCGGGTTCGCGGCCTTCGCCGCCCCGGCGCCCGTTCCCGGCCCGGTGCCGCGCCGGGTGGCCGCGCTGCTCGGCCCGGTGCCGTCCACGCGGAACTGGCCGCCGGCGCACACCCGGGCGGGGCTGGCCGCGATGGTCGCCGCGGTGGGTACCGCGGCGTCGGCGCTCTGCGCGCTCAACGCGGCGGTCGCGCTGCTGCTGGTGCTGAAGGCCGTTACGCCGCTGTAGGCCCGCCGTGCCCTCGGGGCCGGCCCTGGCCTGGTCGGCGGCCGTAGATCGAACGTTTGTTCCTTCCTGTTCTATTGAGGCAGGGGTTCGTATGCATGGCGCCCAAGGGGGCGCCCGGCTGCATATGAGGGCGTGCGCGGCGTTTTGCACGCCGGTGCCGGGCTGTGCGGAATCGATTCCTCCCTTGGTGAGGGCGTGCCTTCCGTGGAGAAACCGCCGTTC
The DNA here is from genome assembly GCF_040685575.1 of Kitasatospora sp. NPDC088351. Taxonomy (NCBI): domain Bacteria; kingdom Bacillati; phylum Actinomycetota; class Actinomycetes; order Kitasatosporales; family Streptomycetaceae; genus Kitasatospora; species Kitasatospora sp. NPDC088351. The sequence continues at coordinate 94,079 of NZ_JBFBIL010000007.1, read as the reverse complement.
CGGGCCGGTCTGCGGGTCCGAAAAAACCGGCCGACCGGCCGATCGATAGTCATATTTTCTTAACTATCGATTTGTGATCTGAACTTATCACTCCTAGGGGTGACGGGGCTGGACAGGCCGCCGGGGTGTCGACAATCTTGACGCGAAGTAAGGACCAATCACGTATGCCGAGTTGACCGCAGGCCGGTCAGCGGAATTCTTGGGAGACATCCCGTGGCGGAAGCCCGAGCAGAGTCGGCCCCCGTTATCCAGCAACGTGACACCAGGCGTCAGTTACGCACCGCCCCGATCGCGGCCACCACCCTGTGGGCCGGCACCCTGGCCGAGGTGTTCGATGCCCGGCTGTTCCGGGCCAGTACCGAATCGGTGGCCAGCCGGCTGGAAAAGCACCTGGCCGACGTGGCGATCCGAGGGCTCGAACTCACCGATCCCGAAATCCTGACCAAGACGGCCCGCGGGCTGATGACCCCGGAACGGGACCGGATCGCCGCCTTCGACGAGGAGCGGTTGTCGGCAATCGTCGACCTCTATGTCCGGACCGGAATCCAGGTCCATTCTCCCGGGGCCATGGGGCGGCAGTTCTCGGGGGTGATCCCGCTCGCCGGGGTCGTCGATTTCGTGAGTTCGGTGGTCAATCAGCCGTCCTCGTTCTACGAGGCGGGCCAGCTGCCCAATGTGGCGGAACGCATCATGGCGGAGGAGCTCAACCGGTTCATCGGGTGGGAACCGGACAGCTTCGCCATGGTGACGACCTCCGGGGGCTCCCTGGCCAATCTCACCGCGCTGCTGGCGGCGCGGAACAAGCACTTCCCGGACTACTGGTCACAGGGCGGCGGCGCGCTCGCCGGGCGGCCCCGGCCCGCCATCGCGGTCGGCGCGGACGTGCACTACAGCGTCTCGCGGGCGGCCGGGGTGATGGGGATCGGCGACGAGCAGCTCGTCCGCCTGCCCCTCGGCGCCGACCAGCGGATCTGCCTGGACCGGGCGCGCGCGGCGCTGGCCGAGGCCGAGCGGCGCGGGCTGGAGGTGTTCTGCCTGGTCGCCTCGGCCGGCACCACCGCGGTGGGCGCCTTCGACCCGATCGACGGGCTCGCCGACCTCGCCCGGGAGAAGGGCATCTGGCTGCACGTGGACGGTGCCCACGGCGCCAGCCTGCTGGTCTCCGACAAACTCCGGGGAAAGCTCGGCGGAATCGAGAAGGCGGATTCGCTGACCTGGGACGCGCACAAGATGATGTTCGTCCCGGCGCCCTGCACCTTGCTGTTCTACCGGGACAAACGGGACAGTCTCGGGGCATTCCGCCAGCAGGCCAGCTACGTTTTCGACGAGCAGCCGGACATCTACACGGCGCTGGACAGCGGGGACAAGAACTTCGAGTGCACCAAGCGCCCGATGATCATGCCGCTGTGGGCGCTCTGGAGCATCCACGGGCGGGCCCTTTTCGCGGAGAAGATCGAATACCTCTGCCAGCTGACCGAGGATATCCACCGCATTCTGGTGGACGAGCCGGACTTCGAACCCGTGCACCGGCCGGAGGCGAACATCCTCTGCTTCCGGCACCTGCCGGACGGCCTCGGCGAGAACGAGGTGCACCGCCTCCAGCTGGATATCCGGAACCGGCTCAAAATCCAGGGCAATTTCTTCATCTCCAAGGTCGACATCGACGGGGTGGCCGCCCTGCGGGTGGTCATGATGAACCACCGGACCACCACCGAGCATTTCCGGATGCTGCTCGGCGAGATCAGGCGGGCCGGATACGACCTGCGCCACCGCGACCACAGCAGCGACAGTGAATAGGAATTCGACGATGAGCCCAGTGAGCGTTCCGCAGACCCGGACGCCGACCGTCGACGCCGCCGAGCTGGCGGTCCGGCTGATCCCCGACTGGGAGCTGAAGCCGGACTCGGTCGACGCGGTCGGCAAGCTCCCCACCTTCCTCAGCCGGATGCGCGAGGCCGAGCGGGCCTGCCACGCCCCGTACAGCGAGCTCCCGCACGAGGTGCAGGACGCGCTGGTGCTGCGCCGGCTGCAGCAGATGGTCAACACCGCGCTGCTCAACCCGCTCTGGCGCGAGCGGCTGGCCGGTGGTGGGATCGCCGGCGCCCCCGCGACGTACGAGGACTGGCAGCGCGTCCCGCTCTCCGACAAGGACGTCCAGCGCGACTTCTTCATGGACGGCCGCCCCGGCATGGTGGTGCCGATCGCGGCGGGCGGCTTCGAGATCGTGGCCAGCGGCGGTACCACCAGCGGCCGCCCGCTGGAGACCGTCTACTCGCTGCGGGAGCTGCGCGACACCTACGAGGTGGCCGGCCACTTCATGGGCACGTACCAGCTCGACGAGTACCTGGGCGGCACCGATCCCAAGTGGCTCTACACCACGCTGGCCGACTACCAGATGTGGAGCAGCGGCACCATGGTCGGCGGGGTGCTGGCCAACGTGCCCGGCATCAACTACATCGGCGCCGGCCCGGTGACCGCCCCGGTCCTGGAGCACATGTTCTCCTACCCCGGCCCCAAGGCGCTGATGGGCATCACCGCGGGCATCGCGATCCTCGGTGAACTCGGCGCCGGGATGAGCCGGGAGGCCAAGGAGAGCTTCCGGGTCGCGCTGTACGGCAGCGGGGTGCTGCCGCAGCGCAAGCGGGCCGAACTGCAGGCGATGTACCCGAACCTGGCGATCCTCAGCTACTTCGCCGCCACCCAGGCCGAGACCATCGGCCTCCAGCTGCGGGAGGAGTCGCCCTTCCTGGCCGCGGTCCCCGGTCTGCACCTGGTGGAGATCGTGGACGAGCACGGCCGCTGGGTCGCCGAGGGCGAGGAGGGCGAGCTGGTCGTCACCCGGCTGCACGCCCACGAGGCGCCGCTGCTGCGGCTCAAGCTCGGCGACCGGATGATCCGCCGGCCGCGGCTGGACGGGCCCGGGCTGAAGGCCGAGCAGTTCGAGTTCGCCGGCCGGACCGGGGACATCCTGCACCTGAACGACAGCCAGTACTCCGCCCGGCGCGCCTACGAGGCCCTCCGGGACGAGCTGCGGCGGGCCGGGACGGTCGACCTGGACGAGGTGGCGCACGAGATCCAGTTCGTGAACCACCGGGAGAGCAGGACCATCACGCTGCTCGCCTCGGTGGACGACGTGCCCGGCCTGACCTACCGGGCGGACACCGGGCTCGGGCCGTACGGGCTGCAGCGCGTCTTCGTCAACGCCCTGCCGCGCGCCCTGTCCCTGTTCAACCAGGGCGAGGCGAACCCGGCGTCGATCGAGAAGACCGGCTACCGGTTCCTGCTCACCTTCGTGCCCCGGTCCTCGACCGAGATCGAGCGGACGAGCGTGGGCAAGGTGCCGCTGGTCCGGGACCGCGGCTAGCGCGGACCCGACACCGAACAACCGTAGAGGACAGGAGTGTTATGAAGCCGCAGGTCAACATCGCCGTGGTGGTGGACGTCATCGGGGCGCTCTCGGCCGGCACGCTGCTCGACGGGAACCTCACCCTGGTGGACGACGGATCGTTCCAGAGCACCGGCCAGGGCACGCCCGAGCTGTGCACCGTCGTCGCCCCCGGCCAGGTGATCCAGTGGTCCGCGCTCGCGGTGGACCTCCAGACGCCGGTCGACATCAGGAGCATCACCTTCCTCGGGGCGGGCCACGGCGCGGAGCCGGACCCGGAGGACTTCACCGAGGAGGGCGAGAAGCTCGACCTCGACGTCTGGACCGGCGTGGTGCCGCCGTACATGACCCCCGGGGTGCTGTACCGGTACCGCCTCGAACTGCAGATGTACGAGGGCCCGCACAGCGTGCTGCACATCGACTCGCCCGCGCTGATGTGCATCTGACGGCACGCGCCGTCCACGGCACGCGGATCTGACGGAACTCCCCCGAACGACAACGAGAAAGGCGGGCTCATGCCCCAACAGCTAGCGGTCATCGTGCTGGTGGACGTCGGCAACGCGCTGGCGGCCCGGACGCTGCGGGACAACACCTACCTGTTCGACAACATGAAGCTGCACGGCTCCGAGGGCGAGGGCACCGGCGACCTGGTGACCATCATCAACGGCTCCTACTGGCAGGACGGCTCGCAGGCGAGCGAGCAGGTGCTCAACTGGCTCCCGTACAGCCTCGGTTCGATCCCGCCGACGGTCCCGCGCGGCTACCACGCCGACCGGGCGCGGCAGGCCGACCAGCAGGCGCTGACGGAACTGGCGGCGCTGGCCGACGGATCGGGCACGGTCAGCGCGGCCGATCTCGGCCGGATCCGGCGCACCGCCGGCAAGCGGGTGCGCACCACGGCCGGCACCCGCGGCCTCTCCGGCCAGAAGATGCTGGACGTGACCGGCCAGCTGGTCGCCGACGGCGGGACGTCCGCGCACAGCTACCCCTCCCCGGTGATCACCGACATCATCGGCGAGGCGGTGGACCAGAAGATCATCTACCCGGCCGAGTACGGCTCGCCGGACCTGGTGACGGACGGCTGGTACTGGTCCGCGACGATCGACACCTCCCGGCCCGGCACCTACCGCTACACGATGAAGATCCAGCTCCACGACCTGGTGCGGAAGGGGGAGGACTGGGTCTGGGAGCCGGTGAACCTCAGCTTCGACTCCCGGCTCAAGATCGTCACCGAGCCGCGGCGCAACGCCTTCACCGGGACGGGCATGGGCTACCTCCCCATCCCGCTCGGCGCCCCCGCCTGATCCGCCACCGTCGACGAACGAGGAGGAGAGCAGATGACCACCCCCGCGAGCAACAGCGGTAGCAGCACCGGCGGCGGCAAGGCCAAGCAGGCCCCGCGCAAGGCCGGTTCGCAGCGGCCGATCTCGATCACCGCCGTCGTGGACTGCGTGGGCGCCCTGGCGTCCCGCAGCACCAGCGGCCATCTCTACCTGTACGACACCAACAAGGCCGGCGGCTCGACCGGGTTCGGCACCGAGGAGCTGCGTACCAAGGTCAAGGCCGGCGACCAGCTGCTCTGGAACGTCCTGGCGCTGGAGTGCGAGGCGTTCGTCGCCATCGACGACATCGTGATCGACCCGGACATCTGCGAGCCGGAGCGCAAGGTGTACCCCGGCACCGACGTCGCCTACTGGACCGCGACGGTGAAGAAGGACGCCGGCGGCGTGGTCCCGTACCGGCTGAAGTTCAAGCTGGGCACCCGGGACGCGCCGATCACCGCCGCGCTGTCGCCGGCCCTGGTCGGCTAGACCACTTTCGCACCCAACTCCACACCGAAGGAGGAACGTTGACGAGCGCGAAGCTCAACAGCGTTGAGGAGAAGCAGAATCCGGGCCAGCTGAACTCGGTCCAGCTCAACGTCGTCACCCTGGTCAACATGGAGCGGGCGGCCGCCGCCGGCTCGCTCGCCGACGCGATGTACATGATGGACAACAGCGTCGGCGGCTCCGGCCAGGGCACGTCGCACCTGGAGACGGTCTGCAAGCAGGGCCAGGTCCTGAACTGGATCATCCGCCCGATCGACATGGAGAAGCGGCTGGACGGCACCTGGCCGCCCATGCCGAAGATCAACAACATCGTCTTCCTGGACACCGAGGCCGGTGACGAGGAGGACGTCGCGGAGCGGAAGATCTTCACCGAGCTGAAGATCTACGGCATGCCCGACCGCATGCGCGACAAGTTCACCCCCGTCTACTACTACTGGGCGGGCACCGTGCTCAGCACCGCCAAGCCGGGCCTCTACCGGTACCGGCTGGTCGTCGAGCTGGAGCAGGAGCACACCAAGGAGAAGCTCTACCTGAACACGGTCGACCACCCCGCCCTGCGGGTCCTCGCGGTCTGACCCCCGCCCACGCCCTCCACGACGGCCCGCCGGTCTGCCCCCGGCGGGCCGTCGCGGCGTTCCGGAGCCGGTGGGGACCCACCGGAACGGGTATAGGCCACCCGGGGGAGACCGTCCGTGGGAGGCTGGGCAGTATGAAGGTGATCGATTTCGTCCTGAACGTGCTCTGGCTGATCTTCTGCGGCATCTGGATGGCCATCGGCTATGTCGTCGCCGGCATCATCTGCTGCGTCCTGATCATCACCATTCCGTTCGGCATCGCGTCGTTCCGCATCGCCGGCTATGTGATCTGGCCGTTCGGCCGCACCACCGTGGAGAAGCCGGGCGCGGGCGCGCCGTCCTGCGTCGGGAACGTCATCTGGCTGGTGTTCGCCGGGTGGTGGCTGGCGATCGGGCACCTGATCACCAGCATCCCGCTGTTCCTGTCGGTCATCGGGATCCCGTTCGGCTGGGCCAACCTGAAGATGATCCCGATCTCGCTGATGCCGCTGGGCCGCGAGGTCGTCGCCACGGACGAGCGGTTCGGCGGGCGCTGAACCCGGCCGGCCGTCCGGCCGGGGGTGCGGGGTGGCGCCGGGGGCCGCAGCATGGAGGGCACGGGGGGTTCGACGTCCGGGCGCCGGGCGGTGGCGTGAGGAGATGCGATGGAGCCGAACGAGCCGCCGGACGCGGAGCGGTCGGCCGAGGCCGAAGCGCGGGTCGAGCTGCTGCGGGCGATCACCGACGAGGTCCACGCGCTGGGCGGGTACCCGGGGCAGCACCATCGTGCCCTGGTCGAGCTGGCGCACGCGTACGCCCTGGTGACCGGCGGCCGGGGAGCGGCCGCCACCTCCAGCCCGGAGCAGCAGCTGTAGCCGGAGCCGGAGGTGGCGTGATGGCGGGCGGTTCCGAGAGGAGTGGCGGCACGCCGGGGGTGGACCCCCGGCTGCTGGGCTCGGTGTTCACCGGGCTCTCGGCCGGCCTGCTCGTGCTGGACCCTGGCGGGCGGATCCTGGCCGCCAACCCGAGGGCCGAGGAGCTGCTGGGCCGCCGGGCGGCGGCGATGGCCGGGGAGGACGCCCACGAGCTGCTGCACCGGGGGCCGGGCGGCACGGAGATCCCGCGCGAGCTGTGCGTCCTGCTGGCGGTCGCCGAGCACGGCCGGCCGGCGTGGGGGGAGAGCGACACCTTTCTGACCGGGGACGGGAAGGTACTGCCGGTGCGGTGGTCGGCGGCGCCGGTGGCCCGGGACGGGCGCGTTCTGGGGCTGGCCGTGCTGTTCGCCGATATCGCCGGAAGCAGCGCGCCGGTCGGGCGGGAGGCGGGCCGGGTGGACCTGCTGGAGGACCTGGCCGAGCGGCTGACCCTGGTCGGCGAGGTCACCGAGGTGCTGTCGGAGACGCTCGACATCGAGGAGGCGCTGGACCGGCTGGGCCCGCTGCTCGTGCCCCAGCTGGCCGACTGGGTGGCCGTCGACCTGCGGACCGCCGAGGGCGACGTCCGCCGGGTCGCCGTGCTGGGACCGAAGGGCCGGGCCACCGCGCTGGAGGCGTGGCGGGGACCGCTCCCCCCGCCCACCTCGGAGTTCCGGTCGGCGCTGGCCCGCGTCCTGCACGGTGCGGAGCCCGTGGTGATCGACGCCCGGGAGATGGCCCGGCTGCCGGACGACCCGCTCGCCGCCGTACAGGCCGGCTTCCTGCGCGCGCTCGGGGCGACCTCGGCGGCCGTCGTCCCGTTGACCAGCGCCCGTGAGATCACCGGCGCGATGACGGCGGTCCGGACCGTTCGCGACCGGCCGTTCACCGCCCGCGAGCTCGCCCTGCTCGCCGACATCGGCCACCGGGCGGGCGTGGCGATCGACAACGCCCGGCTGTTCGGGGAGCAGCGCGACATCGCCACGGCCATGCAGCACCACCTGCTCACCGACCTGCCGCAGGGCCGGGACCTGCGGCTGGCCGCCCGGTACCAGCCCGCTCCGGCGGGGTCGCGGGTCGGCGGCGACTGGTACGACGCCTTCCTGCTGAAGGACGGGACGACCGCGCTGGTGATCGGCGATGTCATCGGCCACGATCTGCAGGCCGCCGCCCGCATGGCGCAGTTGCGGAACATCCTCCGGGCGCTGGCCTGGGACCGGGGCGAGCCGCCCGCCGCCGTGGTCGCGCGGCTCGACGACGCCATGGCCGGTCTCACGGACGTCCCGATGGCCACCATGGTCCTCGCGTATGTCGAGGGCCCGGCGGGCGGGCCCTGGCTGCTGCGCTGGACCAGCGCGGGACATCCGCCGCCGCTGCTGGTAGCGGCGGCCGGCCCGGCCGGTGGCGGGGCGCCCGGTGACGGCGCGCGCTACCTGGAGGCGGGACAGGGCCTGCTCCTCGGGGCGGGAGGTGACTCCGGGCGCCGGGACGGGGTCGAGCGGCTGCCGCCCGGCTCGACGCTGCTGCTCTTCACCGACGGCCTGGTCGAGGTGCCGGGCGCCGATCTCGGGGCCGGTCTGGAACGGCTCCGAGAGCTCGGCGCGGGCCTGGCGGGGCGTCCGCTGGGGAAGTTCTGCGACGGGATCCTCCGGAGCGTGCCGTCCGGCAGCACCGACGACACGGCCCTCCTCGCGCTGCGGCTGCCGTCGGCCTGAGGGTCGGCCCGGGCGCGGCCCGACCGACCGCCACGGCCGGGGCGGTCGGTCAGCGGGCCGGTCAGCCGGTCAGGGAGGCGGCCGCCAGGTCCGCCACGGCGGAGCGGGCGGCGGCCAGGGAGGCGGCGGCGAGCGGCTGGAGGCCGGCCAGGGCGGGGATGTCGTCGGCCCGGGTGAGTTCGGCGTGGACGAAGTGCAGTGCGCTGTCGGGGACGCCGAGATTGGTGAAGTAGGCGCGCAGGTAGGGGGTCTGGAAGTCGAAGGCCTCGCGCGGGGTGCCCGGGCCGTAGCCGCCGCCGCAGGCGGTGACCACCACGACGCGGGTACCGTCCAGGAGGCTCCGGCCGGTGGCGGGATCGGTGTACGCGCCGGGGAAGCTGACCCGGTCGATCCAGGCCTTCAGCGCGGCGGGAACGGTGAAGTTGTACATCGGCACGCCCAGCAGCACGGTGTCCGCTGCCAGCAGTTCGGCGATCAGCGGCTGGGTGAGGGCCCATTCGCGCCGCTCGTCCGGGCCCTCGGCCAGCGCGGACACCTCGGCGGGCGACAGCACGCCGCGGCGCTCGGCCCGGCGGCCGAGGGGGGCGTAGGCGGGGCCCAGGAGGGGCACCTGGTCGGCGGCGAGGTCCCGGTAGCGGTAGCCGGACGCGCCGTGCCGGGCCCGCCAGGCGTGCGCGAAGCGGGCGGTCAGGTCACGGCTGACCGATTCGCCCGGGAGGTCTGCGCTTGAATCCAGGTGCAGCAGGGTGGTGGTGGTCATCGGGGTCTCTCCTCGTCACCTCGGTGGTGGGTGGATCGTCATCTCCGTGACGGGGTGGCCCGAGGAAAGGTGACCGATGGACGGACGCGAGGAACCGGCGGACGGGTGCGAGGAACTGGCGGCGCGGTTCGAGGGCGAGCGCGGCCGGCTGCGGGCCGTCGCGCACCGGATGCTGGGCTCGGCGGCGGAGGCGGAGGACGCCGTGCAGGAGGCCTGGCTGCGGCTCGGCCGGGCGGACGCGGCGGCGGTCGAGAACCTGCCCGGCTGGCTGACCACCGTCGTCTCCCGGATCTGCCTCGACCTGCTGCGGGCACGGGCGGTACGGCGGGAGGAGCCGGCGGGGGAGCGGCTGCCGGACGGGGCCGGCGAGGACGGTGGTCCCGAGGAGGCGGCGCTGCTGGCCGAGGAGGTCGGCCGGGCCCTGCTCGTGGTGCTGGACCGGCTCGGGCCCGCGGAGCGCGTCGCCTTCGTGCTGCACGACGGCTTCGCGGTGCCCTTCGAACAGATCGCGCCCATCGTCGGGCGCACCACGGTGGCCGCCAAGAAGCTCGCCAGCCGGGCCCGGCAGCGGGTGCGGGGCCCGGCCGCGGTGCCGGCGGCGGAACTGGCCGGGCACCGCGAGGTGGTGGAGGCCTTCCTGGCCGCCTCGCGCGGCGGCGACCTCGACGCGCTGCTCGCGGTGCTGGCGCCGGACGTGGTCCGCCGGGCCGATCCGGCCGCGCTGCCCGCCGGGCGGGCGGCGGTGGCGCGTGGCGCCCTGGTCGTCGCGGGGGAGACGCTGGTGTTCGGGCGGCGGGCGCGGTTCGCGGCGCCCGCCCTGGTGAACGGGGACGTGGGGGTGGTGGTCGCGCCGGGCGGGCGGCTACGGCTGGTCCTGCTGGTGACGGTGGAGCGGGGGCGGGTCGCGGCGTACGAGGTGATCGCGGATCCGGAGCGGATCGCCCGGCTGGACCTGGCCCTGCTGCCGGACGGGTGACCGCCGGGGCCGTGTCCTGACCTGACCTGCCCGGCTCGGTCAGGTCAGGTCAGGGCGCCTTGGCGATCTGGACGATCATCTTGCCGGTGTTGGCGCCCCGGAGCATGCCGAGGAAGGCGTCCACCACGTGCTCGAAGCCCCGTACGACGGTCTCGTCCGGCACGACGGCGCCGGAGCGCAGATGCGGGACGAGGAAGTCGTACAGCTCCGGCCTGGCGTCCAGGTGGTTGCGGACCAGGAAGCCCTCCAGCCGCAGGCTCTTGCCGACCACGTCGAAGAGGTTGCGGGGCGCGGCCGGCGGCTGCCGTAGGTGGTTGTACTGGGCGACGGCACCGCACCAGGCGATCCGGCCGTGCTCGCGCAGCGCGGTGATCGCGCCTTCGAGGTGGTCGCCGCCGACGTTGTCCAGGTAGACGTCGAGGCCGTCGGGGGCCGCCTCGCGGAGCCGGTCGGCGATCGGGGCGTCGTGGTAGTCGAACGCGGCGTCGAAGCCGAGGTGTTCGGTGAGGTGCCGGGCCTTGGCGGCGGAGCCGGTGCTGCCGATGATCCGGCCGGCGCCGAGCAGGCGGGCGAGCCGGCCGGCGGCGGTGCCGACGCCGCCGGCGGCCGCCGAGATGAAGATCGTCTCGCCGGGCTGGAGCCGGGCGACCCTGGTCAGGCCGACCCAGGCGGACAGCCCGGTGCCGCCGAGGGCGCCGAGGTGGGCGGTGAGCGGGACGCCCTCGAAGGCGGGCAGCGGGGTGGCCTCGGCCGCGGTGACCACCGAGTGGGTGCGCCAGGCCCTGCGGTGGAACACCAGTTCGCCGACCGGCAGGGCGGGGGTGCGGGACTCGACCACCCGGCCGAGGGTGCGGCCCTCCAGCGGGGCGTTGAGCTCCCAGCCGCCCTCCTCCATCTCCTCGCGCATGTACGGGTCGACGGACTGGTGGATGTTCTCGACGAGCGCCTCGCCCGCGGTGAGCGCGGGGACGGTCTCGTCGAGGAAGGCGAAGTCGTCGGCGGTGGGCGGGCCCGACGGGCGGGCGACCTGGTGGACGACGCGGGCGATGGGGCGGGACATCGGGTGCTCCGGGGGTGGTGGCGGGCGCGGCGGACGTGATCACCGTAGGAAGGCGGCCGGGTCCCGGGCAGGGGCCGGCGTCGATGGAAGGCCGGGTTCCATGAGCAGCATTGATGGATGCCGGTAGATTCGGCGCATGAGCGATCTCGCCCCGCACGAACTGCGCATCCTGGTCGCCGTCGAGCGGGAACAGGGCTTCACGGCGGCGGCCGCGCGCCTGGGGATGACCCAGTCCGCCGTCTCGCACGCCGTGCGCTCCTGCGAACGGAAGCTCGGTGCGGTGCTCTTCGACCGCGGACGCCACGGCGCCCGCGCCACGGACGCCGGCGCGCGGGCCGTCACGTACGCCCGCCGGATCCTGCGGCTGCTGGAGGTGATGGGACCGGAGGTGCGCGGCGCCGGGGCCGGGGACGCGGCCGGGGAGGTGACCGGGCCGCTGCGGATCGTGGCCTTCCGCAGCGTCGCGGCCCACCTGCTGCCGCCCGTCCTGGCCCGGCTCACCGCCCGCCACCCCGGGCTGACGCCGCAGGTCCGGATCGTCCGCGAGCTCGGCCGCGGCGCGGCCGGCGAGGTCGCCGACGGCCGCGCCGACCTCGGGCTCGCCACACTCGACGACTCCGCCCCGCCGCCCGTCCCCGGTCTGCTGGCGGTGCGGCTCTTCGAGGAGTCGTACGCGCTGGTGCACCCGCAGGGCCATCCGGCGCCGCGCGGGCTGCCGCTGGTCGACTGGGACGAGAACTGCGGCTCCTACACCCGCGACTGGTGGGACCGACAGGGCTGGATCCCGCCCGCGACCATCGACGTCGAGGACGACTCGGTCGCCGTCTCGCTGGTCTCCCAGGGCCTCGGCATGGCGATCATGCCCCGGACGGCCCTGCTCGGCGCCCCGGACGGCCTGGCCGTCACCGGCCTCGGTCCGCGGCCGCCGACCCGGTTCGTCGGGTACGTCACCACGCCCGAACTGGTCGGTACGGCGCCCGTCCGGGCGCTGATCCGCGAACTGCGGGCGCTCGCCCTGCCGGAGGGGTTGGAGCGGGTCTGACACATGAGGGCCGTCAGGCAGCCGAGCCGCCCGCCGATGCCCGCTCGCCCGACGCCCGCTTGCCCGACACCCGCCCGCCCGTCGTCTTCGTCAGCGCACGACCGCCGAGACCGGTCGGTGGCGTAGCGCCCAGGCGGCCGCCGACGCGGCGCAGGGCACCGCGACCAGGAGGCACACCCCGGCCACCAGCCCGACCGGCCGCCACGGCACCACCCACGGCGCCGGCACCCCGAGCAGCGCCAACCCGGTTCGCATGGCGGCCAGCTGGACGGCGGCCACCGCGCAGCCCAGCACCGCGCCGACCGCCGCCACCAGCGCCGACTCGGCCGTCGCCAGCCGCACCACCTGGGCCCGGGTGGCGCCCGCCAGCCGCCACAGGGCGAGCTCCCGGCGCCGGTCGGCGGTGGCCATGACGACGGTGTTGGCGAGCGCGAGGCCGGTGTACACCAGGGCGAGGCCGAGGACCAGGACGGTGCGCAGCCAGGCGATCCGGCCGGTGGCGGGTGCGGTGGCGGTGAGCCAGTCGTCCCGGGTGCGGACCGTCGCGCCGGATGGCCCGGCGGCGGCCCGTACCCGCGTGGTGGCGGCGGCCCGGTCGGTGCCGGGGGCGAACCGGACCTCGATCCGGTCGACCCGTGCGCCCGGGGCGTTGCGGGCGGTCACATAGAGGCCGTTGTCGCCGAGGCCGTCGCGCAGGACGGCGGCCACCCGCAGCGTCGTCCGGCTGCCGTCCGCCCGGATCACCGGCACCGGCTCGCCGACCGTCGTCCGCCCCCACCCGGCGGGCAGCACGATGCCGTCGTCGTCCAGGGCGGTCACCGAGCCGGCCGTCACGGGCAGCCGTGCGACCGCCGCCAGCCCGGCCGGATCGGCCGTCCGGGCCTCGGACCCGACGGCGATGCCGTCCGGCTCGACCAGGGCGAGCGTGGTGGGCCCCGACGGGGAGACGGTGACGTCGGGGACGGCGCGCAGCGCCTCGGTGAGCGCAGCCAGGGTCGGGGCCGGGGTCGCCGTCGTGCCGGGGACGACCACGAGATCGGCGGCGGTCCGCGCGTCGGCCTCGGCCGTCCGGGCGGCGCTCACCGTGTCCAGCGCCCCGGCCAGCGAACCGGTCAGGGCCACCGCGATCAGCACCGGCGCGGCGATCGCCCCGCTGCGGCGCAGGGCCGCCGTGGCGTTCTCCCGGATCAGCCGGCCGGTGTACCGGGTCAGCCGGGCCGGGAGCCAGGTGAGGGCGCGGATCACCGGGCGGGCGAGGACCGGGGCGAGCAGCCCGCAGGCGCTGATCAGCAGCATCGGCTGGGTGGTGTAGGTCTTGCGGTGCAGGAGGTCGGCGGGGTCGGTGACGAGCGCCGTTCCGGTCAGCACGGCGGCGGTCAGCAGCAGCCCGAGGCCCCAGAGCCACCGGCCCGCGGTCATCACGCCGGTGTCGAGGTCGGCCACCCGCAGGGCGTCCAGGGGGCCGGCCCGGCCGGCGCGGCGGGCCGCCACCGCCACCCCGGACAGGGTGACGAGCAGACCGGACCAGAACGCGGCGTGCAGCGGCCAGGCCTGCTGGCCCGGCACGAAGCCGGGCGGCGCCATGCGGGCCTTCACCAGCCATCGCACCAGGCCCGGCGCGGCGAGCCGTCCGAGCGCGCAGCCTGCGGCGGAGGCGGCCGCGCCGAGGAGGAGCGCTTCGGTGAGAACGCTCCGCCGGACCTGCGCCCGGGTCGCGCCGGCCAGCCGGAGCAGGCCGAACTCGCGGCGGCGTTGGGCGACGGCGTAGGAGAAGGTGGACGCGACGACGAACGCCGAGACGAAGGCACTCACCCCGCCCGCCGTGCCGAGCGCCGCCACCAGCGAGACCAGCGCCTCCCCGCCGGGTGCGCCGACGGCGGTGGCGAGCCCCAGCAGCATCACCGCCGTCATCGCGACCCCGAGCGCGAGGGCCACGAACGCTCCGACGAGTGACGTCCAGCGGGTCTTCAGCGAGGTGATCGCGATCCGTACCATTCCCATGCCGCCAGCCAACCGTCGGCGGGCACGGCCGGTCAGCGGGCCAGGGTCTACTCCGTGGGGTGGGGCGGGCCCTACCGACGCGGTCCCGGCGGGTGCCTAGGGTGGGCGTCGGCCCGAACGAGGCGGCGGGCCGGAGCCGGACCCGAACCGGCACGGGCACCCGCACCCGCACGGGAGCGGGCGCCGGCGCGGACACAGGGGGCGGAAGGCGGGGCGATGGACGGCGGTGGTCGTGGGCCCGGGGCGTGGGGAGCGCTGCCCCGGCCGGAGTTCATGGCGGCGGTGAATCCCTGGTGGGCGGCGGCCTACCTGCTGGCGAGCGGGACGGCCGGGCTGCTGCTCTGCGCCGGGCTGCTGGTGGCGGCGACCGCTGCCGGGCTGCTGGCGGTGCTGCTGATCGGGCTGCCGCTGCTGGCGGCGCTGGCGCTGGTCGGGGTGCCGTACGCGGCGTGGGAGCGGCGGCTGTTGAGGCTGCTGGACAGCACGTCGGTGCCCGGCCCGCATCTCGTGCCGAGTCGCCCCGGACTGCCCGCGTGGCTGCGGCTGCGCTACCGCGAGCAGGCGACCTGGCGGGAGCTGGGCTTCGTGGTGCTCGCCGCGTTCGTGCTGTGGCCGGTCGATCTGGTCGTCGCCGGCTGCGCGCTGGCGGTGCCGGGTTGTCTGCTCGCCGCCCTGCCGTTGCTGCTGCTGGACGGTGAGCAGGTGAACGTGCTGAAGCTGTTCCAGGTCCATTCCCCGCTCCTGGCCGCCCTGTTGGGACTGGTCGGCCTGCTGCTGCTCCCGTTGCCGGCCTACCCGCTGACGGCGGTGGCCGTCGGCCGGGCCGCGCTCGTCCGGCTGGTGCTCGGCCAGGGCGGGCAGGAGCGGCGGATCGGTGAACTCGTCAGCTCCCGGGCCCGGTTGGTGGACGCCTTCGAGGCGGAGCGCCGCCGGATCGAACGCGATCTGCACGACGGCGCCCAGCAGCGCCTGGTGGCGCTGACGATGGCCCTCGGGCTGGCCCGGCTGGACGCGCCGCCGGGCGGACCGCTGGCCGACCGGCTCGCCGAGGCGCAGCTGGCGGCCGGCGAAGTGCTCGCCGAGATAAGGGAGTTGATCAACGGCATCCATCCGCAGGTGCTCACCGACCGGGGCCTGCCGGACGCCTGCGCGGATGCCGCCGACCGCTCACCCGTCCCGGTGGAGGTCGGCTTCGACCTGCCCGGCCGGCTGCCGCCGCCGGTCGAGTCGGCGGGTTACTTCGCCGTCTCCGAGGCGCTCGCCAACGTGGCCAAGCACAGCGGTGCGCGCGCCGCCCGGATCCACGGGCGTTACACCGGAGGGTTGTTGACCATCGAGGTGGCGGACGACGGTCGCGGTGGCGCGGACCCGGCGGGCGGCACCGGTCTCACCGGGCTGGCCGACCGGGTCGCGGTGGTGGACGGCACACTGACGGTGAGCAGCCCGCCCGGCGGACCGACCCTGTTGCGTGTGGAGATCCCTTGTACCCAGATCAAGCCGTAGACCGGCCCCGGCCCCGACCGGCCGGACTGCGCGTGGTCCTCGCCGAGGACGGTGTCCTGCTGCGCGAGGGCCTGATCGGTCTGCTGGACCGCTTCGGCCACCGGGTGGCCGCCGCCGTCGGCGACGCCGAGGCCCTGCGTACGGCCGTCGCCGAGCACGAGCCGGACATCGTCATCACCGATGTCCGGATGCCACCGGGCCAGACCGACGAGGGCCTGCGCGCCGCCGTCGCCCTGCGCGAGCGACGCCCGCGACTGCCCGTCCTGGTCCTCAGCCAGTACGTGCAGCGCTCCTACGCCGCGGAGCTGCTGGACTCCGGGGACGGTTCGGGCGTGGGCTACCTGCTGAAGGACCGGATCGGCCAGATCGAGGAGTTCGTGGCCGCGGTCGGCACGGTGGCGGCCGGTGGCACGGTGGTCGACCCGGAGGTGGTGCGGCAGCTGCTGCGGCGTCGGCGGGATCCACTGGACCGGCTGACCCCGCGCGAACGCGAGGTGCTGGCGCTGATGGCCGAGGGCCGGTCCAACGCGGCGATCTGCCGCGAACTGGTGGTGTCGGAGGCCGCGGTGAGCAAGCACATCGGCAACATCCTGATGAAGCTGGACCTGCCACCGGCCGAGGAGACGCACCGCCGGGTGCTGGCGGTGCTGGAGTTCCTGCGCGCCTGAGCCGCTGTCACCGCCCGGCGCCCGCCATGCGGTGCCTCGCCGCGGCGCCGCTCACCGCTCCAGCGCCTCCCGCAGCCGGCGGAACTCCTCGGCCAGTGTGTCCAGGGTGTAGTGGGCGTTGAGGCCGCTCGGGTTGGGCAGCACCCAGACCTCGGTGTCGCCGATGCCCTCCGGCTGGCGGCCGACCGCCGCCCCGCGGCGGCCGAAGCCGGTCCGGTACGCGCCGATGCCGAGGACGGCCAGGGCGCGGGGGCGCAGCCGCAGCACCCGGTCGGTCAACGCGGCGCCGCCCGCGCGCAGTTCGTCGGAGGTGAGCTCGTCCGCCTTGGCGGTGGCACGCGGGGCGACGTTGGTGATGCCGAGGCCGAGGCCGAGCAGTTCGCCCTGTTCGTCCGGGCGGAACTGGCGCGGGGTGAAGCCGGAGCGGTGCAGGGCGGGCCAGAACCGGTTGCCCGGGCGGGCGAAGTGGTGGCCGGTGGCGCCGGACCAGAGCCCGGGGTTGATGCCGCAGAACAGCACCCGCAGCCCGGGCCCGGCGACGTCCGGGATGGTGGTGTCCCGGGCGGCGAGCAACTGCTCCGCGGTGGGCTTCACCGGCTGAACGGGCAGAACCGGCTGAACCGGCTCCGCGACGGGCTGTGCCGGCTTCGTGGGTTTCCGCATCCGTCCAGTCTGCCCGCCCGGCCCGGCCGGCCCGGGGGCGCCCCGTTCATCCCGGGCGCCCCCGCCACCGGGCCGCCGCTGTCACCCGGTGGCCTCTCCGGCGGCCAGGGTGAGCCGTCCGGCCCCGGCCCGCCGTTCCCGCAGCCACCGCAGGCCGAACACCACCGCCGCCGCGTACGCCCAGCCGGCGAAGATGTCGACGATGAAGTGCTCCGCCCCGTACACCAGGGTGAACGCCATCGCGAGCGGGTACGCGACGAGCAGCACCCGCAGCCACCGCGCGGCCGTCGGCCAGAAGAAGAACAGCAGCATCGCCGGGTAGGCGGAGTGCAGCGAGGGCATCGCGGCGACGTCGTTGGCGAACTGGCTGCCGTTCTCGAAGATCGACCCCGCGCGCGGCAGCCCGCTCTCGGTCAGCACGTCGGAGACCACCCGGGTGAGCTCCGGCATGTTCCCCTCCTGCCCGGTGAGCCACGGAGGGTCGGCCGGATAGAGGATGTACGTCGCGAAGCCGGCGAAGGTCAGCGCGAGGTAGCAGGTGAGCAGGTGCCGGAAGCGGTCGTGGCGGCGCCGCCAGAGCACCGCCAGGATCACGAAGATCATGAAGAAGTGCGACATGTAGACGGTGACGGCCGCGTAGTCGTACCAGTGCGGCGAGCCGGGGGTGTACAGCGCGTGCTGCAGCCGGACGGTCCAGGTCTCCCCGAGGCCGAGCAGCTCGTCGGCGCGCAACTGCGGCCGCCAGTGCGGGGCCCACGGGGTGTGCGCGCCGTAGCCGCGCAGCAGCGAGTACACCCAGACCACGGCCATGACGGGCACCCAGTCGCGCAGCACCAGCAGGAAGCCGCGCCGCCCGTGGCCGCTGTGCACGGCGGCCGCGAGCAGTGCGCCGATCAGCCAGCAGAAGACCACGTCATTGGCGTACGGCATGCCGTACGTGCGCAGGTACCAGAAGAGGGCGAGGAAATAGAGCGGCCACGCCAGTAGCCGCAGCCGGGCCAGTGCGGTGGTGTGCGCACGGGGCTGGGTCACCGGACGCAGCCGCCCGGCGCGCGCGGGTGGGGGCGGCGCCGGGCGGAGCATTTTGGTCATACCGATTGAAGCTAGCAAGGCATTCTTGGAGAACTCTTTACGTATACGGCCTGTCGTTCAGCAAAGACTCAGACAGCGGAACGGCCCGGCCGGGCGCGCCCGTTACGAGACGATGCCCAACTCGTGCGGCGTGTTGTTGAACCGCCGCCCGCCGTGCTCGGTGACGGTGACGATGTCCTCGATCCGCACCCCGAACCGGCCGGGCAGGTAGACGCCGGGCTCGATCGAGAAGCACATGCCGGGGACGAGCGGCCGCTCCTCGCCCTCGATCAGGTACGGCGGCTCGTGCGTGGTGATGCCGATGCCGTGGCCGGTGCGGTGGATGAAGTACTCGCCGTACCCGGCCTCGATGATCACCCGTCGGGCGATCCGGTCGATCTCCTGGCAGCTGACCCCGGGCCGGACGGCCTCGAAGGCGGTCTGCTGTGCCAGCCGGACGATGTCGTGCACCTTCCGCACCTCGTCCGGCACGTCCGTGCCGACGTGGACGGTCCTGGTGGTGTCGGAGCCGTAGCCGTCCTTGAGGCCGCCGAAGTCCAGGACGACGGTGTCCCCGGGCCGGATGACCCGCTCGCCGGCCTCGTGGTGCGGGTTGGCGCCGTTGGGGCCGGAGCCGACCACGGTGAAGTCGACCTGGCTGTGCCCGTACTGGATCAGCAGCGCGCTGAGGTCGGCGGCCACGTCGGTCTCCCGGCGGCCGGCGAACGTCACCTCCAGGATGCCCCGGTAGGCGGCGTCGGCGGCGCCGCCGGCCGCGGCCAGGCGCTCCAGCTCGTCGCCGTCCTTGACCGCCCGCAGCATCGGCAGCGCCTCGGTGAGGGAGGAGAAGCCGGTGCCGGGCAGGGCGGCCTGGAGGCCGAGCAGGTGCATGGCCCAGGCGTTGTCGGAGATACCGTACCGCCCGGCGGGGTCGAGCAGCGGGACGGCGGCGGTGTACGGGTCCTCGCCGTCGGTCCAGTCGACCAGCCGCAGGGCGGGGGCGCCGGCCGCCTTCTCGGCGTCGGGGCGCTCCAGCTTGGGGACGATCAGGGCGGGTTCGCGCCCGGCGGTGAGGAGGAGGGCGGTCAGCCGCTCGGTGCTGGCGGTGGGCTGGTAGCCGCAGAGGTAGAGCAGGTCGGGGCCGGGGGCGACGACCAGACCGGTGAGTCCGGCGGCGGCCGCCTCGGCGGTGGCCCGGGTCATCCGGGCGGTGTAGTCCTCGGTGGTGAACGGTCGTGGCACGGGTGTCTCCCGCCTTCCTTGTGTCGACGGTGTGCTGCCGGGTTCCGGTGCTGACGGCTTGTCACGGGCCCGGTGGCGGTGGTTCGGCCGGGTGGGTGCGGGGCGTTCCGGTGCCCGGGCGCGGCCCGGGCGGTCGCCGTCACGGTCGCGCGGAGTCCGCGTAGTTCCGGAGGAACAGCGCCTCCACATGGGCCATGTGCTCGATCTCGCCGGGGTCGACGCTCTCGTTGGGCGCGTGGATGAGGCAGCGCGGCTCCTCCACCCCCATCAGGATGATCTCCGCCTCGGGGTAGGTCCGGGCGAGGACGTCACAGAGCGGGATGGAGCCGCCCTGCCCCAGGAAGGACAGCGCCGTGCCGTAGACCTCCCGCACGGCCCGGTCGAGCGCGGCGTACGCGGGCCCGCCGGTGGCGGCCCGGAACGGCGATCCCGCGCTCTCCCGCTCGATCTCCACCCGGACGCCCCAGGGTGCGGCGGCCCGCAGGTGGGCGATGAGCGCCTCCTGGGCGGGGAGCGCCTCGGTGCCGGGCGGCACCCGCAGGCTGACCCGGGCCCGGGCGGTGGCCGGGATCGCGGCGGCCGAGCCGACCACCGGCGGACAGTCGATGCCGAGCACGGTGACGGCGGGCCGGGCCCAGAGCCGGTCGGCGACCGTGCCGCCGCCGGTCAGCCGGACGCCGTCCAGCACGCCCGCGTCGGTACGGAACCGCTGCTCGTCGTAGCCGGCGCCGGCCCAGGTGCCCCGGCAGTCCAGCCCGTCGACCCGGGTGCCGCCGTCGGCGTCGCGCAGCGAGTCGAGCATCCGGATCAGCGCGGCCAGCGCGTCCGGGGCGGGGCCGCCGAACATCCCGGAGTGCACGTCGCCGCCGAGTGTCGAGACGGTGACCAGTACGGTGGTGACCCCGCGCAGCGAGGTGGTGGCGGTGGGCACGCCGACGGCGGCGTTGCCGGTGTCGCAGACCAGCAGGGCGTCGGCGTGCAACTCGCCCGCGTGCGGGGGCAGATACGCCTCCAGGCCGCCGGTGCCCTGTTCCTCCGAACCCTCGGCGACGAGTTTGACGCCCACCGGGAGATCGTCGCCGAGCGCCCGCAGCGCGGTGAGGTGCATGACGATGTTCCCCTTGCAGTCGGCGCTGCCGCGCCCGTACCAGCGGCCGTCGCGCTCGG
This sequence comes from Kitasatospora sp. NPDC088351, assembly GCF_040685575.1. Lineage (NCBI taxonomy): Bacteria > Bacillati > Actinomycetota > Actinomycetes > Kitasatosporales > Streptomycetaceae > Kitasatospora > Kitasatospora sp. NPDC088351. The sequence continues at coordinate 73,529 of NZ_JBFBIL010000007.1, read as the reverse complement.
TGAGTTCGAACGGCGGGGAGGTCCAGGCGGCGGCGTCGAGCGGGGGCTGGACGTCGTAGTGGCAGTAGAGCAGGACGGTCGGGGCGCCGGGCGGGGGCGGGCGGTGGCCGATCACGGCGTGGCTGCCGTCCGGGGTCTCCTCCAGGTGGACGTCGCGCAGTCCGGCCTCGGTGAACGCGGCGGCGACCCACTCGGCGGCCTCGCGGCACTTCTCGGGCGGGTACTGGCGGGGGTCCGCGACGGAGGGGATGGCAACCAGCTCGGCCAGGTCGGCCTTGGCCCGGGGTATCAGAGCGGCGATCCGGCGGGCGAGTTCGTCGGTCATGGGTACGGCTCCTCGGGTACGGCCCGGGACAGGCCGTACCCGGCCAGTTCACCCGGTTGCCGAGGCCGCCGCACGCGGCGTGCGCCGCACGGGTGACCGGGGGCCGGAGCGGAGCGGCGGAGGTACGGGCGGACGGGGCCCGGTCCTCTCGGGCTGATTCCCTTCGAGGCACGGAATCGTAAATATCGGGCCGATCGTCGGCGGGTTGAGCCAGGATGACTGAATGCCATACGAACTTCAGGCGTTGATCGGCCCGTTGGAGCTGCTCAGGGTGGCGGCCGCGGAGGTCCCGGCCGCCCGTCTCGCCCCGCTGGCCCAGGGGCTGGCGCTGATCCCGGCCACGCCCGCCTTCCTGGCCGCGCTCCGCCTGGGCGGCGACGGGGCATCCGGCCGCGCGTCCGGGTTCGAGTGGTTCCCGGAGGGCTTCGAGCGCCGGCTCGCCGCCTGGTCCAAGGCCGGCCCGATCGCCTGCGTCGAGGCCGACTACTTCGGCGGCACCGGCACCCAGCGCGCCGCCGTCTGGGCGGACGGGCGGCTGGAGCTCGGCCCGCTCACCAAGGCCGAGTCCGAACGCTTCCCGCCCGAGGGCAGCCCGATATCCCAGGCCCTGCGCCGGATCGGCGCCCGCGTGGACGGCGACCACTTCGACGAGTTCGAGGCGGTCGGCCTGCCCGCCCACCGCAGCACCGGGGGCTGGGCCCCGGCCGACTGAGCCTCCCGACACGGAAAGCCCCGGCCCCGAGGAGGCTCAGGACCGGGGCCGCGCCCGCGGGGTCAGCGGTAGTTCACGTACTGGATCGCGAAGTCCAGGTCCTTGCCCTTGAGCAGCGCCTGCACGGCCTGCAGGTCGTCGCGGCTCTTCGAGGTCACGCGCAGTTCGTCACCCTGGACCTGGGCCTTCACGCCCTTCGGGCCCTCGTCGCGAATGATCTTCGCGATCTTCTTGGCATCGTCCTGGGTGATGCCCTCCTTCACGTTCACGAAGATCTTGTACTCCTTGCCGGAGAGCTGCGGCTCCCCGGCGTCCAGAGCCTTCAGCGACAGGCCGCGCTTGATGAACTTGCTCTGCAGCACGTCCAGGACGGCCTTCACGCGCTCCTCGCCGTTGGCCTTCATCTCGATCTTCTCGCCGGAGCGGCTGATCTCGGCGCCGACGTTCTTGAAGTCGAAGCGGGTGGCGATCTCACGGGAGGTCTGGTTGATCGCGTTGTCGACCTCCTGCCACTCGACCTTCGAGACGATGTCGAAACTGGAGTCGGCCATGGGTGTTGGTCTCCTTGATGTTCTGGCTTCACTGACACGGCCCGCCCCACCGGGCGCCCGCCGCCCCAGCCTATCCAGCGCCACCCCGCCCCCGCCCGGGCCCGCCGCGCCGCGTTTCTTGATCCTCCGATGGCCAAAGGGGTGGCGAACCACCCCCCGGCATCGGGTATGGTTTATCCAGTCGAACGGGGCAGCGCCCCGCGAGACGAACATCCTGGCTGGTTGCCCGAGCGGCCAAAGGGAGCAGACTGTAAATCTGCCGGCATAGCCTACGTAGGTTCGAACCCTACACCAGCCACCGGATAGAGAACGGCCCCTGATCTGCGGAAACGTGGATCAGGGGCCGTTTTGTCGTGCCCGGGCGCAGGGGCGACGGGGCGTCAGGGGGAGCCGAGGAGGAGGGCCGCCGCGGCCGGGGTGTCGGGAGCGGTGTGGGTGGGGGCGGGGTGGTCCGCGGGGAGCGGCGGGGGTGGGGTGGGGGTGATCCAGATCGAGCGGAGGCCGGTGGCGTGGGCGCCCCGGAGGTCGGTGGCGGGGTTGTTGCCGACCATCCAGTCGTCGGGGGTGAGGGTGCGGCCGAGGCGGGCGGCGGCGAGGTGGAAGATCGCGGGGGCGGGTTTGCGGGCGCCGGCCTCCTCGGAGACGCAGACGGCGTCGACGTGGGGGAGCAGGCCGGTGCGGGCGAGCTTGGCGCGCTGGATGCCGGTGGAGCCGTTGGTGACGACGGCGATGGTCCAGCCGGCGTCGCGCAGGGCGGCGAGGGCGTCGGGGACGCCGGGGAGCAGGTGGGTGCGGGCGGCCTCGCGGGTGACGTGCTCCTCCCAGAGGGCTGCGCCGGAGTCGGGCAGTCCGTAGCGGGCGGCGATCCGGGTGAATCCGGCGGGGGAGCGGTCGGCGCGGTAGAGCTCGAAGACGGCGGGGGCGGCGTCGGCGGGGATGCCGTGGGTGGCGCAGAATCCGCCGGTCCAGGCATCGGCGGGGCCGTCGCGTTCGACCAGGGTGTGGTCGAGGTCGATGAGGAGAAGGGGACGCGAGGGGCGGGCGGGGCGATCCATGTGCGGAGCGTAGTGCGGCGGGGGCGGAGAGCGAGAATTCCTGGCATCGGCGGGCGGGCGCACTATTGCGCATTACTTGCAATTACTCCTGGCAGGCAGCAGAGTGTCCTCAGGGGTGGGGTGGGCCGTTCAGCCTCCCCGCTGAGAAGTCCCGGGCGTGCTCAGGTACGCGCCGGGAGTCCTCCGACAGTGCTGATCGTCTTCCCAACCGGCGCCCGCCGGGACATCGGCCCACCCGCCCCGTCCACGCCCCCCGGGGCCGGCCGCCGCATGGCGTCAACGGATCGTCAAAGGCACACGTCGAGGCGTCAGGAACGCGTAGGGGCAGGGGAGCGGGGCGGCACCCGGCCCGCAGGATCGGAGCAGCACCCGACTGCGGAGGTCCTGCCCGATGTCCAGCGCCACCACCACCCCGGCCGTCGCCGCGGAGCCCGAGCCCCCGGATACCGGCGCGGCCGGTGACCGGCACCGCCTCAGCGCCCTCGGCGGCCTGGCCGCGCTCTCCCTGGACGCGATGGCCTCCGTCGCGTACGGGCCCGAGTCGATCGTCCTGGTCCTGGCCGCGGCCGGGGCGTACGGGCTCGGCTTCACGCTCCCCGTGACGGCGGCGATCGCCGTGCTGCTGGCGGTGCTGGTGGCCTCCTACCGCCAGGTGATCGCGGCCTTCCCGGACGGCGGCGGCTCGTACGCGGTGGCCAGGGAGCATCTGGGCCGACGGACCGCGCTGACCGCCGCCGCCTCCCTGGTGATCGACTACATCCTGAACGTGGCGGTCTCGGTGACCGCGGGGGTGGCCGCGCTGACCTCGGCCGTGCCGGGCCTGTACGGCCACCGGGTCTGGCTCTGCCTGGGCGTGCTCGCCCTGGTCACCGCCGTCAACCTGCGGGGGATCGCCGAGTCGGCCCGCTGGTTCATGGCGCCGACGGCCGTCTTCGTGCTGTCCATCCTGGCGATCATCGTGGTCGGCCTGTTCCGGGACGCCCCGGTGAGCACCGAGGCGGCCACCGGGCACGCCTCGGCGCTGGCCGGCAACGCGACCGCGGTCGGCGCGCTGCTGCTGCTCAAGGCGTTCGCGGCGGGCTGCTCGGCGCTGACCGGGGTGGAGGCGGTGGCGAACGCCGTCCCGTCCTTCCGCACGCCGGGCGTGAAGCGGGCGCAGCGCACCGAGGTCGCGCTCGGCGCGCTGCTCGGCGTGATGCTGATCGGACTGGCCGTGCTGATCGGCCGCTTCCACCTCCAGCCGGTGGAGGGCGTCACCGTGCTCGCCCAGCTCGCCGACGCCTCGCTCGGCCACGGCGCCGGCTTCTACCTGGTCCAGTTCGCCACCGTGATCCTGCTGGGCCTGGCCGCCAACACCTCCTTCGGCGGCCTGCCCGTGCTGCTGCACCTGCTCGCCCGCGACAACCACCTGCCGCACGTCTTCGCGCTGCGCGCCGACCGCCAGGTGCACCGTCACGGCGTGCTCTTCCTCGCCCTGGTCTCCGCGGCGCTGCTGGCCGGCTCCGGCGGGGACGTCAACAGCCTGGTGCCGCTGTTCGCGATCGGGGTCTTCGTCGGCTTCACCGTCTGCCAGGTCGGCATGGTCAGGCACTGGTGCGTCCGGCGGCAGCGGGGCTGGCGGGCCAGGGCGGCGCTGAACGGTTTCGGCGCGCTGCTCACCGGCGTCGCGGCGGTGGTCGTCACCGGGACGAAGTTCACCGAGGGCGCCTGGGGCATCTGCCTGGCGCTGCCGCTGCTCGTCCTGCTCTTCGAGGCGGTCCACCGCGGCTACGCGCGGATCGGCGAGGCGCTGGAGCTGGGGCGGGTGCCCGGCGCCGTCACCCGCCGGCGCAGCCTGGTCGTCGTCCCGGTCACCGCGATCACCCGGCTGACCAGGGACGGGCTGAGCGCGGCGCTCTCGCTCGGCGACGAGGTCCTGGCGGTCACCGTGGTGCACGACCCGGCGGAGGCCGAGGCGCTTCGCCGGGACTGGGAGCTGTGGCGGCCGGGCGTGCCCCTGGTGGAGATCCCGGACGGCCACCGCCGGCTCGGCCCGCCGATCGCCGCCTTCGTCAACCGGCTCGGCGCCGAGCGCGCGTACGACCGGCTCACCGTCCTCATCCCCGAGGTCGAGCCGGCCCGCCCCTGGCAGCGGGCGCTGCAGAACCGGCGCGGGGCGGTGATCGACCGGGCGCTGCGCCGCCACACCGATGCCGTGGTCTGCCGGCTCCGGATGCGGATGTAGGCCTGGGCGGGCCGTGCGTCGCGGTCGCGGCGCGGGCAAATTGCCCCATATGTGGCTAAATGTCCTATCGGATCGTCATATCTTGACGATGTCTTAACGGGGGGGCTTAACGCCGTTGATACGCCCGGCAGGTGCGTGCTCATAGCGGCTCCGACCTGCGGGAACGCTCCTCCCGATCGGCGTGCCGGGCCTTTTCGGCACGCCTTCGGGGCCCATTGTCAGGCTGTTTTCGGCCCTTACGCTCGCCCATGTGTTCAACGTGCCCCAGGCGCTCAAGCGTCTAGTGATCGGCAAGGCCATGCGCAGCGAGGAGCTGGGCGAGACGCTGCTCCCCAAGCGGCTGGCGCTGCCGATCTTCGCCTCCGACCCGCTCTCCTCGGTCGCCTACGCGACCCAGGAGATCCTGCTGGTGCTCACCGTCGGTGGCACCGCGTTCCTCTACCTGACCCCGTGGGTCGCGGCCGGTGTGGTCGCGCTGATGGCGGTCGTGGTGATGTCGTACCGCCAGGTCGTGCACGCCTACCCCAGCGGCGGCGGCTCCTACGAGGTGGTGTCCCGCAACCTGGGGGCCAACTCCGGCCTGGTGGTGGCCGCTTCGCTGCTGGTCGACTACGTGATGACGGTCGCGGTGTCGGTGGCCTCCGGGGTGGACAACATCATCTCGGCGCTGCCCGCGCTCGCGGACCACCGGGTGGAGCTGGCGGTCGGCTTCGTCGCGCTGCTCGCGGCGATGAACCTGCGCGGTGTCCGGGAGTCCGGCAAGGCCTTCGCGGCGCCGACGTACCTCTTCATCGGCGGCATGCTGCTGATGGTGGTCACCGGTCTGATCCGGGTCGCGTTCGGCCACGCGCCGGTGGCGTCCAGCGCCTCGTACGGGGTCCTGCCGGTGGACGGCAAGGACACCCTGGCCGGGCTGGGCCTGCTGATGCTGGGCCTGCGGGCGTTCGCGTCCGGCTGTACCGCGCTGACCGGTGTGGAGGCGATCTCCAACGGCGTGCCGGCCTTCCGGGCGCCGAAGTCGAGGAACGCCGCCACCACGATGGCCGTGATGGGCACCACGGCCGTGGTCATGTTCGTCGGCATCACCGCGCTGGCACTGATCTCCAAGGTCCACATCACGGACGACGCCTGCCAGTTGACCGGGTTCCCCGGCGACTGCCACACCGCCCCGCAGCAGACCGTGATCGCCCAGCTGGCGGCCGCGATCTTCGGCGGCGACCACTCCGTGCTCTTCTACTTCGTCCAGGCCGTCACCGCGCTGGTGCTGATCCTGGCGGCCAACACCGCCTTCAACGGCTTCCCGCTGCTGGCCTCGATCCTGGCCGAGCACCGCTATCTGCCCCGGCAGATGCACACCCGCGGCGACCGGCTGGCGTTCTCCAACGGCATCATCGCCCTCGCGGTGGTGGCCGGCGGGCTGCTCTGGCTGTACGACGCGGACGTCACCAGCCTGATCCACCTCTACATCCTGGGCGTCTTCACCTCCTTCACGCTGTCCCAGATCGGCATGGTGAAGCACTGGAACCGCGTCCTGCGCACCGAGACCGAGCCGGGCGTCCGCGGCCCGGCCCAGCGTTCCCGGGTGATCAACGCCTTCGGCGCGGTCACCACCGCCCTGGTGCTGGTCATCGTGCTGCTGACCAAGTTCACCCAGGGCGCCTGGCTGGCCGTGGTCGCGGCGGTCGTACTCTGGGTGATGATGCGCGGCATCCGGCGGCACTACGACGGTGTGGCCGAGGAGTTGGCGGTGGACGACCCGCACGCCGAGTCGGTGCGGCCGTCCAGCGTGCACGGGATCGTGCTGGTCTCCAAGCTGCACAAGCCCACCCTGCGGGCGCTCGGTTACGCGCAGGCGTTCCGGCCGGACTCGCTGGAGGCGCTGACCGTCGCGGTGGAGCAGGAGGCCACCGGCGAACTGGAGCGGCAGTGGCGGGAGCTCGACGTCCAGGTGCCGCTGAAGGTGCTGGACTCGCCGTACCGGGAGATCACCAAGCCGGTGGTGGCGTATGTGCGCGAGTACCGCCGGACCAGCCCCCGGGACGCGGTCGCGGTGTTCATCCCCGAGTACGTGGTCGGGCACTGGTGGGAGCACCTGCTGCACAACCAGTCGGCGCTCTGGCTGAAGAGCCGGCTGCTGTTCACCCCGGGCGTGATGGTGATCAGCGTGCCCTGGCAGCTGACCTCCTCCAGCAAGGCGTACCACCCGTCCCGCCGGGCCCCGGGCGCGGTGCGGCGCGGTGAGCCGGTGGGGCGGTCGGAGCACGAGAAGCTGCCGGCGCCCGAGAACTCCTGAGCGGCACCCAGGAACGCCTGCCGGCACCGGAGAACGCCCGCACGACACCCGGAGACGTGCCCGGGCGACCCCGGCACGACCGACCGGAACGGGCCCCGGACAGCATCGCTGTCCGGGGCCCGAAACGTTTCCGCACACGGCCGGTCTCGGCCCGGTGACGCGGGCGTCAAGGTCGCGTCAACGTCGCGTATCCGCCCGTATGGAGGGCGTCAGGGAACCGTAGCGCCCCTCAACCGGCTGGTTTGCTGCTTCAGCCGGTCTTCCGCCGGTGCCGTGCGGTGCCTCCGGGCCCGGCCGCGGCCGTCTCCGAACCACTGTGGTGGAGCCCATGTCCGATCTCATCTACGTCGGTGTCACGGTCGCCGTGTTCGCCGTCATCGCCCTGATCGCACGGGGGGTGGAGAAGCTGTGAGCGCCGAGAACATCGCAGGTCTCATCGTCGCCGTCGCCCTCGTCGGCTACCTCGTCGTGGCGCTGATCTACCCGGAGAAGTTCTGACATGGGTTCCACCCTCGCGGGCTGGCTGCAGGCCCTCGCCCTGGTGGGCGCGCTGGCCCTGTGCTACCGCCCCCTCGGCGACTACATCGCCAGAATCCTCACCACTCCCAGGCACCTCGGAGTCGAGCGCGGCCTGTACAAGGTCATCGGCGTGGACGGCGACGCCGACCAGCGCTGGCCGGTCTACCTCCGTTCGGTGCTGGCCTTCTCGGCCGTCTCGGTCCTCTTCCTGTACGGGCTGATCCGCCTTCAGGGATATCTGCTGCTGAGCCTCGGCGTGCCGCAGATGGAGGGTCACCAGGCCTGGAACACCGCGATCTCCTTCGTGGCCAACACCAACTGGCAGTCCTACGGCGGTGAGTCCGCGATGGGCCACGTGGCCCAGATGGCCGGCCTGGCGGTGCAGAACTTCGTCTCCTCGGCCGTCGGCATCGCGATCGTCGCCACGCTGATCCGGGGCTTCACCCGCAACCGCACCGACCGGGTCGGCAACTTCTGGGTGGACCTCACCCGGATCACGCTGCGCCTGCTGCTGCCGATCGCGATCGTCTTCGCGCTGGTGCTGGTCGCCAACGGCGTGGTGCAGAACTTCCACGGCTTCCACGAGGTCGCCACGCTGGCCGGCGACCCGCAGTCGGTCCCGGGCGGTCCGGTGGCCTCGCAGGAGGTCATCAAGCTGCTCGGCACCAACGGCGGCGGCTTCTACAACGCCAACTCGGCGCACCCGTTCGAGAACCCGACCGGGTTCAGCAACCTGGTGGAGATCTTCCTCATCCTGCTGATCCCGTTCGCGCTGCCCCGCGCCTTCGGCCGGATGGTCGGGGACAACCGCCAGGGCTACGCGATCCTCGCCGTGATGGGCCTGTTCTGGGTGGCCTCGGCCGCGCTGATCACCTTCTCCGAGACGCAGCACTCCGGCAGCGCGATGCAGGCCGCCGGCGGGGCGATGGAGGGCAAGGAGCAGCGGTTCGGTATCGCGGCCTCCAGCCTGTTCGCCGCCTCCACCACGCTGACCTCGACCGGCGCGGTGAACTCCTTCCACGACTCGTACTCGCCGTTCGGCGGCGGGATCGCGATGTTCAACATGATGCTGGGTGAGATCGCGCCCGGCGGTACCGGCTCCGGCCTGTACGGCATGCTGATCCTGGCGGTCGTCGCGGTCTTCGTGGCCGGTCTGATGGTCGGCCGGACGCCGGAGTACCTGGGCAAGAAGCTCGGCGGCCGCGAGATGAAGTTCGCCTCGCTGTACATCCTGACCACGCCGACGATCGTGCTGGTCGGCACGGGCCTGGCGATGTCGCTGCCGGGCGAGCGTGCCGGGATGCTCAACTCGGGCGCCCACGGCTTCTCCGAGGTGCTGTACGCGTTCACCTCGGGTGCCAACAACAACGGCTCGGCGTTCGCGGGCATCACGGTCAACACCGACTGGTACGACACCGCGATCGGTCTGGCGATGGTGTTCGGCCGCTTCCTGCCGATGGTCTTCGTGCTGGCGCTGGCGGGCTCGCTCGCGCGGCAGCAGCCGGTTCCCGCCACTCCGGGCACCCTGCCCACCCACAAGCCGCTCTTCGTGGGCCTGCTGTCGGGCGTCGTCCTGATCGTCGTCGGTCTCACCTACTTCCCGGCCCTCGCTCTCGGGCCGATCGCGGAAGGTCTCTCCTGATGTCCACCCCTACGCTCACCCCCGCACCGCTCGAGAAGACGGAGAGCGCGGCGCCGCACAGAGTCTCCAACGGCCTCCTCGACCCCAGGCTGATAGTCGCCTCCCTGCCGGACGCGGTGAAGAAGCTGGACCCCCGGGTGATGGTCAGGAACCCGGTCATGTTCGTGGTCGAGGTCGGCTCGGTGGTCACCACCGTCGCCGCGATCGCCGACCCGTCCGTGTTCGCCTGGTCCATCACCGTCTGGCTCTGGCTGACCACCGTCTTCGCCAACCTGGCCGAGGCCGTCGCCGAGGGCCGCGGCAAGGCGCAGGCGGACACCCTGCGCAGGACCAGGACCGACACCATGGCCCGGCGGCTGACCGACTGGCCGGCCTCGCGGGCCGAGGAGGAGGTCTCCGGCACCGCGCTGGCGCTCGGCGACCACGTGGTGGTCGAGGCCGGGCAGATCATCCCCGGCGACGGTGACGTGGTCGAGGGCGTCGCGTCCGTGGACGAGTCGGCGATCACCGGAGAGTCCGCGCCGGTGATCCGCGAGTCGGGCGGTGACCGCTCCGCGGTGACCGGCGGCACCAGGGTGCTCTCCGACCGGATCGTGGTGAAGATCTCCTCCGAGCCGGGCAAGACCTTCATCGACCGGATGATCGCCCTGGTCGAGGGCGCCGCCCGGCAGAAGACGCCGAACGAGATCGCGCTCAACATCCTGCTGGCCTCGCTGACCATCGTCTTCCTGATCGCGGTCGTCACGCTCCAGCCGATGGCCACCTACGCGGGCGCCCCGCAGTCGATGATCGTGCTGGTCGCCCTGATCGTGGCGCTCATCCCGACCACCATCGGCGCGCTGCTCTCCGCGATCGGCATCGCCGGCATGGACCGGCTGGTGCAGCGCAACGTGCTGGCGATGTCCGGCCGGGCCGTCGAGGCGGCCGGCGACGTCAACACCCTGCTGCTCGACAAGACCGGCACCATCACCCTCGGCAACCGCCAGGCCGCCGAGTTCCTGCCGGCCCCCGGCGTGGGCACGGAGGAACTGGCCGGTGCCGCGCAGCTGTCGTCGCTCGCCGACGAGACCCCGGAGGGCCGCTCGATCGTGGTCCTCGCCAAGACCGGGTACGGCCTGCGGGCCCGCGCCCAGGGCGAGTTGACCCACGCCACCTGGGTGCCCTTCACGGCCCAGACCCGGATGTCCGGCGTCGACCTGGACGAGGCCGAGGCCGTCCACCAGGTCCGCAAGGGCGCGGCCGCCGCGGTCACCAACTGGGTGACCGAGCAGGGCGGTTCGGTCGGCGGCGAGGTCTCCGCGCTGGTCGACGGGATCTCCGCGGCCGGCGGCACGCCGCTCGTGGTCGCCGACAGGGTGGGCTCCGCCCCCGCCCGCGTCCTGGGTGTCATCCACCTCAAGGACGTGGTCAAGGAGGGCATGCGGGAGCGCTTCGACGAGCTGCGCCGGATGGGCATCAAGACCATCATGATCACCGGCGACAACCCGCTGACCGCCAGGGCGATCGCGGAGGAGGCCGGCGTGGACGACTTCCTCGCCGAGGCCACCCCCGAGGACAAGATGGCCCTCATCAAGAAGGAGCAGGCCGGCGGCAAGCTGGTCGCGATGACCGGGGACGGCACCAACGACGCCCCCGCCCTCGCCCAGGCCGACGTCGGTGTCGCGATGAACACCGGGACCATGGCGGCCAAGGAGGCCGGGAACATGGTCGATCTGGACTCCAACCCCACCAAGCTGATCGAGATCGTCGAGATCGGCAAGCAGTTGCTGATCACCCGCGGCGCGCTGACCACCTTCTCCATCGCCAACGACGTCGCGAAGTACTTCGCGATCATCCCGGCGATGTTCGCGGCGGTCTACCCGGGCCTCGACAAGCTCAACATCATGCACCTGCACAGCCCGCAGTCCGCGATCACCTCGGCGATCATCTTCAACGCCCTGGTCATCATCGGCCTCATCCCGCTCGCCCTGCGCGGCGTCCGCTACCGCCCGTCCGACGCCGGCTCCCTGCTGCGCCGCAACCTCGGGCTGTACGGCTTCGGCGGTCTGATCGTCCCCTTCGCCGGGATCAAACTGATCGACCTGGTCGTCCAGTTCGTCCCCGGCCTGAGCTGAGAAAGGAGCACCTGATGTCCAAGCCCCTGCCCACCACCGTGCGCACGCACTTCACCGCGCTGCGGATGCTGCTGGTGATGACGGTGATCCTCGGTCTCGCCTACCCCCTGCTGATCACCGGGATCAGCCAGCTGGTGCTCGACGACAAGGCCAACGGCTCGATCGTGGAGCTCGACGGCAAGGAGGTCGGTTCCAGCCTGCTCGGCCAGAGCTACAACCTCCCCAAGCAGAACCCGGACGACGAGAAGGAGGAGGCCAGGCCGGACCCGAAGTGGTTCCAGCCGCGGCCCTCCGCCGGCGGCTACGACCCGAAGAGCTCCGGCGCCTCCAACCTCGGCCCGAACAGCGAGGACCTGCTGAAGACCGTCGAGGACCGTCGTGCGGCCGTCGCCGCGTTCGACGGCGTCGACCCGGCGAGCGTGCCGGTGGACGCGGTCACCGCCTCCGGCTCCGGCCTCGACCCGCAGATCTCCGTCGCCTACGCGCAGGAGCAGGTCGCCCGGGTCGCCAAGGCCCGCGACCTGCCCGAGGAGACCGTGCGCAGGCTGGTCGAGAAGTACACCGAGGGGCGCTCGCTCGGCTTCCTCGGACAGGAGGGCGTGAACGTCGTACTGCTCAACACCGCGCTGTCGGAGCAGAAGTGACGATCAGTCCGAAAAATCCCTGAACAGGCCGACCCGGGCCGGGGCAGCAGCCCCCGGCCGGGGTCGGCCGCCGCCGTACCCTCCCTCGTACGAAAGAGCGCCCATGGCCCGCGACCTCACCCCCGGCTCCCGCCGAGGCCGGCTGAGGGTGTACCTCGGCTCCGCCCCCGGTGTGGGCAAGACCTACCGGATGCTGGACGAGGCCCGGCGCAGACGGGAACGCGGCGCGGACGTGGTGGTCGGCTACATCGAGTGCCACGGCCGCCGCTACACCGAGGCGCTGGTGGACGGCCTGGAGCTGCTGCCGAGGGTCAGCCGCTCCTACCGCGACAGCGACTTCGAGGAGATGGACCTCGACGCCGTCCTCGCCCGCCGTCCGTCCGTGGCCCTCGTGGACGAACTGGCCCACACCAACATCCCCGGCGGCCGCAACGCCAAGCGCTGGCAGGACGTCGAGGAACTGCTGGACGCCGGGATCGACGTCATCACCACCGTCAACATCCAGCACCTGGAATCGCTGAACGACGTCGTCCAGAAGATCACCGGCATCCCGCAGCGCGAGACCGTCCCGGACGAGGTGGTCCGCCGGGCCGACCAGATCGAGCTCGTCGACATGGCCCCCCAGGCGCTGCGCCGCCGGATGGCCCACGGCAACGTCTACAAGGCGGAGAAGGTGGACGCCGCGCTCTCCAACTACTTCCGGGTCGGCAACCTCACCGCCCTGCGCGAACTCGCCCTGCTCTGGGTGGCCGGGCGGGTCGACGAGGGCCTGCGCGACTACCGGGCCAGCCACAACATCGACCGGGTCTGGGAGACCCGCGAACGCGTCGTGGTCGCCCTCACCGGCGGCCCCGAGGGCGAGACCCTGATCCGCCGCGCCGCCCGGATCTCCCGCCCGTCGCCCACCACCGCCCCCGACGGTGACGCGCCGCGCCGCCCCTCCCTCCGCACCGCCGGCGGCGACCTGCTGGCCGTCCACGTCACCCGCAGCGACGGCCTGGCCGGCGCCTCCTCCGGCGCACTCGCCCAGCAGCGGCAGCTGGTCGAGACCCTCGGCGGCAGCTACCACGTGGTCGTCGGCGACGACATCCCCACCGCGCTGCTGGCCTTCGCCCGCGCCCACGACGCCACCCAGCTGGTCCTGGGCACCAGCCGCCGCGGCCGGATCACCCGCTTCCTCACCGGCCCCGGCATCGGCGAGACCACCGTGGACGCCTCCGAGGACATCGACGTCCACATGGTCACCCACGAGTTCACCGGCCGCGGCCGGCTGCCCTCGCTCGGCCGCCGCCACTCCCGGCGCCGCACCATCGCCGGCTACCTCGCCGGGCTCGTCCTGCCCTGGCTGCTGACGGCCCTGCTCTCGCAGGCGCCCGAGCGGGTGAACCTCACCACCGACGCGCTGATCTTCCAGCTCGGCGTGGTCGTCGTCGCCCTGCTCGGCGGTGCCACCTCGGCCCTGCTGGCCTCGGTGGTCGCCTCGCTGCTGCTGAACTACTTCTTCATCCCGCCCGTGCACACCCTGACCATCGGCGAGACCAACAACATCGTCGCGCTGGTGGTCTTCGCCGCCGTCGCGCTCGCCGTCTCCACCGTGGTCGACCACGCGACCCGGCTCACCAGCCGCGCCGCCCGGGCCACCGCCGAGGCCGAGACCCTCTCCACCCTCGCCGGCAGCGTGCTGCGGGGCGCCGACGCCCTGCCCGCCCTGCTGGAGAAGTCCCGGACGGCCTTCGGCATGGACTCCGTCGCCCTGCTGGAACGCGCCGGCGGCGAGGTGCTGGCCCGCTGCGACGGGGAGGCCCCGGCCGACGGCGCCCCCGACACCGACACCCCCGCCGCCCCCGACCGCGCCGGAAGCGCCGGAACCGGCGAGACCACCGAGGTCCCGGTCGGCGCGGACGCCGTCCTGGTCCTCACCGGCCGCCGGCTGCCCGCCGCCGACCAGCGCGTCCTCACCGCCTTCGCCGCCCACGTCGCCGCCGCCCTCGAACGCGACCGGCTCGCCGTCGTCGCCGCCGAGGTCGAACCCATCAAGGCCGCCGACCGGATGCGCACCGCCCTGCTCGCCGCCGTCAGCCACGACCTGCGCACCCCGCTCGCCGCCGCCCTCGCCTCGGTCGGCTCGCTGCGCAGCCCCGACGTCGAGTTCTCCGCCGAGGACCAGGCCGAACTCCTCGCCACCGCCGACGAGTCCCTGGTCAGGCTCACCCGGCTGGTCGACAACCTGCTCGACATGAGCCGCCTCCAGGCGGGCGCGCTCACCCTGCACCTCGCCGAGACCCACCTCGACGAGATCCTGCCCCGGGCCCTGGACACCCTCCCCGCCCCGTACGCCCCGGTCCAGCCGCTCGACCTGGACACCGCGCCCGCCGTCCTCGCCGACCCGCCGCTGCTGGAACGCGTCCTCGCCAACGTCATCACCAACGCCCTGCGCCACAACGCCCCCGGCGCACCCGTGCTGGTCACCGCCAGCCACCACCGGGACCAGGTCGAGCTCCGGGTGATCGACCGCGGCCCCGGCATCGCCCCCGAGGACCGCGACCGGGTCTTCCTGCCCTTCCAGCGCCTCGGCGACACCGACAACACCACCGGCGTCGGCCTCGGTCTCGCCCTCTCCCGCGGCCTCGCCGAGGCCATGGGCGGCAGTCTGGAGGTCGAGGACACCCCCGGGGGCGGCACCACCATGCTGCTCACCCTGCCCGCCGCCCACCCGGGAGAAGCGCCCGTATGAGAGAGCGAAGCCGACGAATGACCGAAACGCGCCTGTCCCGCGAGGCGGGCGCCGGGCGACGGGGGCACCTTCCGGCCTCCGGGACCGGGGGAGTGGCGCGCGCATGAGCGAGATCCTGATCGTCGACGACGAACCCGCGCTGCTACGCACCCTGCGGATCAACCTGAGCGCCCGGCAGTACGCCGTCCGGACGGCGGCCAGCGGCGGGGAGGCCCTCGACCGGGCCGCGCACACCGCGCCCGACGCCGTGCTGCTCGACCTCGGCCTGCCCGACCTGGACGGCATGGAGGTGATCCGGAGCCTGCGCAGCCGCAGCGCCGTGCCGATCATCGTGCTCTCCGGCCGGGCCGGCGCCGCCGACAAGGTCGGCGCCCTCGACGCCGGCGCCGACGACTACCTCACCAAGCCCTTCCTGATGGAGGAGCTGCTGGCCCGGCTGCGCGCCGTGCTGCGCCGGCCGCCGGGCGGGATCGCCCTGCCCGCACCGGTGATCGGCGACCACACCGTGGACCTCGCCGCCACCACCGTCAGCGGCCCGGACGGCCCGGTCCGGCTCACCCCGACCGAGTGGCGCATCCTCGCCCTGCTGCTCGCCAGCCCCGGCCGGCTGGTGCCCGGCCGGCGGATCCTGCGCGAGGTCTGGGGGCCGGCCCAGGAGGAGCGCGGCAACTACCTGCGGGTCTACCTGGCCGGCCTGCGCCGCAAGCTGGAACGCGACCCGGCCCGGCCGCGCCATCTGATCACCGAGCCCGGCATCGGCTACCGCTACGAGCCCTGACCGGACGGGAACCCCGCGGTGTCAACGGTCCGTCAAGGGGGGCCAGTCGCACGACAGGAGGGCGTCAAGAGCGGGCGGAACGGGTCGTCCGTGGGCGTAGCGTCAGCGCTGGGAGAGCGGCCCCGCTCCATGTGGGGGATGCCTGGGGCCGCTCCGCCGCCGGTGGGGCCCACCGACGTCATCGGCGGCCAGCAGGTGGGGGAGGGGCGCGCGGTTCAACACCGCGCGCCCCCATCTGTTTCGGCCCCGGCCCGCGGTCAGCCGCCGCCGGCGCCGCCGGACTGCCGGGGCAGGGCCAGCGCCACCGTGTCGGCGAACTCCCGGACCGCGCTGGTCCGGCTGACGATCCGTCCGCTGTGCACCACCAGGCGGCTGTGACCGCCCGCGAGCGCCCCCGCCAGGCTGTCCCCGCGCACCGCCAGCAGCTCGGCCGGGAACCCGGCGTCCACCCGGACCGGGGGGAGCCCGAGCGCCACCCGCGCCTGGTTCGCCACCGCGTCGTACGCCGCCTCCGGGGCCAGCACCCCGCTCGCCGCCAGCAGGTACGCGGCCTCCAGCGGATCGGCCCGCCCGACCGGGTTGGCGGCGTCGCGCAGCGAACCGCTGCCCGCCGCGAGCGGCACCCCGGCCTCCGTCAGCTCGCGCAGCAGCCCCGGCCGCAGCCCGCTGGGCCGGCCCTCCAGCCCGGTGCAGCAGCCGTTCTGCGGCAGGCAGACCACCCGGATGCCGTGGCCGGCCAGCACCGCCGGGGAGCCCGGCGCCAGCGCGCCGCACGGGCCGAGCGTCACCCGCGGCCGCAGCGGGGCGAGCGCGCTCGCCAGCCGGGCCAGCCGCGCCGGGTCGGCGGCCGTGGCGTGCAGGTCGACCGGGCAGTCCGCCTCCCGGGCGGCCTCCAGCAGCACCTGGGCGTACCCCGCCGGGTCCGGGTCCAGTTCGGGGCAGCCCCCGGCCGCGGTGGCGCCCAGCTTGAGGGCTTCGCGCAGCTGGGCCCGGCCGTCCGCCCCGGCGCGGCCGGTGAGCAGCCGGGGCATGGCGACCGCCTGGAGCTCGGCCAGGCCGCGCAGCGCCTGCCGGGCGGTGAGCACGGCCTCCAGCCGGCGCAGCCCGTGCACGTCGCCGATCCGGACGTGGGTGCGCTGGGCGGTGGCGCCGTAGCCGAGCGAGGTGAGCGCGGCCTCGGTGACCCGGCGGGTGAGGTCGGTGGGGGTCTCCGGCGGCGGAGCGGGCAGCGCGGCGGAGAAGGCGACGTCGTAGTGGGCGTGCGCCTCGGCGGGGGCGGGCAGCAGCAGGTAGCCCTTGAGGTCGATCCGGGCGCCGGTGGTGGCCGTGGGGGTGCCCGGCAGGGCGGGCAGCGGTCCGAGGCTGCCGGCGGTGCCGACGGCCTGGATCCGGTCGCCGCTGATCCGTACGTCCACCACCCGGCCGTCGGCGAGCCGGGCGTCGGTGAGCAGCAGGACGGGGCCGTGCCCGAGCGGGTTGGCCGCCGGGCCGGGTCCCGGCTGAGGCCCGTCGGCGGGTGCGCTGTCCATCGCCCGGCTCCTTCTCGCGCTGGCCCGTCTCGTACCCCGGCCCGTCCCGATCAATGAGCGACGAGCCTATGGCGGCCGGGCGCGGGGCGACGGGAGGCGGGCAATAGTCGTATCGGGTCGGGCCGCGCGGCCGGGGGGGTGGTCGAACGCCCGGCCTTCGATCGGTCATCCGCGCACCCCGCCGACCTGCGGTCTTCGCGCCGGGATACGGATTTCACCTCTGGGCGCGGAACGTGTAATCTCTTCCTCGTTCGCCCCTATAGCTCAGTCGGTAGAGCGTCTCCATGGTAAGGAGAAGGTCTGCGGTTCGATTCCGCATGGGGGCTCTGGTGAAAAGCGGTCAGCTACGGCTGTGCTGCGGATCACTGTGGCGGTGTAGCTCAGTTGGTAGAGCAAGCGGCTCATAATCGCTGTGTCACCGGTTCAAGTCCGGTCACCGCTACCCCGCGTAGTCGGTCGGGAGATCGCACTCCCGGTCGGCTACTCTTGTTGTGTTCTTATTCATTGTCCAAGGAAGGCACTCCCGTGGCTGCCACCGATGTCCGCCCGAAGATCACGCTGGCCTGCGTGGAGTGCAAGGAGCGGAACTACATCACCAAGAAGAACCGGCGTAACGACCCGGACCGTCTTGAGATGAAGAAGCACTGCCCCCGCTGCAACTCGCACACCGCGCACCGCGAGACCCGCTGACCCTGTTGCAGGGCATCGGGCCTGTGTGACTCAGGTCTTCGACTCCGGGCCGCATCCCTCACTGGGTGCGGTCCGGAGTCTTTTTTGTCACCCGTTTCCGTGACCCGCTCTCTGTGACCCACTTCGGTGGCACCGGACAGTTGAGGAGTTGCCCATGGCGCTCGACCCCTCCTTCATCGGGCGGACCTATCCGCCCACCGAGCCGTACGAGGTCGGCCGGGAGAAGATCCGCGAGTTCGCCGTCGCCGTGGGCGACGCCAACCCCGCGTACAGCGACCCGGAGGCCGCCAGGGCCCTCGGCCACCCGGACGTGATCGCCCCGCCGACCTTCCCGTTCGTGATCACCTACCAGGCCGCCGGCCAGGTGGTCGAGGACCCGCAGCTGGGCCTGGACTACACCCGGGTGGTGCACGGGGACCAGAAGTTCGCCTACACCCGGCCGGTGCGCGCGGGGGACCGGCTCTCGGTCGCGGTGACCATCGACAACATCAAGTCGCTCGCCGGCAACGACGTCCTCACGGTGCGTGGCGAGGTGACGGACGGCAGCGGCGAGCACGTGGTGACGTCGATCATGACCCTGGTGGCCCGGGCCGCCGACGAGGCGGGGGAGTAACGCGATGGCGATCAGCTATGACGAGGTCGCGGTCGGCACCGAGCTGCCCGCGCAGTCCTTTCCCGTGACGCGCGCCACCCTGGTGCGGTACGCGGGTGCCTCCGGCGACTTCAACCCGATCCACTGGAACGAGAAGTTCGCCCTGGAGGTCGGCCTGCCGGACGTCATCGCGCACGGCATGTTCACCATGGCCGAGGCGATCCGGGTGGTCACCGACTGGGTCGGCGACCCGGCCGCGGTGGTCGAGTACGGCGTGCGGTTCACCCGCCCGGTGCCGGTGCCCAACGACGGCGTCGGCGCCGTGATCGAGGTCACCGGCAAGGTGGCCAAGCTGCTGGACGACCGCAGGGTCCAGGTCGACCTGCTGGCCACCGCCGACGGCCGGAAGGTGCTGGGCATGTCCCGCGCGGTCGTCCGGCTGGCCTGAGCCCCGGGGCGTACGGGGAGAGGGGCGCCGCGCCCTCCCCGTACGCTGGTGGGCGTGCTGGTAGAACTCGACGCCCCCCTCGCCCCGCTCACCACCCTCCGGCTCGGCGGCCCGGCCCGCCGACTGGTGTCCGCGCACACCGACGACGAGGTGGTGGCCGCCGTCCGTGAGGCCGACGCGGCCGGCGAGCCGCTGCTCGTCATCGGCGGCGGCTCCAACCTGGTGATCGGTGACGCCGGTTTCGCCGGCACCGTGCTGCGGATCGCCACCACCGGCTTCGCGCTGGACGGCCTCACGCTGGAGCTGGCCGCCGGCGAGGTCTGGGAGGACGCGGTGGCCCGCACCGTCGGCCACGGCCTGGCCGGCATCGAGTTCCTGGCCGGCATCCCCGGGTCGGCCGGCGCCACGCCCGTGCAGAACGTCGGCGCGTACGGCCAGGAGGTGGCGCAGTCCGTCACCGAGGTGGTCGCGTACGACCGCCGGGCCGGCGAGGTGGTCACCCTCTCCAACGCCGAGTGCGTCTTCTCCTACCGGCACAGCCGCTTCAAGGCCGACCCGGACCGCTACGTGGTGCTCCGGGTGCGCTTCGCGCTGGAGGACAACGGCGGCCTCTCCACCCCCGTCCGCTACGCCGAGACGGCCCGCCACCTGGGCGTCGAGCAGGGCGAGCGGGTCGGTGTCGACGTCGCCTGGAACGCCGTGCTGGCGCTGCGTTCGGGCAAGGGCATGGTGCTGGACGCGGCCGACCACGACACCTGGTCGGCGGGCTCCTTCTTCACCAACCCGGTGCTGACGGCCGCCCAGTACGAGTCCTTCCGCACCCGCCCGGGCACCGAGAACGCCCCCGCCTACCCGGCGCCGGACGGTTGCACCAAGACCTCGGCGGCCTGGTTGATCGACCGGGCCGGCTTCGGCAAGGGCTACGGCGACGGCCCGGCCACCCTCTCCACCAAGCACACCCTGGCCCTGACCAACCGCGGCGCCGCCACCGCCGACGACCTGCTGGCGCTGGCCCGGGAGATCCGCGACGGGGTCCGGGCGGCCTTCGGCGTCGAGCTGGTCAACGAGCCGGTGATGGTGGGCGTCAGGCTGTAGGCCACGGGCCGGTGCCGTCCCCCAGCCAGGTGTCGATGTCCGCCAGCAGCTCCTTGCGGACGCTCTCCGGGGCGCGCGAGCCGCGCACCGACTGGCGGGCCAGCTCGGCGAGCTCGGCGTCGCCGAAGCCGAGCACGTCGCGGGCCAGGGCGTACTGGTCGGCCAGCCGGCTGCCGAACAGCAGCGGGTCGTCGGCGCCGAGCGCCAGCGGCACGCCGGCGTCGAACAGCCTGCGCAGCGGGACGTCCTCGGCGAACTCGTAGACGCCCAGCGAGACGTTGGAGGACGGGCAGACCTCGCAGGTGATCTGGCGGTCCGCCAGCCGCTGCATCAGCCAGGGGTCCTCGGCGGCCCGGACGCCGTGACCGATCCGGCCCGCGCCCAGGTCGTCCAGGCAGTCCCGGACGGACTCCGGCCCGGCCAGTTCGCCGCCGTGCGGGGCGGCCAGCAGACCGCCCTTGCGGGCGATGTCGAAGGCCCGGTCGAAGTCCCGGGCGAGGCCGCGGCGCTCGTCGTTGGAGAGGCCGAAGCCGACCACGCCCCGGTCGGCGTACCGGACGGCCAGCCGGGCCAGGGTCCGGGCGTCCATCGGGGACTTCATCCGGTTCGCGGCGACCAGCACCCGGATGCCCACCCCGGTGGCCTCGGCGGCCTGCTCCACGGCGTCCAGGATCAGCTCCAGGGCGGGGATCAGCCCGCCGAGCATGGGCGCGTACGAGGTCGGGTCGACCTGGATCTCCAGCCAGCGGGAGCCGTCCCGCCGCTCGTCCTGGGCGGTCTCCAGCACCAGCCGGCGGATGTCGTCCTCGCCCCGCAGGACGGAGCGGGCGGTGTCGTAGAGGCGCTGGAAGCGGAACCAGCCGCGTTCGTCGGTCGCCCGCAGTCTGGGCGGCTCGCCGGAGCTGAGCGCCTCCGGCAGCCGGATGCCGTGTTTGTCGGCCAGTTCCAGCAGGGTGGCGGGGCGCATCGAGCCGGTGAAGTGCAGGTGCAGGTGGGCCTTGGGGAGGTCCCTGACGTCTCGCGGATTTGGCAGGCGTTCCATTCGCCGATACTGCCGTATCGGGCCCGGATACGGGAACCGCCCCCTTCGCATCCCCCGAAGGGGTGAAAAGGGGGCGGTTCCACTCAATGCGCCCCGTCAATGCGCCGGGTCGGCGCCGACGGGGGCGGTGCGGCGCGGGTCAGTCGCGGGCCTCGCCGAGCAGCTTCTGGATCCGGCTCACGCCCTCGGCCAGGTCGGCGTCGCCGAGCGCGTAGGACAGCCGCAGGTAGCCCGGGGTGCCGAAGGCCTCGCCGGGGACGACCGCGACCTCGGCCTCGTCCAGGATCAGCGCCGCCAGCTCGCCGGAGGTCTGCGGGCGCTTGCCGCGGATCTCCTTGCCCAGCACGCCCTTGACGGACGGGTAGGCGTAGAACGCGCCCTCGGGCTCGGGGCAGAGCACGCCCTCGATCTCGTTGAGCATCCGCACGATGGTCTTGCGGCGGCGGTCGAAGGCGGTGCGCATCTCCTCGACGGCCGTCAGGTCGCCGCTGACGGCGGCGATCGCGGCGCGCTGCGCGACGTTGGAGACGTTCGAGGTGGCGTGCGACTGCAGGTTGGTCGCGGCCTTGACGACGTCCTTGGGGCCGATCACCCAGCCCACCCGCCAGCCGGTCATCGCGTAGGTCTTGGCGACCCCGTTGACCACGATGGTCTTGTCGGCCAGCTCGGGCAGCAGGGCCGGCAGCGAGGTGAACGTCGCGTCGCCGTAGACCAGGTGCTCGTAGATCTCGTCGGTGAGCACCCAGAGGCCGTGCTCCAGCGCCCAGCGGCCGATCGCCTCGGCCTCGGCCTCGGTGTACACCGCGCCGGTCGGGTTGGACGGCGAGACGAAGAGCACCACCTTGGTGTTCTCGGTGCGGGCGGCCTCCAGCTGCTCGACCGAGACCTTGTAGCCGGTGGTCTCGTCGGCCACGACCTCCACCGGCACACCGCCGGCCAGCTGCACCGACTCCGGGTAGGTGGTCCAGTACGGGGCCGGGATGATGACCTCGTCGCCCGGGTCGAGGATCGCGGCGAACGCCTCGTAGATCGCCTGCTTGCCGCCGTTGGTCACCAGCACCTGGGAGGCGTCCACCTCGTAGCCGGAGTCGCGCAGCGTCTTGGCGGCGATCGCGGCCTTCAGCTCCGGCAGGCCGCCGGCCGGGGTGTAGCGGTGGTTCCTCGGGTCGCGGCAGGCCTCGACGGCCGTCTCGACGATGTAGTCCGGGGTCGGGAAGTCCGGCTCACCGGCACCGAAGCCGATCACCGGACGGCCGGCCGCCTTGAGGGCCTTGGCCTTGGCGTCGACGGCGAGGGTCGCGGACTCGGCGATGGCGCCGATCCGGGCGGAGACCCGTCGGTCGGCGGGGCGGACGGAACTGTCGGGCTGCGGGGTGGAAGCGCTCATGCCTGCATCGTCGCAGAACCGGGACGGACCGGGCATGGCGGTTTCACCATGCGTACCCGCTCGTCCACATGGCGGCCCGGACCTGCGACGGCTCGAAGAAAAGGTTCGACCAAACACCCCCGGACCACGTACACTCACTGCTCGACGGCCACCGAGAAGCCAAAGCTTCCACTGCCTGTACAGACAGCGGCGGGAGATGAGGTAGGTTGGTGGTCGCTACCGGAGCCGCGAGGCACCGTAGGGCAATAGCTCAATTGGTAGAGCACCGGTCTCCAAAACCGGCGGTTGGGGGTTCAAGTCCCTCTTGCCCTGCTGCTTGATCCGTATTCAGCCCGTTCGCTCCACAGAGCGAGCGGGCTTGATGCGGAGAGGGCACCGATCAGCACCCGCTTTAGCCGGCCGCTCGTGCCCTGTCGGGCACGCAGGTGATGCTCGGCAGGACCCGGATTCAGGTGAGGACGAGTGACGGAGACCACGGGCTCCACCGCAACGCCTGAGAGCGGCAACCCCGAGGGTGCCGACGGCGCTGCCGAAACCACGCCCGCCGAGGGCGATGAGAAGGCCCTTTCGCGCCGCGACCGCAAGCGGGCAGACCGTTCAGGCGACAAGAAGTCCGGCAAGCGGGCCAAGAAGGGCGCGTTCGCCCGTCTTGCCCTGTTCTACCGCCAGATCATCGCCGAACTGCGCAAGGTCGTCTGGCCCACCCGCAGCGAGCTGGTCAACTACACCACCGTCGTGGTCGTGTTCGTCGTCGTGGTGATGGCCTTCGTGGCCGGCCTCGACTACGGATTCTCCAAGCTCAGCCTCTGGATCTTCGGCTGACCGAGCGTCCCACCTGTGAAACAGCTTCCCGACCCGGGCCGATCCTCGGCCCGGGTCGAGCTGTCGGCGCCGAACGTACGAGGCCGCTACCGTTGACTCGGTACTGTTGAAGTCTCCGAGACGTCTCCTGGCGCCCGCGTGAGCGGAGCCGCGCCGAAGTCGATCCCGGAGCGCGCCACCTTCACCATCTCCAGGAAAGAAGCAGCCACCGTGTCTGAGTCCCCCCTGTACGACGCCGACGAGACCGTCCGCGAGGCGGATGTCGCCGCCGAGCTGGACGCGGCCGAGCTGGCTGTCGAAGCCGAGTCCGCCGAGCAGATCGTGGACGCCGCGGACAGCGACGAGGACGAGGCCGAGGCGTACGACGAGGCCGAGGCCGGCGAGCCCGCCGAGGAGGCCGCGCTGCACGTGGAGTCCGACGAGGAGCCCGCCGCCGAGGACGCCGACGAGGCCGCCGCCGACGAGGAGGCCACCGACGAGGCCGCCGAGGAGGCCGAGCCGGCCGTCGAGGTCGACCCGGTCGCCAAGTTCCGCGAGGACCTGCGCTTCATGCCGGGCGAGTGGTACGTGATCCACACCTACGCTGGCTACGAGAACCGGGTGAAGCAGAACCTGGAGCAGCGCGCGGTCTCGCTGAACGTCGAGGAGTACATCTTCCAGGCCGAGGTGCCGCAGGAGGAGGTCGTCCAGATCAAGAACGGCGACCGCAAGACCATCCGCCAGAACAAGCTCCCCGGCTACGTCCTGGTGCGCATGGACCTCACCCCCGAGTCCTGGGGCGTCGTGCGGAACACCCCCGGTGTCACCGGCTTCGTCGGCAACGCCTACGACCCGTACCCGCTGACCCTGGACGAGGTCGTCAAGATGCTCGCCCCGGACGTGGAGCGCCAGGCGGCCAAGGAGGCCGGCAAGCCCTCCCCGGTCAAGCCCAGCGAGATCCAGGTGCTCGACTTCGAGGTCGGCGACTCGGTCACCGTCACCGACGGCCCGTTCGCGACCCTGCAGGCGACCATCAACGAGATCAACCCGGACTCGAAGAAGGTCAAGGGCCTGGTCGAGATCTTCGGCCGGGAGACCCCGGTCGAGCTCTCCTTCGACCAGATCCAGAAGAACTAGTACGAAGCCACTGCTTCGGGGCGGGGCTTCGGCCCCGCCCCGAAGTCGTTTTGGTCCAGCGGCGCATCCGCGTTAGCCTGGTCCGATGTGTGTGCAGGCGGCCGGGTGTCGCCCCGGCCTCGCACGCGCCAGCAATCACCTCTCGGAAGGACCCGGAGAGAAATGCCTCCCAAGAAGAAGAAGGTCACGGGGCTTATCAAGCTCCAGATCAACGCCGGTGCGGCCAACCCGGCGCCGCCGGTCGGCCCCGCGCTGGGCCAGCACGGCGTCAACATCATGGAGTTCTGCAAGGCCTACAACGCCGCGACCGAGTCGCAGCGCGGCATGATCGTGCCGGTGGAGATCACGGTCTACGACGACCGTTCCTTCACCTTCATCACGAAGACGCCGCCGGCCGCGCGCCTCATCCTGAAGGCCGCGGGCGTCGACAAGGGCTCCAGCGAGCCGCACAAGACCAAGGTCGCCAAGCTCACCAGCGCCCAGGTCCGCGAGATCGCCACGGTCAAGATGCCCGACCTGAACGCCAACGACCTGGACGCGGCGTCGAAGATCATCGCCGGCACCGCCCGGTCGATGGGCATCACCGTCGAGGGCTGACCAGCTCTTTTCGTCCCTGTGGTAGGGCCAGCGCGGCCCGTTGATACCACAACTCCATTCATCATTCAGGAGCAGCAGTGAAGCGCAGCAAGGCTCTGAAGGCCGCGGACGCTCAGGTCGACCGCGAGCGCCTTTACGCCCCCCTCGAGGCCATCCGCCTCGCCAAGGCGACCAGCACCACCAAGTTCGACGGCACCGTCGAGGTCGCCATGCGTCTGGGCGTCGACCCGCGCAAGGCCGACCAGATGGTCCGCAGCACCGTGATCCTCCCGCACGGCACCGGTAAGACCGCTCGGGTCCTGGTCTTCGCGACCGGCGAGCGTGCCGAGGCCGCGCGTGCTGCGGGCGCCGACATCGTCGGCTCCGACGAGCTCATCGACGAGGTCGCCAAGGGCCGCCTCGACTTCGACGCCGTCGTCGCCACCCCGGACCTCATGGGCAAGGTCGGCCGCCTCGGCCGCGTGCTCGGTCCCCGTGGCCTGATGCCGAACCCGAAGACCGGCACCGTGACCCCGGACGTGGCCAAGGCCGTGAACGAGATCAAGGGCGGCAAGATCGAGTTCCGCGTCGACAAGCACTCGAACCTGCACTTCATCATCGGTAAGGTCTCCTTCACCGACGAGCAGCTGGTCGAGAACTACGCCGCCGCGCTGGACGAGGTGCTCCGCGCCAAGCCGTCCGCCGCCAAGGGCCGCTACATCAAGAAGACCGCGGTCTCCACCACGATCGGCCCCGGCATCCAGGTGGACCCGAACCGCACCCGCAACCTCCTGGTCGAGGAGGACCCGGCCGCCCTCTGAGCCTCCCGCTCCGACCGGTAGCCGCGTCCTGGGCGCAGCAGTAGTCCGTACGACGGGCCCGTACCCCCTTCACCGGGGGTGCGGGCCCGTCGTCGTTCCCGGACCGGGACCGGGGCGGGGCGCGACCGGTGCGCGGTCCGTCGTACGCTCGGCCGGTCCGCGCATGTGATCGATCAGCCGACCGCCGGAGTGTTGCCGTGCCGCCAGCCCTTCGACCCGCCGCCCTCGTGGCGGCCCTGTTGCTGCTCGGCGCCACGGCGGCGTGCAGCGGGATGGGAGTGCCGGGGAACCGCACCCCCGACGGCGAGCGGGGCACCGTCCGGCCGCCCAAGCAGGTCCTGCTCTCGGCCGTCCGGACGCTGGACGACGCCGGCGGCGCGCGGGTCGACGTGGTCGAGGAGGGCCCGGCCGGGCGGCGCACCGCGAGCGGCACGCTGGTCTGGGGCGCCCGCGACACGGCCGATCTGACCGTCACCGACGAGCTGGGCGCCGGCCTGCTGACCGCCCGGAACGGCGCGCTCGACCTCGCGTACCAGGGCGGGCCGGCCAGGCACGCGGACCGGGCCGACGCCGAGTCGCTCGACCCGCGCGCGGCGGCCGGCGCCGGCCCGGGCGGCTACGCGGGCGGCTGGATGACCGGGCTGGTCGCCAACCCGGGCGGCCGGGCGTACACGATGGCGCTGACCGGCAGGTTCACCTCGCTCGGTGGCGAGGAACTGGCCGGCGGCACGGTGGCGCACTACCGGGCCACCGCTCCGGTGACCGACTTCTTCGGCGCCGACCAGGGGCTCACCGCCGACCGGCTCGCCGCGGTGCTGGCCTACTACCGGGAGCGCGGGGTCACGGCGATCGGCTACGACTTCTGGGTCGCGCCGGGGGACCGCCTGCTGCGGCTGCGCGCCACCGCCCAGGGGACCGGCGCGACCGTGGTCACCACGACGGACGTCTCCGAGCCCGGGGCGGGTACGGAGCCACCGGCCGCGACGGACTGAGCCGCCGGGGGCCGCGCGTTGTGGCCGGGCGGACCTGGCGATCCGTTAGAGTCCGCTGCACATGAGCTGAGAATCAGCTTGGAGTTCGATCACACGGGGGACCCCCCATGCGCGCTCCGCGCCTCGCTTCCGTCGCCGTCGCCGTCACCGCGGCCGACGTGACGGGCGAGGGGGAGGCCGGGGCGATCGGGATCCGGGTGGTCGGCACGGACGGCGACCTCGGCGGCGAGAAGGACCTGCTCGCGCTCTTCGGCCGAGCCCGCCCGGCTCGCGTACGAGGGGGGTGGCGGCGGCAGGTCGCGGAGCGGGTGGCATGGTGAGCGGGGAGCGGAGCCGCCGGGACGGGTGGCCGGTCGAAAGGGGAGTCGGGCAATGGTGGTGCGGCGGCGACTGGCGGCCACGGTGGCCGCCGTGCTGCTGGCGAGCGGTCTGACGGCGTGCGGCCAGGCCTCCGGCCTCTCGCCGGAGCCGTCCGGCACCCCGACCCCGACCCCGACCAGCGCCTCCCCGACCGGCCCGGCCAAGCCGACCGACCGGTCGCCGCACGGTGTCCTGCTCTCGGCCCAGCTCGCGATGCAGACCGCCCGCCGGGCCAAGGTCAGCTACCGGCTGGGGGCGGACGCCGGCTCCGGACCGCTGTTCTGGCAGCCGAAGACCGCCCTCCAGGTCAAACGTTCCACCCCGGCCGACGCCGAGCAGCTGATCGTCGTGGACACCGTGGCCTACCAGGGCGGCGACACCGCCACCGCGGCCCGGCTGGGCGGGAAGCACTGGGAGCGGTTCTCCGGCGAGCCGGGCCAGGACGGCCACCGGGAGATCCCGTACGCGGGGCTGATCGACCTGCTCAACCCGGTCGAGGCGATGGCCGCCGCCACCGCCGCGGAGACGGACCCGCAGTACGTCGGCGAGGAGAAGTTCGACGACTCGACGGTGGAGCACTACCGGGTCACCACCAGCGCCGAGCGGTACGCGGCCGCCCAGACCCAGCTGAGCCAGGCCCGCCGGGACGGGCTGCGGGCCGCGCTGGCCCCCGGCGGCTCGGTCTCGCTGACCCTGGATCTCTGGCTGAACGACAAGGACCAGCTGGTCAAGCTGGAGCGCACGGGGACCGGGGACAGCGGCCGGGCGGACGACTCGGTGCTCTACACCGACTTCGCCGGCCCCCTCTCGGTGCAGGCCCCCGCCGAGGCGGACACCAAGGACGTCGGCACCCGCACCGTCTCCTCACTGGCCCGCTGACCGCGCCGCCGGCCGTTCCGAGGGGCCGACCTGCGCCGATTTGCCCCGGACGGCGGAGTCCGGCTACTGTTACCGGAGCCAAAGACCGCTGGTTGTCGCCGTGCCTCCGCGAGGAGTACGGGACCGAAGGATCTGCGACTTGTCGCAGGCAGCCCGCGCAGGAGTGTTTGGAGCTTGGACTTCCGGGTTCGCGCGTCTCGCGTGCACCTGTCGAGGTCGAACTGAGCCCCGTGCGCCTGCGCACCGGGGCTCATCTGCTTTTCCGCAGGAGCTTTCCTTCCGTACGACCGGTCGGTCCGAGGCACAGATGGTCGACTTTCGCGGTCGGCCCGACTTCGACATCACGGAAGGAGGCGTAAGCCTATGGCAAGGCCCGACAAGGCTGCCGCCGTCGCCGAGATCACGGACAAGTTCCGTGCCTCGAACGCGGCCGTGCTGACCGAGTACCGCGGTCTGACGGTGAAGCAGGTTAAGACCCTGCGTCGCTCGCTGGGTGACAACGCCCAGTACGCCGTGGTGAAGAACACGCTGACCAAGATCGCTGCCAACGAGGCCGGGATCACGGAGCTGGACGACCTGTTCGCGGGTCCGACGGCTGTTGCCTTCGTCACCGGTGACCCGGTGGAGTCGGCGAAGGCTCTGCGTGACTTCGCCAAGGAGAACCCCGCTCTCATCATCAAGGGCGGTGTCCTTGACGGCAAGGCGCTGACCGCCGATGAGATCAAGAAGCTCGCGGACCTCGAGTCCCGCGAGGTGCTGCTCGCCAAGCTGGCCGGCGCCATGAAGGGCAAGCAGTCGCAGGCTGCCGCGCTCTTCCAGGCCCTGCCCTCGAAGCTCGTCCGCACTGTGGACGCGCTTCGCGACAAGGTCGAGCAGGGCGGTGCCGGTACGCCGGCTCCCGCCGCCGAGGACGAGGCCGCGGAGTAGTACCACCATGTCCCTCCAGGACGTGGCCGCAGGCTGACCGCCTCGCTGCGGGCCCGTGCCCGCCCAACCCGTACATACGGCACCACCTGCCGATTTAGTGGAAGGACGCCAATCATGGCGAAGCTGTCCCAGGACGAGCTGCTCGCGCAGTTCGAGGAGCTCACCCTCATCGAGCTCGCCGCCTTCGTGAAGGCCTTCGAGGAGAAGTTCGACGTCACCGCTGCCGCCCCGGTCGCCGTGGGCATCGCTGCCCCGGGCGCCCCGGTCGAGGCCGCTGAGGAGCAGGACGAGTTCGACGTCATCCTCGAGGGTGCCGGCGACAAGAAGATCCAGGTCATCAAGGAGGTGCGCACCCTGACCTCCCTCGGCCTGAAGGAGGCCAAGGACCTCGTTGACACCGCTGGTGCCAAGGTCCTGGAGAAGGTTGCCAAGGACGTTGCCGAGAAGGCCAAGGCTGCCCTCGAGGCCGCCGGCGCCAAGGTCACCGTCAAGTGACTTGTTCCCGGCCCTGACGGCCGGGAGGCAGTACCCCCGAGCCCCCTCTGAGGGGGCCCGAGGCCGGGCCGATCACCCTTGCGGGTGGTCGGCCCGGCCTTTTCGCGTACCCGGCCCCAGCGGGCCCCCGGGAGGCCCGCCGCCAGTGTGGCCGAGAGCCCACTCGGCACTGTCGGTGCGGGCGGGTATGGTGATCGCTGTCATCGTCTGTGGCCCCCACCACGGCTTCTGTAACGCCAGGGGGCTTCCGGCCGATGGACGGGTCGAGGTCCGCGCCGGAGGCCGGCCCTTGACGAACCAGGCGCGGCGCGCGATTCTCAAGGCGCGAGTCCGCCCGGTTGGTTCGCCGCTGGATGCATAACCAGCGGCTTCAGCGGGAAGTGACTCCACGTGAGTTATGGGGCCCGGCGGTGTCCGGGCCAGTGCAGTACCCGGTGGACGTACGCGTCCGCCGGCTACCGGGAGGAGTCTCCGATTCGGTCTCCGAATCAGAGCTGGACAGCAGTGTGCCGTTTGGCTACACTGTCCCTTTGCGCTGCCTGTTAGCTGCTCCGTGACTCGTCGCCCGGAGTCGGCGTTGCCCTGAAGGGGTCTGGCACTGCCTTCGCAAAACGGCTCTGACCTGGGATTTCGATCCCGGCGGAGGCCAGTGGCGGAAGGCGGCACCAAACCCGTCCAGGCCCGGCTGGTACGCGCGCAGTGAGCTCCGAGCCCTCGGAAGGACCCCCCTCTTGGCCGCGCCGCGCAACGCCTCGAACAATTCCGCCGCATCCACCGCCCCGCTCCGCGTCTCGTTCGCGAAGATCAAGGAGCCCCTTGAGGTCCCGAACCTCCTGGCCCTGCAGACCGAGAGCTTTGACTGGCTGCTCGGCAACGCGGCCTGGAAGTCCCGGGTCGAGGCGGCCCTGGAGAGTGGTCAGGACGTCCCCACGAAGTCCGGTCTGGAGGAGATCTTCGAAGAGATCTCCCCGATCGAGGACTTCAGTGGGTCGATGTCGCTGACCTTCCGCGACCACCGTTTCGAGCCGCCGAAGAACTCGATTGACGAGTGCAAGGACCGCGACTTCACGTTCGCCGCCCCGCTCTTCGTC
This sequence comes from Kitasatospora sp. NPDC088351, assembly GCF_040685575.1. Lineage (NCBI taxonomy): Bacteria > Bacillati > Actinomycetota > Actinomycetes > Kitasatosporales > Streptomycetaceae > Kitasatospora > Kitasatospora sp. NPDC088351. The sequence goes on along the minus strand of NZ_JBFBIL010000007.1, from coordinate 43,076 downwards.
ACGGCCGAGTTCACGAACAACGAGACCGGTGAGATCAAGTCTCAGACGGTCTTCATGGGCGACTTCCCGCTCATGACCCACAAGGGCACGTTCGTGATCAACGGCACCGAGCGTGTCGTCGTCTCCCAGCTCGTCCGTTCCCCCGGTGTCTACTTCGACTCCACCCTGGACAAGGTGTCCGACAAGGACATCTACTCCTGCAAGGTCATCCCCTCGCGTGGTGCCTGGCTCGAGATGGAGATCGACAAGCGTGACATGGTCGGTGTCCGCATCGACCGCAAGCGCAAGCAGTCCGTCACGGTGCTGCTCAAGGCTCTCGGCTGGACCAACGAGATGATTCTCGAGGAGTTCGGCGAGTACGAGTCGATGCGCGCCACCCTGGAGAAGGACCACACCCAGGGCCAGGACGACGCGCTGCTGGACATCTACCGCAAGCTGCGTCCGGGCGAGCCGCCCACGCGTGAGGCCGCGCAGACGCTGCTCGAGAACCTCTACTTCAACCCGAAGCGCTACGACCTCGCGAAGGTCGGCCGCTACAAGGTCAACCGCAAGCTGGGCAACGCCGAGTCGCTGGACTCCGGCGTGCTCACCGAGCCCGACATCATCGGTGCGATCAAGTACCTGGTGAAGCTGCACGCGGGCGAGACCGAGTGGCGTGACGACGCCGGCCGCGACATCGTGGTCGAGGTCGACGACATCGACCACTTCGGCAACCGCCGCCTGCGCAACGTCGGCGAGCTCATCCAGAACCAGGTCCGTACGGGTCTCGCCCGTATGGAGCGCGTCGTGCGCGAGCGCATGACCACCCAGGACGTCGAGGCGATCACGCCGCAGACCCTGATCAACATCCGGCCGGTCGTCGCCTCCATCAAGGAGTTCTTCGGCACCAGCCAGCTGTCGCAGTTCATGGACCAGACGAACCCGCTGTCGGGCCTGACCCACAAGCGCCGTCTGTCCGCCCTCGGCCCCGGCGGTCTCTCCCGTGAGCGCGCCGGCTTCGAGGTCCGTGACGTGCACCCCTCGCACTACGGCCGCATGTGTCCGATCGAGACCCCCGAAGGCCCGAACATCGGTCTGATCGGGTCGCTGGCCTCGTACGGCCGGGTCAACGCCTTCGGCTTCATCGAGACCCCGTACCGCAAGGTCGTCGACGGTGTGGTCACCGAGCAGGTGGACTACCTCACCGCCGACGAGGAGGACCGCTACGTCATCGCCCAGGCGAACGCCCCGCTGACCGCGGACCTGCACTTCGCCGAGCCGCGTGTCCTGGTCCGCCGCCGTGGCGGCGAGATCGACTACATCCCGGGCAGCGAGATCGACTACATGGACGTCTCGCCGCGCCAGATGGTGTCGGTCGCGACCGCCATGATCCCGTTCCTCGAGCACGACGACGCCAACCGCGCGCTCATGGGCTCGAACATGATGCGCCAGGCGGTGCCGCTGCTGAAGAGCGAGGCCCCGCTGGTCGGCACCGGCATGGAGTACCGCTGCGCGGTCGACGCCGCCGATGTCATCACGGCCGAGAAGGCGGGTGTCGTCCAGGAGGTCTCGGCCGACTACGTCACCGTGGCCAACGACGACGGCACGTACACCACGTACCGCGCCGCCAAGTTCACCCGCTCCAACCAGGGCACCGCCTTCAACCAGAAGGTGCTCGTGGACGAGGGCGCCCGGGTCGAGTCCGGCCAGGTGCTCGCGGACGGTCCCTGCACCGACGAGGGCGAGATGGCCCTCGGCAAGAACCTGCTCGTGGCGTTCATGTCCTGGGAGGGTCACAACTACGAGGACGCGATCATCCTGTCGCAGCGCCTCGTGCAGGACGACGTCCTCTCCTCGATCCACATCGAGGAGCACGAGGTCGACGCCCGTGACACCAAGCTGGGCCCCGAGGAGATCACCCGGGACATCCCGAACGTCTCCGAGGAGGTCCTCGCCGACCTCGACGAGCGCGGCATCATCCGCATCGGCGCCGATGTCGTCACCGGCGACATCCTGGTCGGCAAGGTCACCCCGAAGGGTGAGACCGAGCTGACCCCGGAGGAGCGCCTGCTGCGCGCGATCTTCGGTGAGAAGGCCCGTGAGGTCCGCGACACCTCGCTCAAGGTGCCGCACGGTGAGTCCGGCAAGGTCATCGGCGTCCGCGTCTTCGACCGCGAAGAGGGCGACGAGCTGCCCCCCGGCGTGAACCAGCTGGTCCGCGTCTACGTGGCCCAGAAGCGCAAGATCACCAACGGTGACAAGCTCGCCGGCCGTCACGGCAACAAGGGCGTCATCTCCAAGATCCTGCCGGTCGAGGACATGCCGTTCCTGGAGGACGGCACCCCGGTCGACATCATCCTGAACCCGCTGGGTGTCCCGTCCCGAATGAACCCGGGACAGGTCCTGGAGATCCACCTCGGGTGGCTCGCCAAGCAGGGCTGGGACGTCTCCGGCCTCGCCGACGAGTGGGCCCAGCGCCTGCAGGCGATCGGCGCCGACACCGTCGAGGGTGGCACCAACCTCGCCACCCCGGTCTTCGACGGCGCCCGCGAGGACGAGATCACCGGCCTGCTGGACAACACCACCCTCACCCGTGACGGTGAGCGACTGGTGAACTCCACCGGTAAGGCCCGGCTGTTCGACGGCCGCTCCGGCGAGCCGTTCCCGATGCCGGTCTCGGTCGGCTACATGTACATCCTCAAGCTGCACCACCTGGTCGACGACAAGCTGCACGCCCGTTCGACCGGTCCGTACTCGATGATCACCCAGCAGCCGCTCGGTGGTAAGGCGCAGTTCGGTGGTCAGCGCTTCGGTGAGATGGAGGTGTGGGCCCTTGAGGCGTACGGCGCGGCCTACGCGCTGCAGGAACTGCTCACCATCAAGTCCGACGACGTTCTCGGCCGCGTGAAGGTCTACGAGGCCATCGTCAAGGGCGAGAACATCCCCGAGCCCGGCATTCCCGAGTCCTTCAAGGTGCTCATCAAGGAAATGCAGTCGCTCTGCCTCAACGTGGAGGTGCTGTCCTCGGACGGCCAGTCCATCGAGATGCGGGACTCCGACGAGGACGTGTTCCGCGCCGCCGAGGAGCTCGGCATCGACCTGTCCCGGCGCGAGCCCAGCAGCGTCGAAGAGGTCTGACGGAGGTTGGGCCGGCTGCCCGCTGAGCAGCCGGCCCGCCCCCAGGCCCCCCTCAGACCACATGAACGACTCTCGACTTACGAAAGAGGGCTTGACGACCAGTGCTTGACGTCAACTTCTTCGACGAGCTCCGCATCGGCCTGGCCACCGCCGACGACATCCGCCAGTGGTCGCACGGCGAGGTCAAGAAGCCGGAGACCATCAACTACCGCACCCTGAAGCCCGAAAAGGACGGCCTCTTCTGCGAGAAGATCTTCGGCCCGACCCGGGACTGGGAGTGCTACTGCGGTAAGTACAAGCGCGTCCGCTTCAAGGGCATCATCTGTGAGCGCTGCGGCGTCGAGGTGACCCGCGCCAAGGTGCGCCGTGAGCGGATGGGCCACATCGAGCTGGCCGCTCCGGTCACCCACATCTGGTACTTCAAGGGTGTCCCGTCGCGTCTGGGCTACCTGCTCGACCTGGCGCCGAAGGACCTCGAGAAGGTCATCTACTTCGCCGCCTACATGATCACCTGGGTGGACGACGAGCGCCGTCAGCGCGACCTCCCGTCCCTGGAGGCGCACGTCTCGGTCGAGCGTCAGCAGATCGAGAACCGCCGCGACTCCGACCTCGAGGCCCGTGCCAAGAAGGCCGAGACCGACCTGGCCGAGCTGGAGGCCGAGGGCGCCAAGGCCGACGTGCGCCGCAAGGTGCGCGAGGGCGCCGAGCGCGAGATGAAGCAGCTGCGCGACCGCGCGCAGCGCGAGCTCGACCGCCTCGACGAGGTGTGGGCCCGCTTCAAGAACCTCAAGGTCCAGGACCTCGAGGGCGACGAGCTGCTCTACCGCGAGCTGCGCGACCGCTTCGGCACCTACTTCTCCGGCTCGATGGGCGCGGCGGCCCTCAAGGACCGCCTCGAGACCTTCGACCTGGCGGAGGAGTCCGAGCGCCTGCGCGAGATCATCCGCACCGGCAAGGGCCAGAAGAAGACCCGTGCGCTGAAGCGCCTCAAGGTCGTCTCCGCGTTCCTGCAGACCACCAACAAGCCCAACGGCATGGTGCTGGACTGCGTCCCGGTCATCCCGCCGGACCTGCGTCCGATGGTGCAGCTGGACGGTGGCCGCTTCGCGACCTCCGACCTGAACGACCTGTACCGCCGCGTCATCAACCGCAACAACCGCCTGAAGCGCCTGCTCGACCTCGGTGCCCCCGAGATCATCGTGAACAACGAGAAGCGCATGCTCCAGGAGGCCGTCGACGCGCTGTTCGACAACGGCCGCCGCGGCCGTCCGGTCACCGGCCCGGGCAACCGCCCGCTGAAGTCCCTCAGCGACATGCTGAAGGGCAAGCAGGGTCGTTTCCGTCAGAACCTGCTCGGCAAGCGAGTCGACTACTCGGCCCGTTCGGTCATCGTCGTCGGCCCGCAGCTCAAGCTGCACCAGTGCGGTCTGCCCAAGGCCATGGCGCTGGAGCTCTTCAAGCCGTTCGTGATGAAGCGCCTGGTCGACCTGAACCACGCGCAGAACATCAAGTCGGCCAAGCGCATGGTCGAGCGCGCCCGCCCGGTCGTGTGGGACGTCCTCGAAGAGGTCATCGCCGAGCACCCGGTTCTGCTGAACCGTGCGCCCACCCTGCACCGCCTCGGCATCCAGGCCTTCGAGCCGCAGCTGGTCGAGGGCAAGGCCATCCAGATCCACCCGCTCGTCTGCACCGCGTTCAACGCGGACTTCGACGGCGACCAGATGGCCGTCCACCTGCCGCTCTCCGCGGAGGCGCAGGCCGAGGCCCGCATCCTGATGCTGTCCTCGAACAACATCCTGAAGCCGGCCGACGGTCGCCCCGTCACCATGCCGACCCAGGACATGGTGCTCGGTCTGTTCTTCCTCACCTCGGACCGCGAGAACGTGAAGGGCGCCGGCCGCACCTTCTCGTCGACCGCCGAGGCGATCATGGCCTTCGACGCCCGCGAGCTGGACGTCCAGGCCCCGATCGAGCTGCGTCTGCCGATCGGCACCGTCCCGCCGCGCGGCTGGACCCCGCCGGTGGACGAGGACGGCCAGTCGTCCTGGTTCGAGGGCGAGTCCTTCCGCCTGAGCACCACCCTGGGCCGCGCGCTCTTCAACGAGCTGCTGCCCGAGGACTACCCGTTCGTCGACTACGAGGTGGGCAAGAAGCAGCTCTCCGCGATCGTCAACGACCTGGCCGAGCGCTACCCGAAGGTCGTCGTCGCGGCGACCCTGGACAACCTGAAGGCGGCCGGCTTCCACTGGTCGACCCGTTCCGGTGTCACCGTCTCGATCTCCGACGTCGTCGTCCCGCCGAGCAAGGGCCAGATCCTTGAGGGCTACGAGGCGCAGGCCGAGAAGATCCAGAAGCAGTACGAGCGCGGTCTGATCACCAACGACGAGCGCAAGCAGGAGCTCATCGGCATCTGGACCCGGGCGACCAACGAGGTCGCCGAGGCCATGAACGAGAACTTCCCGAAGACGAACCCCATCTTCATGATGGTCGACTCGGGTGCTCGTGGAAACATGATGCAGATGCGCCAGATCGCCGGTATGCGTGGTCTGGTGTCGAACGCGAAGAACGAGACGATCGCCCGTCCCATCAAGGCGTCGTTCCGTGAGGGCCTGTCCGTGCTGGAGTACTTCATCTCCACCCACGGTGCCCGTAAGGGTCTGGCCGACACCGCTCTGCGTACCGCCGACTCCGGTTACCTCACCCGTCGTCTGGTCGACGTCTCCCAGGACGTCATCATTCGCGAGGAGGACTGCGGCACCGAGCGCGGCCTGAAGCTGGCGATCGGCTCCGTGGGCGTCGACGGTGTGCTCCGCAAGGCCGACGACGTCGAGACCAGCGTCTACGCCCGCATGCTCGCCGAGGACATCACGGTGGACGGCAAGCTCCTTGCCACCGCCAACACCGACCTCGGTGACGTGCTGATCGACGAGCTGATCCGCCACGGCATCGGCGAGGTCAAGACCCGCTCGATCCTGACCTGTGAGTCGGCCGTCGGCACCTGCGCCATGTGCTACGGGCGTTCGCTGGCCACCGGCAAGCTGGTCGACATCGGTGAGGCGGTCGGCATCATCGCCGCCCAGTCCATCGGTGAGCCCGGTACCCAGCTGACCATGCGTACCTTCCACACCGGTGGTGTGGCCGGTGACGACATCACCCAGGGTCTGCCCCGTGTCGTCGAGCTCTTCGAGGCCCGTACCCCCAAGGGTGTGGCCCCGATCTCGGAGGCCCAGGGCCGGGTCCGCATCGAGGACACCGAGAAGACCCGCAAGCTGGTCGTCACGCCGGACGACGGCACCGACGAGATCGCCTACCCGGTCTCCAAGCGTGTGAAGCTGCTCGTCAGTGAGGGCGAGGCGGTCGAGGTCGGCCAGAAGCTGACCATGGGTGCCACCAACCCGCACGACGTGCTGCGGATCATGGGCCAGCGTGCCGTCCAGATCCACCTGGTCGCCGAGGTCCAGAAGGTCTACAACTCGCAGGGTGTGTCGATCCACGACAAGCACATCGAGATCATCATCCGGCAGATGCTCCGCCGTGTGACGATCATCGAGTCGGGCGACGCCGAGCTGCTCCCGGGCGAGCTCGTCGAGCGCGGCCGCTTCGAGACCGAGAACCGTCGGGTGGTCTCCGAGGGCGGTCACCCCGCCTCCGGCCGTCCGCAGCTGATGGGTATCACCAAGGCCTCGCTGGCCACCGAGTCCTGGCTGTCGGCCGCCTCCTTCCAGGAGACGACCCGGGTCCTCACCGACGCGGCGATCCACGCCAAGTCGGACCCGCTGCTGGGCCTCAAGGAGAACGTCATCCTCGGTAAGCTCATCCCGGCCGGTACGGGTCTGCCCCGCTACCGCAACATCCGGGTCGAGCCGACCGAAGAGGCCAAGGCCGCGATGTACTCGGCCGTCGGCTACGACGACTACGACCTGTCGCCCTTCGGCGCCGGCTCCGGCCAGGCGGTTCCGCTGGACGACTACGACTACGGCCCCTACACGGGCTGACGGTCTCGTACCGCAGGGCGGTCACCCCGATTCGGGGTGGCCGCCCTGCGGCGTTTCGGGGGCGGTCACCGCCGGGCCGCGCGCCAGTCCTCCAGCCGCCGGATCCGGGTGTGGGGGTCGGGGTGCGTGGAGAGCAGACGGGCGACCAGGCCCGGCCGCACCTGCCGGCCCCCGTTGGCCCTCCGGGCGGCTTCGAGCTCCGCCGCCTCTGCGGCCCGGAAGGTGTGCAGGACCTCCAGCATGGCGTCGGCGAATCCCGCTTCGGCCGCTTGCAGATCGGCCCGGAGCTCGGAGCGCCGGCCGACCGCCGCGATCAGGTAGGGCGTGACCAGGACCATCAGCAGCGGCGGGAAGACGAGCGCGGCGGCGACGGCCAGGGCGCCGCAGGCGATGGCCACCGCGAGGGCGCCGAGACCGGAGAAGAACGCGGTGAAGTGGAACAGGAAGGACGCCGCGAACCGGAACGCCAGCCAGGTGAGCCGGCCCGGCAGGGAGTACCAGTAGCCCAGCAGGGTGGCCCAGGCGTGACCGCCGCGGTGGTGGCCGAGTTCGTGGGCCAGGACGCCCGCGAGCTGGGCGGGCGGGAGCTTCTCCAGCGAGTAGCGGGTGACGCTGACGATGTGTCCGGCCGCCGCCGAGGCGTTGAGCTGGTGGTTCTCCTCGATCCAGAGGTCGTAGACGGAGCCGTCCACACCGGCCTTCATGGTGACCTGCTGCCAGATCGGCTCCAGCCGTTCCAGGTCGGAGCGGAGCGGGACCCGCAGATGGAAGAGGTAGCGGGCGAGCAGGCGCTCGGTGGGGCGGTGGAAGACCAGGGCGCCGGAGGCGACCCAGAGGGCGATCACCAGGTAGCCGAGGGCGGTCGGGAGGAGGAGCGAGAGCAGCCAGACCGTGGCCAGGCTGCAGAGGAAGTGCGGGAGCTGGAGGGCCAGCTGTCCGAGTGTGGTGGCGTCCGCGCCGCGCTGGCGGGCGGCGAGGTGGACCCGGCCGGTGTGCGGTGCGATGTCGACGGCAGGGTCGACCGGCCGGTCGGCGGACGGCTGCGGGGCCGTCTTCGGGGGCGCGGGGGGCGCCGTCCTCGAGGGTGTGGGGTACGGCGGTGCGACGGGTGGGACGGTCGGGTACGTCGGGGCGGGCCGGCTTTCGCCCGTCGGCGTCGGGTACTGCGGAGGGATCGTCGGGCACTGCGGTGCGGCGGGCTGGGGCGCGGCCGGAAAGGTCGGCTCGGACATGGCGGGATCCTCGGTGATGGGCGCGCGGGAACGGCGCCGGGCACGGTCGACGAGTGGTGCGGCGGTGCGGACGGACGTGCGGGAGGGGTCAGCCGATGAGCAGGGCCGTGACCAGCAGCAGCATCCCGAGCCCGAAGGAGAACACCCCGGTCCGGACCCAGCGGTGCTTCCGGGAGACGATCAGGCTGGTGTCGGCGAGTGCCGTCAGCACGCCCTCGGTGGCGAGCCGTTCGGTGTCGGCGAGGGCTTCGGCCAGCAGGCCCTGCCGGGTGGCGCGGCGTATGTCGCCGAAGTAGGCGAGCGGACGCCCCGGGCACCAGGTGCTCCGCCGGTAGCGGGGCAGGACCGCGAGCAGGAGCGAGAGCAGCGAGGCGGCCAGGCCGGCGGCGCCGGAGATCAGGAGCACCTCGGCCGGCCCGGCGAGCCGCTCCGGGCGCCAGTCGCCGCCGGCGAGCAGGCCTCCCAGGACTCCGACCAGCACGCCGAGGGCGGCGACCAGGATGGCGGCCTTGCTGTCCGCGCGGGCTATCTCGGTGCGCAACTCGGCGAGCAGCGCGGTCCCGCCGGCCGAACCGGCGGTCGGAGGCGGAGTGGGGGACGGCGCGGGGGACGGTGTGGGGGCGGTGGGCATGGTCGGCTCCACAGGTCAGTTCGGGTACGGAGCGGCCGGTCCGGTGCCCAGCTCCGGGGTGACGCCGGAGCCGGGAGCCTGGCGGAGGATGGCGGTGATCGCCTCCAGCGCGGCCCGGGAGGAGTCCTCCAGCTGGAACTGCTCGAAGGTGCCCTGGCCCAGCAGCTTTTCGACCAGATGGATCTGGTTGCGGACCAGGTCCTGTTGCTCACCGCGGAGGTGTTCGAGCGCCCGCGGCAGGTCGTCCGGGTGCTGGGCGAGCTGGAGGGCCCAGGCGGCCACCCCGCCCTCTTCCAGGTGGTACTGGTAGAACTTCGACTTCGCGGCGAGGATCTCGTTCTCCTCCTGGACCTGGCGCAGGGCGAGCGGGTGGGCCTGCCGGCTGAAGTGGTAGCTGCGGAGCAGTTCTTTCTGGGCCTGGGCGGCCGGGTCGAGGTCCAGCCGGACGGCGCAGGTCACCCGGAGCCCCTCCGTGTCGGCGAGCGGCTGCTCGTCGAGCGCCCGCTGGACGGCCAGTTCGGCCTCGCCGCTGAGGTCGGTGGCGAGCGTGCGGGCGGTGACGCGCATCCGCTGCCGGATCCGGGGGGCGAGCAGGGCCGGGACGTCGCGGATCCGGCTCATGACGACGCGTTCGGCGGCCGACACCTGCCAGTCGACGTCGACGACGGCCTCGAAGGCGCCGACGTCGTCCTGGCCGGGGAGCCGCTCGGTGAGACGGAGGTGGTGGACGGCGAGATCCACCTCGTACGCCGCCTGGTAGGCGCGGCCGACCAGATCGGTGAGGCCGGGGCGATGCGGCGGGAGGTAGACCTGGTAGCCGCCCTTGGCGGTGGAGAGGACCAGTGCGCTGTCGGCCTGGGTGGCCAGCCGCCGGGTCAGGCCGACCGACCTGCCCAGCGGGCGGACGGTCAGGACGGGGTCGGTCAGCGGGGTGGCGTGGCCCGCCGCGGCGTGGGGTCGGTGGTGCTCCGGCATGCGCTGGTGCTCCTGGGTCGAGGGCGGATCAGTGCGGGCTGAGGTTGAGCAGCAGCCGGTCCACGGCGCCGGTGCCGTCGGTGCCGAGGCCGTCGCGCGTGGTCCGGAGGAGGTGGCTGAGCCGCAGCCGGTCGCGGTCGGTGACGGTGAGTGCGGCGAGCAGGTCGGCGAGTTCGGCCTCGACCTCGGGCAGCGGGAGAGCGCTGAACAGCCAGCCGCGCAGGACCCGCAGGGCGGCCGGGCCGTAGCTCCGGTCGGCGAGCGCGGTCCGCCACAGGACGGTCAGCAGTGTCCGGACCGCCGCCGGTCCGTCCTGGCCCGGAAGGGTGGTGACTTCCACCGCCTCGCCCGGTTCGGGCCGGTGGCTCTCGGCGTACCAGCCGAGCAGCAGGGGCCGCCCGGCCGGGTCCTGCTCACCCTCGGTGCGCTGGGCGGCGGTCAGGAAGACGGCGAGTGCCAGCTGCCGCAGCTGAGGGGGGCCGGACAGCCACCGGACCAGCGCGGCGAGGGCCTCGGGGCCGGCGGGGGAGAGGATGAGCAGCTCGGCCGCCTCGACCAGGCCCAGCGCCTGGTACCCGGTGGGGTGTTCGGACGGCTGGGGCCGGTCCCCGAGCTTCACCTCCTCGGCGAGTTCGGTGAGTTCGTCCTCCGTCAGCCGGTCGGCGGCGAGGGCGAACGCCTCCAGGGCCTGGGCCGGCAGGAGGTGGCCGAGCAGCGCGTAGCCGCGGATGGCGCTCCAGCGGCGGCGCGCGTTGTCGTCCTGGCACCAGTCGTGCAGGATGCGCGGGACGGCCGCCGTGCCCGCGTAGTAGGCGAGCGCGAGGGTGTTGGCCGCCTGCAGACAGAGCCGGAAGTCCTTCGACTCGGACCAGGGCCCGAGCAGTCGGCCCATGGCCGAGGAGAGGTCGACGGAGGCGAGCAGGGCCGCGGCGGAGGCCACCCGGGTCCGGACCAGCGGCCGCGGGTCGGTGGCCAGCGCGTTGAGCCAGCCGAGGATGGCGGGCCGGGCGGAGGGGTGGCTGATCCAGGTCTCGCGCAGCAGGGTGTGCGAGGTCCGGTGGTCCGCGAAGGAGGCCATCCGCTGGGGCACCGGGCCCCAGGGGGTCTGCTCGTTCTCCTCGGTCAGCTCGGCCCTGGCCAGCGCCAGCCGCTCCTCGATCGAATTGCCGAACGGCGGGATGCCCTCCTTCCGCCCCGGTGCGTCGATGGCTTCGAGCCGGCGGAACAGTTGGTCGGAGAGTTCCGCGGTGAGCGCGTACGGGGCGTGGTCGAAGACGGCCAGTGAGAGCAGGAACGCCTTCTCGCGGAGCGGGAGGTCAGGGTCCCCGAACCAGCGGCCGACCTGTTCCTGGACCACCCCCTGGCCGAACTCGGCGAGGCCGGGCTGGTCGTCGGCCTCGGTGGCGCAGCCGGCCAACGGCGCGGCGAACTCGGCGAGTTCCCTGATCGGACGGGTCTTGGCGAGGAACTCCAGGACCGGCGGCAGGGAGAGGAGCCCGGTGATCCGCTCGGCCGGCGCGCCGGCCAGCAGGCCACGCAGGTGGGCTGCCAGGACGTCCTCCGGGGCAGGGGGCTCCCAGTCGAGCGGTGCCAGCTCCCGGAAGGACGCGGACCTGGCGACGGTGATCACCAGATAGCTCTTCTCCCTGTCCAGGTACTCCCGCAGCCGGAGCAGGTGGTGCGGGCGGAACGGCCGGCTGCGCGGCGTGGTGTAGTCGGCCAGCAGATACCCGTCGGCCCGTTCGACGCCGGTGAGCAGGGACGAGGGCGAGACGTCGGGGTCGAGGCTGCGGATCCGGCGGGCGCCCAGCCGGTGGAGCAGCATCAGAGCGGCCGACCGGCGGCCGCTGTCGCTCCGGCCTGCCAGGACCAGGACCCGGGCTTCGCGCAGCATGTCGAGGGCCGCCGGGAACGCCGGGCCGTCCTGGAAGACGCTTTCCAGGGCGTCCAGTTCGGGGGCGGGTACCTCGCCGGAACCGTGCAGGGGGGTGCCGAAGGCGGCGCCGATCCGAGCGCCGATCTGGTAGATCGTCGTCTTCTGGCCGGTGACGACGTCACCGTGCACCTGTCCGCCGGACACGGTGTGCTGGTCGCCGCCGACCAGGCCGCCACCGAAGTGCGGTGTCCCGCCGGTGAAGAAGTAGCCCTGGCCGGTGAAGCTCTCCGGCGCGTGCTCCAGCAGTTCCTGGGCGGCCTCCCAGGCGTTCTGCGGCTGCTCGGGCGGGGCTTCCTGCGGTTCCGGCTGCTCCTCGGCGGGCTGGGCCGGCTCTTGGTCGGCGGAGGCGGCGGCCGGCTGGGGGGCTTCGCCCGCCGGCTGGGCGGCGGTCATCGGTCACCGTCGGGGCGGGGAGTGCCGATGTTCACATCGCCGTGCACCTGTCCGCCGGAGACGATGTGCTGGTCGCCGGCGACCAGGCTGCCGCCGAAGGAGGGGGCTCCGCCGAGGAACTGGATGCCGCCGGCCGCCGCCCGGCCGGCGGTGCGCTCGGCGGGGGCGGGCTCGGCAGGGCTGGATTCGGCGGGGGCGGGCTCGGCGGGGCTGGGCTCCCGGCCGGTTGCGGAGGCGAGGGCGGCCCCCGCCCGGTTCCCGTGCAGCCAGGCGGTGAGCGGACCCTCCTTGCCCTCGGTGGTGATCCGGCGGAACTCCCCGGCGGGAACGCCGTGGTGGCCGTGCCGGACGATTCCCTGGTACACCGTGTCGGACACGCAGAGCACGCTCTGGCCGTCGCCGAGCGCGAGCGCCTCCCGCAGGGCGTCGGAGTCCAGCAGCCGGAACGCCTGGTTGAGATCCCAGCCGACCGCGCCGCCGAGGGCGCCGCCCAGTTCCTGCACCGCGACCTCACCGGCGGCCAGCACGGTCCGCAGCCGTACCCGGGCGCTGGCGGCCGCCAGCCGGTTGTTGCTCCGCAGCAGGGCGGGCGTCTCGGTGAGAAGGGCCCGCAGCAGCCGCGCCTTCGGCACGGTGGGGCTGATCAGCACCATCACCGCGTCCCCGCGGTCCTCCAGGCGCTGCTCGGTCGGCTCGACCCCCGCGCTCCGAAGGGTCTCGTGCAGCACGGAGTAGAGCATGCGGCGCATGAAGGCCTGTTCGACATCGTCGCGCCTGCCGAACTTCTCGATGTCGAACAGCAGGATGGTGCGGTTCACCGACTCGGTCATGGTTGCCTCTCGGGTTGTCCTCGGGCACCAGCCTGCGGGGACACCGCCGTTCGGCGTGAGGGCGGATGACGTACTCGCTCTGTGACCGTGTGCACAGAACCCGCCCGTCGGTCAGCCGAATTGGCCGCTGCGCCGGAGGACGTCGGGCCGGGCGATGACGAGGGAGCGGCGACGGGTGATCACCACCCCCCGGTCGCGTAGCGACCTGAGCAGCCGGGCGACGGCCTCCCGGGAGGCTCCGACCGAGCCGGCCAGCTCCTGTTGGCTGAGCGGGACGGTGATGAGAATGCCTTCGTCGGTCGGGCTCCCGTGGGTGCGGGCCAGCTCCAGCAGCAGGTCCGAAAGCCGCTCACTCACGCTGAGCGAGGCGAAGTCCAGCCGCCGGCGGTCCGCGGTGCGGAGGCGGTCGGTGGAGAGCGCCAGCAACTGGAGGGCCGTTGCCGGGGCCCGCTGCAGGTGGGCGGTGAACGTGGTCCGGTCGACCGCCACCGCCTCCACCGGTTCCAGGGTGGTCACCGTGGCGGCGCGGGGCCGCCCGCTGAGGGCGGCGGACTCGCCGACGATGTCGCCGGGGCCGCGCAGCGCGAGCAGCGCCTCGTAGCCGTTGGGCGCCGCCGCGGTGACCTTGAGCCACCCGTGCAGGATGAGCAGCACGTGGTCGGACGGCTCCTCCTGCCTGATCACGGTGGACCGGGGCGGGTACCGGAGCCGCCGGCCCAGGGAGAGCAGAGCGGTCCGCTCGGCCTGTTCCAGCCGGGCGAGGAAGGGCACCCGGTCGTCGAGGCTCCGCCCCGATCCGGGCCGGTGGCCGTCGGACTGCTGAACGGCCACGCTGGCAGGCGTGTTGACCATGGCTGAAGCCCCCGACGTGATCTCGCTTCGGCAGGTTGAGCGCGGTCAAACAAGCTACTCGCTACCGGGCCGGCTCGTCGGTGAATGGCGTAAATCGCCCCCGTCCGGCGGTGTTTCGCCCGGCTGCCCGGTGCGGCCCGAGGGGCCCGGGGAAACCGATTCGGTTTCCCGGCCGAAGTAGCGTAGAGTCGGGTTTACCGACGCGGGGTGGAGCAGCTCGGTAGCTCGCTGGGCTCATAACCCAGAGGTCGCAGGTTCAAATCCTGTCCCCGCTACTGCACTGAAGGGCCCGGAGGCATTTCGCCTCCGGGCCCTTCGGCATTTCCGGGCGGGTGGGGCGGTGTCTGCGGTCCCAACTCGCTCTCGGCTTCCGAAGCCGTTTCGGAACGGGCGCGGATGGCGCCGGGGTTTTCCCGGGCACACATTTCCTCCTTTCCTGAGCGAGGCCCGTTCTCCAGCCGCGGCACCCTCACCCCGGGAAGGCGCTGACGGGCCGGTGTGCGACGGGAGTTGACGCGGCGCATCCGGATTTCCGGTGGCGGCCGCGGCGCGGGTGCCCGTACCGTCCGGGGCATGAACGCGAAGCGCCCGCTGATCGCCGTGCTCACCGGTGCCGGCATCTCCACCGACTCCGGCATCCCCGACTACCGCGGTCCGAACGGCCTCTGGCAGCGCGACCCGGCCGCCCAGGAGCTGGTCACCATCGGCCCCTACCTGACCGATCCGCAGGTGCGCCGGCGGGCCTGGCTGATGCGCCGGGACGCGGGCGCGCTCGCCGCCGAGCCCAACGCCGGCCACCGGGCGCTGGTCGAGCTGGAGCGCGGCGGCCTGCCGGTGCGGGTGCTCACCCAGAACGTCGACGGCCTGCACCAGCGGGCCGGTCTGCCCGCCCGCAAGGTGCTCGAACTGCACGGCACCGCACGGGAGGTGCAGTGTGTGCGCTGCGGGGTCCACGGGTCGATGGCCGAGGCGCTGGAGCGGGTCGCGGCGGGCGAGCCGGATCCCGCCTGCCAGGAGTGCGGCGGGGTGCTCAAGCCCCGCACGGTGATGTTCGGCGAGGCCCTGGATCCGGTGGTGCTCCAGCAGGCCGACGCCATCGCCAGGGCCTGCGACCTCTTCGTCGCGGTCGGCACCAGCCTCCAGGTCTACCCGGTGGCCGCCCTCCCGCAGATCGCCGTCGAGTCCGGCGCCCGTCTGATCGTGGTCAACGGCGAGCCGACCCCGTTCGACGAGGCCGCCGCCGAGGTGGTCCGTGAGCCGATCTCCATCGCCCTCCCGGCGCTGGTCCGGCGGCTGCTGGCCGGATCGGTCTGACCGGGTGGGCCCCGGGGCGAACCGGCCGCATGCGTACGATAATCCTTCCGGCTTCCCCTCACAGCCTGGAGTGATCGAGCAATGACGACGACGGCGAAGTTCGACCCCTGGTCGGCGGCGTTCGTGGCCCATCCGTACGACGCGTACGCCGAGCTGCGCGAGCAGGCACCGGTGACGTACTACGAGCCGACCGGGCAGTGGCTGGTGTCGCGCTTCGAGGATGTCAGCGCGCTGCTGCGGGACCGGCGGCTCGGGCGCACGTACACCCACCGGTTCACCCACGAGGAGTTCGGCCGGCCCGTGCCCGACCCGGCGCACGAGCCGTTCCACACCCTCAACGACCACGGGCTGCTCGACCTGGAGGCCCCGGACCACACCCGGATCCGCCGGCTGGTGTCCAAGGCGTTCACCCCGCGCATGGTCGAGGGGCTGCGGCCGACCGTCCAGCGGCTGGCGGGGGAGCTGGTGGACGGGCTGCTCGCGGCCGGCGGCGGGGACCTGATCAGCGCCGTCGCCGAGCCGCTGCCGGTCGCGGTGATCGCCGAGATGCTGGGCGTGCCGACGTCCGACCGGCACCTGCTGCGGCCGTGGTCCGCCGACATCACCGGCATGTTCGAACTCAACCCCACCGAGGAGGCCGCCCGCCGGGCCGTCACGGCGAGCATCGAGTTCTCCGACTACCTGCGGACCCTGATCCGCGAGCGCCGGACCGCCCCCGGCTCCGACCTGATCAGCGCGCTGATCCAGGCCCAGGAGGGCTCGGACGCGCTCAGCGAGCAGGAGATGATCTCCACCTGCGTGCTCCTCCTCAACGCCGGCCACGAGGCGACCGTCAACACCACCGGCAACGGCTGGTGGGCGCTCTTCCGCAACCCGGACGAACTCGCCCGGCTGCGCGGCTCGGTGGACGAACTGCTGCCCACCGCCGTCGAGGAGCTGATGCGCTGGGACACCCCGCTGCAGATGTTCGAGCGCTGGGTGCTGGAGGACATCGAGGTGCGCGGGGTGACCATCCCGCGCGGCTCCGAGATCGCGCTGCTCTTCGGCTCCGCCAACCGCGACCCGGAGCGTTTCGCCGACCCCGACCGGCTCGACCTCGGCCGCGCCGACAACCCGCACATCACCTTCGGCGCCGGAATCCACTTCTGTCTGGGCGCTCCCCTTGCCAGACTTGAGCTCACCGAGTCGTACGGCGCGCTGCTGCGCCGGGCGCCGGGTCTGCGGCTGGTCCGCGAGCCCGAGTGGCGCCCGGGCTATGTGATCCGCGGGCTGGAGGAACTGCTGGTCGAGGTCTGAGGCCCCGAGAGGCCCGGGCCGCCGGGAGACCCGGGCCGACCGAGGTCCGGGCCGCCGGAAAGGGCGTGGCGGAACCGCTCGGGCCGGTGCCGCGTCGAACCGCCATGACGAGCCGCACCAGCCGCAATCGCAGCCACCGCCGTCTCCACCGCGACGGCCGCCCGCCCGCCGCCCGCAGCTCCCGCGGCCCGGCGGCGCTGCTGCTCACCGCCGCGCTCGCCGCGTCGCTGCTCACCGGCTGCGGCAGCACCGGCGCCGCCGACCCCGTGGTCGTCCGGGTCTCGGCGCCCGAGACCCCGGCGCCCGTCGACCCCGCCCGGGTCGCCGCCACCGCCACCGCCACCAGCGCCTTCGGCCTGGACCTTCTGCACACCCTCACCGCGGCCCCCGACCAGGCCGGCCGCAACCTCGTGCTCTCCCCGTCCGGCCTGGCCACCGCGCTCGCCATGCTGCTGCCCGGCGCCCGCGGCGCCACCGCCGACGAACTCGCCAGGGTCCTGCACACCGACCTCGCCCCGGAGCAGTACGCGCTCGCCACCGGCGCCCTCAACCGCCGTGTCCCGCCGACCGACGGCCTGACCCTGCGCCAGTCCGACGCGCTCTGGGCCCAGCAGGGCTTCCCGCTCGGCCAGGACTACCTGCGCACCCTCGCCGCCGCCTTCGACACCGGCGTCCACACCACCGACTTCGCCAAGGACCCGGACGGCTCCCGCAGGACTGTCAACGCGGCCGTGGAGAAGGCGACCGAGGGGCGGATCAAGGACCTCTTCGGGAAGGGCGCGATCACCTCGGACACCAGGCTGGCGCTCACCGACGCGCTCTACCTCAAGGCGAAGTGGGCCTCGCCGTTCAAGGCCGCGCACACCTCCGACCGGCCGTTCCACCGGCTGGACGGCTCCGCGCCGAACGTCGGCACGATGGGCCAGACCGGCACCTTCCGCTATGCCGAGGGCTCCGGCGGCATCCTCGGGGAACCCTGGCAGGCCGTCGAACTCCCCTATGAGGATGGCGGGTTGGCGATGGATCTGGTGGTGCCGGCGCAGGGCGGCTTCGCGGCCTTCGCCAAGGGTCTGGACCAGGCCCAGCTCGACACGATCCTCGGCGCGCTCGCCGAACGGCCGGTCGATCTGACCCTGCCGCGCTTCCGCTTCGACACCGCCGACGACCTGGTGCCCGCGCTGCGCGCGCTCGGCGTGGCGGCGGCCTTCGACGCGGCCGACCTCAGCGGCCTCACCGGGCCGGGGGCGCACGAGTCGCTGAGGGTCGGCACGGTGGTGCAGAAGGCCACCGTCCAGGTGGACGAGGAGGGCACGGTGGCCGCCGCGGGCAGCGGCGTGGGCGTGGTGGCAACGGCCGCGCAGGCCCCGCGGCAGGCCGTCGAGCTGCACATCGACCGGCCGTTCCTGTTCCTGGTCCGGGACACCACGACCGGCCGGCCGCTCTTCCTCGGCCAGGTCACCGACCCGCAGGCCGGGTGACCGGGCGCCGGCTCACCCGGCCGGGTAGCGCCCGCCGAGCGCCGGGTGGGCCGGCTCCCGGCTGCCGAACAGCACCACCAGGTCGTCGGCGACCCGCAGCAGCGTCTCCCGGCCCTCGACCGCCTCGGTCCACTCCGCCGGCAGGGCCGAGGCGCCGTACGCCGCGCCGACCAGGTTGCCGCAGACCGCGCCGGTCGAGTCGCTGTCCCCGGAGTGGTTCACCGACAGCAGCAGCGCCGCCCGGGCCCGGTCCGGCCCGGAGGCCGCGGCCAGCAGGCAGTACACCGCGATGGCCAGGCACTCCTCGGCGATCCAGCCGAGTCCGACCCGCTCCACCGCGTCCGCCGACGGCTCGCCCTCCTCGGCCACCCGCACCGCCCGGTGCAGCGCCCGGACCGTCTCCTCGGCGCCCGGCCAGGTGCCGGTCTGCTCGATGGTCCGCCCGACCGCCGTCCACGGCTCGACCCCGTCCGCCAGCCGCTCGACCAGCGCCGCGAAGGCGCCCGCCGCCAGATAGCCGGTCGGGTGCCCGTGGGTGAGCTGCGCGCACTGGGCGGCCAGTCCGAAGGACTGCTCGACGCCCAGCCGGGCCAGCCCGAACGGCGCCGAGCGCATCACCGTGCCGCACCCCTTGGAGTGCGCGTTGACCGGCCCCGGCTGCCCGAACGCAACCGGCGCCGGGAACTCCGGGTACTGCGACACCCCGCTCAGGCAGGCGTTGCCCGGGGCCCGCCGCGCGTACAGGAACGGCTCGCGCAGCAGCCAGCCGTCGTACGGGCGGGGGAGTGGACCGGGGTCGGGCGCGTCCTGCTGCTGCGTCAGCAGCCAGCGCCGGTAGGCACCGTGGACGGCCTCCGGCACCGAGCCGCCGCCGCCCGTCCAGCCCCGGACGAAGCCGCGGATCAGCCCCTCGGCGGTGAACAGCGTCATCTGGGTGTCGTCGGTGACCTCGGCGACCCGGCCGCCGGCTGGCAGCCCGGTCACCCCGGCCGGGCCGTACCGCTCCCGGATCTGGTAGAGCTGCTGGAACTCCACCGGCCAGCCGAGAGCGTCCCCGACCGCCCCGCCGAGCAGCGCCCCGCGCACCCGGTCTGTGTACCCCGACTCCGTCATCGTCGGTCCCCCTCGTTCGCAACGGATTCCGTTCTATCAGGCCCGGCCCCACGGCCTAGCCGCGGATCTCCCCGGCCCGGCCGTGCAGGGCGGCCCGGTCGGCGGCCGCCCGCCCGGCCGCCCAGCCCTCGCCGTCGCTCACCCGCACCCGCTGCGAGACCAGCTTCGGGAACATCCGCCCGACCTCCTGGTCCACCGCCTCCGAGCGGGCCGCCAGCGCCGGCAGCAGCCGCTCGTCGGGCACCAGTTGCTCCTCGGTGCCGTCCTCGCGCAGGTGCCGCCCGGCCGCCGCGGCGCTGGTGGCCTGCTCGGTGGCGGCGGTCAGCCGCTCGCGGATCCGCGCCGCGTACGCCACCAGGAAGGACTGCCGGAACGCCTTGGTCCGCGAGGCGCCGTCCAGGTGCTGGCGGGCGCCCGACCTGTTCATGGCCGCGGTGGCCTGCACCAGCAGCGAGGTGTACAGCAGTTCGACGCCGTCCAGGTCGCCGTCGAAGCCGATGATGGTGCAGAAGCCGAACTCCTTCGCCCACACCACCCGGCACCGGTTCGCCGCCGCCACCGCGTCCAGCAGCATCGCCTTCGGGCTCTCGTACGGGTTGTCCACGCCGATCCGCAGCGACGCCGGGGCGTCCCGGTCGGCGCTGACGGCCAGCAGCGCCTCGTCGATGCTGTGCTGGGCGATCAGCTGCTGGGCCTTGGCGGTCAGCGCCTCGGCCTCCTCCGGGTACTCGGTGGACTCGGCCTTCGCCAGCAGCGCCCGGATCCGCGACAGCATCCGCGGCTCGCCCGGCACCGGGCGCCGCGCCCGGTGTTCCACCCGGGGCGCCTGCCCGGGCGCCGGGCCGACCGGGGCGATCGGCGGCAGCCGGCCCCAGGTCCGCAGCAGCTCCAGTGCGGCGGTGGCCAGCGCGAAGCGGTCCAGCCGGTGCCGGTGGGCGAAGGCGGCGAGGTACGCCTCGTCGTCCGGCCACCAGGCCTCGGTCTCCAGCTCGCGCAGCTGCTCCTGCCAGCGCCGGTCCAGCGCGGCCGCCGGGTGGCGTCGGCCCTCGGCGGCGATCAGGTCCACCGCGAGCGCCAGATGGACCGGCTTCAGCTCCCGCCGCACCACCCGGGTCAGGTCCGCCGGGCGCCACCCGGCCGACCAGCACCGCCCGACCGCCGTGTCCGCGTGGCCCAGCAGCGCCCGGCTCACCGCCGGCCACTGCCCGGCCGAGGCGGCCAGCAGCGAGGCCCCGGTGTCGAGCGCGAGATCCAGCCCGTCCTCCGGTGCCGTCAGCACCGCCCGCAGCGCCTGGTCCAGCAACGGCCCGGCGCTCCCGTTCGCCCCGGCCCCGCCGTGCTGCCTGCGCTTGCCCACGGTGTGTCCCGTCCTCGTCACGCCCGGTCCCGTGACCGGGCCGGCTCTCCCGCCCATGATGCCGGAGCGCCCGGCCCCACCGCGGGGACCGGGCGCTCCGGCGGACGCTTCAGCGGGACGGGCTCAGCGCTCGACGGCCTTGGCGAGGATCTCCGGGCCGCGCTCCAGCAGCCGGCCGGCGGCCAGCCGGATGCCGAGGACGGCGACCAGGGCTCCGTAGAGCGGCCCGAGCAGCAGGACCGGCCAGGCGGGGCCGTCGGTGATCAGGGCCCAGCCGAGGTAGCCGGTGACCGGCAGGCAGAGCAGCGTCGCACCGAACACCGAGCCGAAGCTGTTGAGCATCACCAGCCCGCCCTGGCCGGGGGCGGCGTTGCGCATCGGGTTGCTGTCGGCGGGCATGGTGTACGGCGCCAGCACGCTCAGGACGGAGCCCAGCGCGATGCCGCAGCCGAGCAGGGCCAGCGCGAGACCGAGCGCGGGGGCCAGGCCGGCCCAGTCGCCGGTGACGGCGGCCAGCGCCACCGCGAGCAGCACGGTGACCGGCAGCGCGTAGGAGAGCACCGCGTACGCCCGCCCGCGCAGCTCGTCCCGGGCGTCGGCGGGGGTGCGCAGGGTGGCGGCGACCATCCAGAACGCCGAGCCGTCCATGCCGAACAGGTTGAGCATCTGCAGGCCGAGGAACATCCCGGCCATCGCCACCAGGTAGACGCTCGACCAGCCCTGGATCACCGACAGCACGCAGAGCACCAGCGCCATCCCGATGCTGGTGAACACGGCGGCCTTGGCCCGCGGCTCCCGCCAGGCGTAGCGCAGGTGACGCTGCATCACCGCGCCGGTCCGGCCCTCGGGCAGGAAGCCCCAGCCGCGCGAGGCCCGTACGCCGCGCGCCACCTCCAGGGTGGAGGCGTCCGCGGTGACCATCAGCTGCTGGAGGCTGCCGCGCCACCAGCGCAGCAGCAGCGCCAGCAGCACCGCGGTGGAGGCCAGCTGGAGCACGGCGAGCCCGTACCGCCCCTCGCCGGCGGTGCGGGCGGCGTCCACCGCCCCGACGGGCGGCACCCAGCGCAGCACGGAGGCGATCGACGCCAGCGGGCTGAGGTCGAGGCCGTGCTCGCCGGTCTTGCCGAAGACGCTCTGGGAGCCGATGTTGGCGATCTGGATCAGCAGCGCGAAGAGCAGCCCGCCGAAGATCGCGAAGTCCTTGCCGCGCCGGCTGGAGAGCAGCCGGGCGTTGCCGGCCGCCACCGAGCGGGACAGCGTCACCAGGCTGACCACCGCGAGCGGGACGCCCACCACCGCGGCCACCGCCGAGGCGGCGCCGTTCGCGCCGGACAGGGCCGCGCCGGTGACCAGCACCAGGGAGACCAGTGGCCCGGGGCCGATCAGCGCGGCCAGTACGGAGCCGCGCAGCAGCGGACCGGGGCGCAGCGGCAGCATGGTGAGCCGGGTCGGGTCGGCGCTCTCGTCGCTGGCGAACAGGAAGAGCGGCAGCGCGGCCCAGCCGATGGCGAGCGCGCCGACCAGCATCACGCCCGCGTCGCCGGCGCCGCGGTGGCCGTTCAGCAGCACCATGCCCAGCGCGATCAGGGCGGAGAGCAGCAGGCCGAGCACCGCGCCGATGATGTAGACGGCGGCCCGCCCGGGGCTGCGCCGGAGGCCGTTGCGGAGCAGCCGGAGCTTGAGCGAGACGAGGGCGCGGACCACCGCGCGCCCGTCGGGCACCGGGGTGCGGGCTTCGCGTATCCCGCCGGTCACGCCGGCCACGCCGCTCACTGCCCGCCCCCGAGCCAGCCGAGCGCCTGCCCGTCGTCCTCGCGTACGCCGATCAGCGCGAGGAACGACTCGTGCAGGCTGCGCTCGCCGCGGACGGTGTCCAGCGGGCCCTGGGCGATCACCTGGCCGGCGTTGATGACGGCGACCCAGTCGCAGAGCTGCTCGACGAGCTCCATGACGTGGCTGGAGAACACGACGGTGGAGCCGGCCGCCGCGTACCGCTTGAGCACGCCGCGGATGGTCTGGGCGGAGACCGGGTCGACGCCCTCGAAGGGCTCGTCGAGGAAGAGCACGTCGGGGTTGTGCAGCAGCGCGGCGGCCAGGCCGATCTTCTTGCGCATGCCGGTGGAGTAGTCGGCGACCAGCTTGTCGGCGTCGCCGGCCAGGTCCAGGACGGCGAGCAGCTCCTCGGCGCGGCGGTCCACCTCCGCGCCGGGCAGGCCGCGCAGCCGGCCGTTGTACTGGAGCAGTTCACGGCCGCTGAGCCGCTCGAACATCCGCAGGCCCTCGGGCAGGATGCCGATCCTGGCCTTGACCGCGACCGGGTCGGCCCAGACGTCGGCGCCGTGCACCAGGACGGTGCCCTGGTCGGGCCGGAGCAGGCCGGTGACCATCGACAGGGTGGTGGTCTTGCCGGCGCCGTTCGGGCCGACCAGCCCGATGAACGCGCCGGCCGGAAGCTCCAGGCTCAGCCCGGCCACGGCGGCCTGGCTGCCGAAGCGCTTCCACAGCCCCCGGATGCTGACGGCGGCGGGGGTGCTGGACACGGGGGCGGGGAACGGCGGCGGTGCTGACGCCTGCATGGCGGCCTTCTCTGTTCGGTGGTAGGGCTGCGGTCCAGGCCAGCCTGCCATTGCCCGGGCGGACTGTCGCCCGGGTGGGCGATCTTCGGCGGGTCTGGGCCGAACGGATGAAGGCCGAAGTGACGGTCCCTCGCCCGACCGGTGTGAGCGCGCCACATGCTCGTCGGGAAAAGTGGCAACTACTCAGGACCCCCGTTCGTCCTGCACTATGAAGGTCGGTGAGCGCGCGCGGCGCGCCGGGGCGTCGGGAGGTGGCGGATGGCCGTTCAGCCGTGGGGCGAGCAGGGCCCCGGGTACGGCGGTCGGCCGCCGCAGGTGCCGGCCAAGCCGTACGCCGGGTCCTGGCAGCCCGCGCCCACGCCGCAGTCGGCGATGCGGGCGGCGCACACGGACCGCGACCGCACGATCGACGTGCTGAAGGCCGCCTTCGCCGAGGGCCGGCTCTCCGCGGACGAGTACGGGCAGCGCTTCGAGGCGGCGAGCGGCGCGCAGACCTACGGCGAGCTGGCCCGGCTGGTGGCCGATCTCCCGTCCGGTCCGATGGTGACGCCGATGCTGACGCCGATGGGCGCACCGGCCCCGGTGGTCCCGCCGACCTTCCTGCCTCCGCCGCCGCGCCGCACCAACGGCGCCGCGGTGGCATCCCTGGTGCTCGGCGTGCTGACCCTGCCGACGATGGGGATGACCGGCCTGCCCGCCGTGATCTGCGGGCACATCGCCAAGAGGCAGCTGTCCGTCCGGCAGGAGGAGGGCGACGGCATGGCCGTCACCGGCCTGGTGCTGGGATGGCTCTCGGTCGCCGGCTGGACCCTGCTGCTCCTCGCGGGGATCTTCTTCAGCGGTGGCGGCGGCTCCGGATCGTACTGACGGCACCCCGCCCCGGGCGGTGGGAGGCGGCTGCGGTGGCGACGGGCTCCGGACTGTGGTAGAGCGGCAGGTAGGCGGTCCGACACCGGACGTCCGCTCGCGGGACATCCCCGCGACATCCGGCCGACGGCCGCGACCTGCGGCGTTGCATTTGTTTTGACCGAGCTCCATGCGCTAGGTACGCTCTGACCTTGTGCCTGGGGTGTCCCCGGGTCCTTGTGCGTGCATGCACACCGGTCGCCGCGCCGAGCCGGAGCGCCTTCCAGCGCCCCGCGCGTTGAGCGCCGTCGCTGTACATCAGCTCATGGGATTCCGTGTCGGAATAAGCCCAACACACCCGACCGCGTGGGTCGACCACGGGGCCGTGTGTGAGGGAACACCACAGGTTAGTTCCACCAAGCCTTGGCACACAGAAAACGGAGAAACGGTGCCTACGATCCAGCAGCTGGTCCGAAAGGGCCGGCAGGACAAGGTCGAGAAGAACAAGACTCCCGCGCTGAAGGGCTCGCCCCAGCGTCGCGGGGTCTGCACGCGTGTGTACACGACCACCCCGAAGAAGCCGAACTCGGCGCTTCGTAAGGTCGCCCGTGTGCGCCTCACCAGCGGGATCGAGGTCACCGCTTACATCCCGGGCGAGGGCCACAACCTGCAGGAGCACTCCATCGTGCTGGTGCGCGGTGGTCGTGTGAAGGACCTTCCTGGTGTCCGCTACAAGATCATCCGCGGTTCGCTTGACACCCAGGGTGTCAAGAACCGCAAGCAGGCTCGCAGCCGCTACGGCGCCAAGAAGGAGAAGTAAGAATGCCTCGTAAGGGCCCCGCCCCGAAGCGCCCGGTCATCATCGACCCGGTTTACGGCTCCCCGGTCGTCACCCAGCTGGTCAACAAGATCCTGCTGCACGGCAAGCGCTCCACCGCCGAGCGGATCGTCTACGGCGCCCTCGAGGGCGTTCGTGAGAAGACCGGCTCGGACCCGGTCGTGACGCTGAAGCGCGCGCTGGAGAACGTCAAGCCGGCCCTCGAGGTCAAGTCCCGCCGTGTCGGTGGCGCGACCTACCAGGTCCCGGTCGAGGTCCGTCCGGGCCGCGCCAGCACCCTGGCGCTGCGCTGGATGGTCGGTTACTCCCGCGCCCGTCGCGAGAAGACCATGACCGAGCGCCTGATGAACGAGATCCTCGACGCCAGCAACGGCCTGGGCGCTTCCGTGAAGCGTCGCGAGGACACCCACAAGATGGCCGAGTCCAACAAGGCCTTCGCGCACTACCGCTGGTAGTCCCTACCCCGTCACTAGACAGAGAGAGAACGAGCCACCATGGCTGCAACCTCCCTTGACCTCGCCAGGGTCCGCAACATCGGGATCATGGCGCACATCGACGCGGGCAAGACCACCACCACCGAGCGGATCCTGTTCTACACCGGTGTCTCGTACAAGATCGGTGAGGTCCACGATGGCGCTGCCACCATGGACTGGATGGAGCAGGAGCAGGAGCGCGGCATCACGATCACGTCGGCCGCGACGACCTGTCACTGGACGGTCGACGACGTCGACAACACCATCAACATCATCGACACCCCGGGTCACGTCGACTTCACCGTCGAGGTGGAGCGTTCGCTGCGCGTCCTCGACGGTGCGGTGACGGTGTTCGACGGTGTCGCCGGTGTCGAGCCCCAGTCCGAGACCGTGTGGCGGCAGGCTGACCGCTACGGCGTCCCGCGCATCTGCTTCATCAACAAGCTGGACCGCACGGGCGCGAACTTCTTCTTCTGCGTCGACACCATCGTGGAGCGCCTCGGCGCGACCCCGCTGGTGATGCAGCTCCCGATCGGTGCCGAGGCGGACTTCAAGGGCGTTGTCGACCTTGTCCGTATGAAGGCGCTGGTCTGGTCCGCCGAGGCCGCCAAGGGCGAGATGTACGACATCGTCGACATCCCGGCCGAGCTGCAGGAGCAGGCCGACGAGTACCGCGAGGCGCTGCTCGACACCGTGTCGAACGTCAGCGACGAGGTGATGGAGCTCGCCATGGAGGGCGAGGACGTCCCCGAGGAGCTGCTCTACGCCGCGATCCGCAAGGGCACCCTGGAGTCGGCCTTCACGCCGATCTTCTGCGGTACCGCGTTCAAGAACAAGGGCGTTCAGCCCCTGCTCGACGCGGTCGTCAAGTACCTGCCGTCGCCGCTGGACATCGAGTCCATCGAGGGCACCAAGCCCGGTGACGACACGGTCAAGATCTCCCGCAAGGCCTCGGACGACGAGCCGCTCGCCGCGCTCGCGTTCAAGATCATGTCGGACCCGCACCTCGGCAAGCTCACCTTCGTCCGGGTTTACTCGGGCCGCCTGGAGTCCGGCACCTCGGTGCTGAACGCCGTCAAGGGCAAGAAGGAGCGCATCGGCAAGATCTACCGCATGCACGCGAACAAGCGTGAGGAGATCGAGTCGGTGGGCGCCGGCGACATCATCGCCGTCATGGGCCTGAAGCAGACCACCACCGGTGAGACGCTGTCCGACGAGAAGAACCCGGTCATCCTGGAGTCCATGGACTTCCCGGCCCCGGTCATCCGCGTCGCGATCGAGCCCAAGTCCAAGGGTGACCAGGAGAAGCTGGGTGTCGCCATCCAGCGTCTCGCGGAGGAGGACCCCTCCTTCCAGGTCAACACGGACGAGGAGACCGGCCAGACCATCATCGCGGGTATGGGCGAGCTGCACCTCGAGGTGCTGGTCGACCGTATGCGCCGTGAGTTCAAGGTCGAGGCCAACGTCGGCAAGCCGCAGGTCGCGTACCGCGAGACGATCCGCAAGGCCGTCGAGCGTATCGACTACACGCACAAGAAGCAGACCGGTGGCTCCGGCCAGTTCGCGAAGATCCAGATCGCGATCGAGCCGATCGAGTCCGGCGAGGGCTACGAGTTCGTGAACAAGGTCACCGGTGGCCGCGTGCCGAGGGAGTACATCCCCTCGGTCGACGCCGGCTGCCAGGAGGCCATGGAGTTCGGTGTGCTCGCCGGCTACCCGCTGCAGGGTGTCCGCGTCACGCTGCTCGACGGTGCCGCGCACGACGTCGACTCCTCCGAGCTCGCGTTCAAGATCGCCGGTTCGATGGCCTTCAAGGAAGGCGCCAAGAAGGCCGGTCCGGCCCTCCTGGAGCCGATGATGGCCGTCGAGGTCACCACGCCCGAGGACTACATGGGCGATGTGATCGGCGACATCAACTCTCGCCGTGGCCAGATCCGGTCCATGGACGAGCGTCACGGTGCCCGCGTCGTTTCGGCGCTGGTGCCTCTCTCCGAGATGTTCGGCTACGTCGGTGACCTGCGCAGCAAGACCTCCGGTCGCGCGAGCTACTCGATGCAGTTCGACTCGTACGCCGAGGTTCCGCGGAACGTGGCGGACGACATCATCGCCAAGGCCAAGGGCGAGTAACGTCCCGACATTCGGGATGTTTGCGAACCCTTAGGCTATTAGGAGGCAACCCGGGAGAATCCGGTCGGATTCTCCCGGGGGCCTCCGGCCCCCACCCGCGGGACGGCATGGGGTGCCCACCGGCACCCCGTACCCAACCCGATCAAAGACCAACTGACGTCAGCACGGCGTACAGAACTGTCCTCAGGAGGACTGCAGTGGCGAAGGCGAAGTTCGAGCGGACGAAGCCCCACGTCAACATCGGCACCATCGGTCACATCGACCACGGTAAGACGACCCTTACCGCGGCCATCACCAAGGTGCTGCACGACGCGTACCCGGAGATCAACCCCTTCACGCCGTTCGACCAGATCGACAAGGCGCCGGAGGAGCGGCAGCGCGGTATCACCATCTCGATCGCGCACGTCGAGTACCAGACCGAGGCGCGTCACTACGCCCACGTCGACTGCCCCGGTCACGCGGACTACATCAAGAACATGATCACCGGTGCGGCCCAGATGGACGGTGCGATCCTCGTCGTCGCCGCCACCGACGGCCCGATGCCGCAGACCAAGGAGCACGTGCTCCTGGCCCGCCAGGTCGGCGTCCCCTACATCGTTGTCGCCCTGAACAAGGCCGACATGGTGGACGACGAGGAGATCCTGGAGCTCGTCGAGCTCGAGGTCCGTGAGCTGCTCTCCGAGTACGAGTTCCCGGGCGACGACCTGCCGGTCGTCCGCGTCTCCGCGCTGAAGGCGCTGGAGGGCGACAAGGAGTGGGGCGAGAAGCTCCTCGGCCTGATGCACGCGGTCGACGAGGCCATCCCGACCCCGGCCCGCGCCGTGGACCAGCCGTTCCTGATGCCGATCGAGGACGTCTTCACGATCACCGGTCGTGGCACCGTCGTCACCGGTCGTATCGAGCGTGGCATCCTCAAGGTCAACGAGACTGTCGACATCATCGGCATCAAGGAGACCAAGACCACCACCACGGTCACCGGCATCGAGATGTTCCGCAAGCTGCTCGACGAGGGCCAGGCCGGTGAGAACGTCGGTCTGCTCCTCCGTGGCATCAAGCGCGAGGACGTCGAGCGCGGCCAGGTCATCATCAAGCCCGGTTCGGTCACCCCGCACACCGAGTTCGAGGCCCAGTCGTACATCCTGTCGAAGGACGAGGGTGGCCGTCACACCCCGTTCTTCAACAACTACCGCCCGCAGTTCTACTTCCGTACCACGGACGTGACCGGCGTTGTGACCCTCCCCGAGGGCACCGAGATGGTCATGCCGGGCGACAACACCGCCATGACGGTCGTGCTGATCCAGCCGATCGCCATGGAGGAGGGCCTGAAGTTCGCCATCCGTGAGGGTGGCCGCACCGTCGGCGCCGGCCAGGTCACCAAGATCATCAAGTAATTGATGCTCTAGACCTGCCTGTACCGCACAGGCGAGCCGAAGGGCCCCGCACACTTCCGGGTGTGCGGGGCCCTTCGGCGTGTCGGGCCTGATCGGCCGGTGTGCATCAGGTAAAGGGCCTGTTGGGAGGGTGGCCAGATCGTGCTGCTATCCTGGCCGCTCATTGGGCTCTCCCTCGCTGCTGTCCGCGATCCTCCGGGTGCGGAGGGAGAAGGATTCCAGCCGGTGGGTCGTCCCGGCCGGTCCGCGCCCCTTCGGTCGCTCTCGGATACATGGGGACAGGCGAGCAACGATGTTCAACGCAGCAGCACAGGAAGACGCGTCGGCCGGCCGGCCGACGCCGCTGTTGTCGGTCGTGATGCCGATCTACAACGAGCAGGAGGCGCTGCCCCTGACCGTCCAGCGGCTGCGTCCGATCCTGGACGAGCTGGGGATCGACTACGAGGTCGTCGGCATCGACGACGGCAGCACCGACGCCACCCCGGCGCTCATGCAGAAGATCCACCAGGACTGGCCGGAGTTCCGGATCGTCCGCTTCGCGCGCAACTCCGGGCACCAGGCCGCGCTCACCGCCGGTATCCACCGCGCCTTCGGCGACTACGTCGTCTCCATCGACGCGGACCTGCAGGACCCGCCGGAGAAGATCCCCGAGATGCTCTCGCTCGCCCGCGAGCAGAACCTCGACATCGTCTACGGCGTGCGCGGCGACCGCGGTACCGACACCTTCTTCAAGCGGCGTACGGCCGGCGCCTACTACTGGCTGATGCGCAAGCTCGTCGGCAAGAACATGCCCAACCAGGCCGGTGACTTCCGCCTGCTCAGCCGGGCCGCCGTGGACGCGCTCAAGGCGCTGCCCGAGCACCAGCCGGTCTACCGCCTGCTGGTGCCGTGGCTGGGCTTCCCCAGCGGCGAGGTCGTCTACGTGCGCGAGGAGCGGGTGGCCGGCAGCACCCACTACCCGCTCTCCAAGATGGTCCGCCTGGCCATCGACAGCATCACCAACTTCTCCGCCAGCCCGCTGCGGCTCGCCACCTGGCTCGGTCTGCTGAGCTTCGTGCTCTGCTTCGCCCTGGGCATCTACACCACGGTCGAGTACGCGCTGGGCAAGACCGTGCCCGGCTGGTCCTCGCTGTTCATCGGCATGCTGTTCCTCGGCGCCGTGCAGCTCGTCTGCATGGGTCTGCTCGGTGAGTACGTCGGCCGGATCTACTCGGCGGCGCAGGCCCGCCCGGCCTACTTCGTGGGCTACGACTCGGCGGACGAGCGCGACCCCGCGACGGCCCGCCGCACCGCCTCGTACGCAGGCTGACGAACAGTCCGTCCGCGGCGGTGGCCGACCGCCGCGGACGCAGTCGCGTCGCGGACCGTGGCGCCAACGCAGAGCCCGGACAACAGAATGGACACCATGGGCAGCACCGACAGAACGGCAACCTCGCCGGAGGCACCCGGTGGGAGCCGGCCGGGCGACCCGGGGCGGTCCACGCCGGCCGGTGCGCACGAGGACTCGGTGCTCCTGAGGCTGCGGCGGTTCGCCCCGGCGGCCGCCGCCTACCTGTTCCTGGTGGCGCTGCTGCTGTCCGCGGACACCTCGGCGGGTGACATCGCCCGCTACACCTTCTACGCGGCCTGGGGTGTCCTGCTCCCCGGCACCCTGGTGTTCCGGGCGCTCCGGCGCCGGCCGTACACCCTGATCGAGGACCTCGCCTTCGGCGCGGCCACCGGTCTCGTCCTGGAGCTCGGTGCCTGGGCGCTGCTGATGCCGCTCGGCCTGCAGCAGGCGGCGATCGCCTGGCCGCTTCTCGTGGTCGTCCCGTTCGCCGCGGTGCCCGCCCTGCGGCGGCACTGGCGCCCGAGCGGTTACCGCCGCCAGTCGGAGGGCTGGTCCTGGGCGGTGGCCGGCGCGGTGGCGCTCACCTCGGCGTACTACTACCAGGTCTTCCTCTCCAAGTTCCCGATCCTGCCGACGGACGAGACCACCCGGCAGTACGGCGACCTGCCCTACCTGCTCTCGCTCGCCGGGAACGCCAAGCACAACTTCCCGCTGACCCTGCCTCAGGCGGCGGGGGAGCCGCTGCACTACCACTGGTTCACCTTCGTCCACATGGCGATGGGCGACATGGTCGGGCACATCGACCTGCCGGTGATCGAGATGCGGCTGATGGTCCCGGCGCTCAGCGCGCTGGGCATCCTGATCACCGCGGTGGTCGCCCAGCGGCTCAGCGGCCGGGCCTGGGCCGGTCCGGTGGCGGCCGTCCTGGTCTTCGCGGTCGGCGAGTTCACCGCCGCCTACCCCAACAACGTCAGCAGCTGGACCTTCGGGGCGCCGGCCGTGCGGCTGATGTCCTTCGTGAGCCTTTCGCTGACGTACAGTCAGCCGCTGCTGATCGCGCTGATCGGGGTCGTCGGCGATGCCCTGCGGCGGAGCCGGGAGGGCGCCGCACAGGCGGTCCCGGCCATCGGCCGGGGTGCCTTCGTCCTCACCGGGCTGTTCGCGCTGGCCTCCAGCGCGGCCAAGGCCAGCTCGCTCCCGGTGACCCTGGCGGGCCTGGCCTTCGCCGGGCTGATGGTCCTGATCGGTACCCGGCGCATCCCCTGGACGATCGTGGGCCTGGGCGCGGTGCTGGGAGCCGCGCAGCTCTTCGCGACGGCCGTCATCTTCGACTTCGAGAGCTACGGCCTGGAGGTCATCCCGTTCGGCAACATCCAGCAGTACTGGGCCGATCCGCAGCACAGCCGTTCGGCGGCGGTACAGGCCGTCGTGGTCGCCGCGACCCTGGTTGCCTTCCTGCTGAACCACCAGCTCAAGGTGGTCGGGATGGTGCCGCTGCTGTGGCGCAGCCGGTTGAACCTCGACCCGGTGCAGTGGTTCCTGCTCGGCGGTGCGGTGGCCGGACCGGCCGCGTACCTCGCCGTCAACGGCTTCAACTCCAGCTACTTCACCATCGCCGGGCTGCCGTTCGGCGTGCTGCTCTCGGCCTGGGGCTACAGCGAGGCGTTCGACCGGGCCGCGCTCCCGGGCCGCGCCAGGGCCGCGCTCGCGGCCGGTGCGCTGACGCTGATCGCCGTGCTGACCTTCGTGCTCTACCGCTACTCGGCGCAGTGGGCGGAGCACGCGATCGGGCTGTTCGGTGACACCAAGGTCTGGACCTCGTACACGCCGCTGCTGCCCGCACTGGTCGCCGCCGCGGCCCTGGCCGGGATCGCGCTGCTCTGCGGGCTCGCCTGGTGGGCCCTCTCGCGGGGCGTACCGGCCCTGCGCGGCCGCGGCGGCATCGTCCTGCTGACCGCGACCCTCGCCGTCGGCGTCCCCGGGCTGGCCCTGGACGCGCTGCAGGCCAGGAAGGTGCTCTGGGAGGGCACCTGGGTGCTCCCCGCGACCCAGGTCGACGCGGCCCGGTGGATCCGCTCGCACAGCGACCCGGCGGACGTGCTGGCCACCAACAGCCACTGCTGGCAGTTCGACGACTACGTCAACGGTCCGTACTGCGACAACTACCGCTCCCACTGGCTCGGCGCCTACTCCGAGCGCTCGGTGCTGATCGAGGGCTGGGCGTACGCGCCGCGGCTCATGGCCACCGCGGGCGGTGCGGCGGCGACCACGGCCACCTTCTGGGACGAGGCGCTGCTCAAGCTCAACGAGGAGGCCTTCTACCAGCCCACGCCCGACATCCTGAGCCGCCTGCACAACGACCACCACGTCCGCTACCTGGTGGTCCAGCGCAAGGCGGGCGCCGAGTCGCCGCTCCTCAGGAACCTCGCCAAGCAGGTGTTCGACAACGGCCGGGTGGCTGTGTACGAGCTGGCCTGATCCGACCGATCCGATCCGACGACGAATCATGGGCATTGAGATGGTCTCCACCGACAAGCAGGCCGCGACGGCGCAGGACGATTCGGCCGCCGCGCGGCCGTCCGGCGCGGCCAAGCGCCAGATCCCGTCCTTCCTGGTCATCGGGGTTCTGAGCACGCTCTTCTACCTCGGGCTGTACGTCGTCGCGCGGCAGTTCGTCAACCCGCAGGCGGCCAACCTGATCGCCCTGGCGGTGAGCGCGGTCGCCAACACCGCGGCCAACCGCCGGTTCACCTTCGGGATCACCGGGTCCGAGGGGGCGCTGCGGCACCAGCTCCAGGGCGCGGTCGCGTTCCTGATCGGGCTGGGCCTGAGCAGCGGTGTGCTGGCCCTGCTGGACGTCGCCGCGCCGCACGCCTCGAAGGTGGTGGAGGTCGGCGGCCTCGTCGTGGCGAACGGCCTGGCGACCGTGGTGCGCTTCCTGCTGATGAAGGTCTGGGTCTTCAAGGACTGACCGTCCGGCCCGCCGATACCGCGAGCGCCCGGTGGCGATCCTCTCCAGGGAATCGCCACCGGGCGCTCTTCGCGTATCCGGGGGTCAGCGAGCCGGAGCCCTCCGCATCAGGCCGAGACGGTCGGCGGCCGGACCGGCTGCGGCTCCTGGCCCGCCGGGGCGGCCGGCTCCGGCGTGTTCGACGACTCCGGTGAACCACCGTCCCGGCGCCGGTCCTTGAGCCTGCGCACCGGCCCGGGCGTCCAGTCCTTGAGCTTCATCGCGGGCGCCTCGATCAGGTGCCAGGAGAGCGCGGCCAGCACGACCGTCCCGGCCAGCGCGCAGGCGAGGAAGACCAGCTTGCCGTGCTTGGCGTAGCCGAGCATCGCGAGCGCCTGCTCGACGGTGAAGCCGTAGATGTAGATGCCGTACGAGTAGTCCCGCTTGCGGCCGATCTTCTGGAACAGGCGCGGCAGCCTGATCGCGAGCCAGAAGAGCAGGTAGGCGAAGGCCGGGTAGCCGATCACGAAGACCCCGCCCCAGCACAGGGTGGCCGCGAAGGCCAGCGCCGACAGCAGCGCCAGGCCGTCGTGCACCGGGACACGTTCGCGGTAGAGCTGGAAGGTGGCGCCGAGCAGGAAGACGAAGCCCAGATGGACGATGAAGTGGATGCTCATCGAGCCGAGGAACGGGACGTTCACCCCGGAGCCCATGTCGCCGGGGATGCCCCGCCAGCCGGGCGCGTCGATCCAGTCGTTGAGGATCAGGATCCAGAGCCCGACCATGGCCAGCGGCACGAAGCGGCGGGCCCGCAGCAGGACCCCGCCGGCCGCCAGCAGCCCGACGACTATGTAGCAGAGGATCTCGTACTTGAGCGACCACAGGGCGCCGTTGACGCTGCCGTCGAAGTTGGTGCCGCGCCGCACGCCCTCCGCGATCACGCCCGAGACGTCCCAGCCGCCGGTCAGCGAGGTGTTCCAGGTGCCGGTCAGGTAGGTCTTCGGGCCGTTGGGGTGGCTCCAGAAGCCTTCCAGGGTGTGGTGCTGCCAGCGGTACAGCAGCGGGATGATGACCAGGGTGGAGATCAGCAGCGAGCCCCAGAGGCCGGGCAGGATCCGCAGCGCCCGGTGCCAGCTGTAGCGGCCGATGGTGGAACGTCGGCCGCTGCCCGTGATCATGAACCCGGAGAGCACGAAGAAGCCGATCACGGCCATCTTCCCGAGGTCGGTCTGCTCGCCGCTGAACTTCCACAGCGGGTCCAGATGCCCCCACGCGAGCGGGTAGACGTGCGAGACCACGACGGAGGTGGCCAGCAGCAGGCGCAGCAGGCCGAAGCTGTTGGCACGGCCGGAGAACAGCTCGGCCAGTGTGCCCCGGGAGTGGAACAGACTGCGGGGTCTCATGGGTTCCTCAAGGACTGGGTCGGGGCTGGCCCGAGGGGAGAGGCACTGCGGCGTGGCGGCCGGAGCGCGGTGGAGACCGTACGGTCCCGGCCGGGTGCCTACGGGGCGGGCGTGGCGGCCTGGGCCTGCCAGAGCTCCGAGACGGCCTGGCGCAGGGTGCGCCGGGGGGTCCAGCCGAGCCGCTCACGGGCGACGGTGATGTCGAGCTGCTGCCACTCGGTCTCCGGGCCGGTGCCGGCCGGCGCGGGCACCTCGGTGATCTCGGTGGGCACCCCGCTCTCCTCGATCAGCAGCTCGACGAGCAGCCGGGCGGAGGCGGCGGAGCCGGTGCCGATGTTGACCACCGGCGGGGCCGAGCGGTCGGTGGCGGCCAGGATCACGGCGTCGAGGGTGTCGGTGAGGTCGACGAAGTCGCGCTGCGCGGTGAGCGGCTGAAGCGAGAGCTGAGCGGTCTCGCCGGCCCGCCGGGCGGCGTCCAGCTTGGCGGCCATCACGCCGAGCAGGCTGTGGCCGGGCTGGCCGGCGCCGACCACGTTGCCGAGCCGCAGCACCACGGCGTCGATCCGGCCGGCCTCGACGGCGCGGACCACGGCCTCGGTGGCGGCGAGCTTGAGCCTGCCGTACTCCATCACCGGGGCGGCCTGGTCGCTCTCCCGCTGGCTGACGCCGATCGGCGCCATGCCGTACTCGTGCACGGTGCCGAGGTGGACCAGCCGGGCGGGGGCGGCCATCGCCGAGACGGCCTCGATCAGCCGGTCGACCAGGACCACGTTGGCCTGGTACATCTGCTCGTCGGTCAGGCCCCACATGCCGCCGGCCGCGTTGACCACCGTGTCGATCCGCTCCCGGTCGAGCAGCTCGGTGAGGTCGGCCGCGGCGTCGGAGGAGAGGTCGAAGGCGACGAACCGGCCGGGGGCCGGGTCGGCGGGGGCCTTGCGGGCGAGGCTGATGACCTCGGCGCCGTGCTCCAGGAGCCGGGCGCCGAGCACCCGGCCGATGAAGCCGGTGCCGCCGAGGACGGCCACCCGGGCCGGGGCCGTGTGCGGTGCGGTCATTGCGGGGGACTCCAGGGGTGGGGAGGGTCAGCGAGGCCGGCTGGCCGTGCTGGTGGCGTTGCGCAGCAGGGTCTTCGCGCCGTCCCACTGACCGGCGCGCATCGCACCGGGGACCAGGGTGAGGGCGTGGATCCGGGCCGACAGGTGCATCCGGGACGCCTTCGCGGCCTTCGGCCAGCCGTGCGCGTCGAGGCGGTCGGCGGCGTCCAGGAAGTACCGCCGGGCCTCGGTGAAGCGGGTGCCGCTGAAGGCGGACTTGGAGGAGATGCTGACGGTGTGCCGGCGGTACTGGAACACCCGGACGTCGTCGACGACCATCTGCTCGCCGGCCTGCAGCAGGTCGATGACCAGGGCGAGGTCCTGGATGATCTCCAGGTTGTCGCGGAAGCCGGTGGTCCTCACGGCCTCGGTGCGCCAGCAGATCGACGGGAAGTACAGCCAGTTGCCCTTGAGCAGGCTGACCGCGAGGTCCTCGCCGCCCATCAGGACGCGGCCCTGCTGCCGGGGTGCGTAGATCCGCCGCTTGGCCTCGTCGGCGAGCGAGCTGCTCGGCTTCCCGCTGCCGTCGATGACCTCGACGCCGGGCTGGATCATCGCGACGCCGGGGTACTGGGCCAGGATCGACCGGACGGTGGCGACGTACTCGGGCAGCATGATGTCGTCGGTGCCCATGAACACCAGGTACTCGTGCTCGGCCATGCCCAGGCACTTGCGGTAGTTGCCGGTGACGCCGAGGTTCCGCTCGTTGCGGAAGTAGCGCACCCGCGGGTCGCCGAGCTCCGCGAACCACTCCGGGACGCCCGGCTCCCGGCCGTCGTCCACGACGGTCAGCCGCCAGTCCGGGTCGCTCTGGGCCAGCACGCTGCGGACCGCGGCCTGCATCAGCGCGACGTCTCCGTAGTACGGAAGCAGGATTTCCAGAGTGGTCATGGTGGGGCACATCCGCTGGTCGGAGTCGGGGCCGGAGGCAGGGCGAAGACCCCGCGGCGGGCCCATCATACTGAGCCCGCGGACGGCCCTCGCCGGGGCCGGACGCCGATGCCCGGGCCGGCGCCGGAGGGCGCGGACCCGGGCATCGGATCGGTTCAGCGGGTGCGCAGGCTCTCGGTGAACGCCCGGCACTTCTCGTAGTCCGGGAGCAGACCGGTGGCGAGCGCCTCGGCCAGCGAGGGGGCGGCGGCGTCCCGGGCGG
The DNA here is from genome assembly GCF_040685575.1 of Kitasatospora sp. NPDC088351. Classification (NCBI taxonomy): domain Bacteria; kingdom Bacillati; phylum Actinomycetota; class Actinomycetes; order Kitasatosporales; family Streptomycetaceae; genus Kitasatospora; species Kitasatospora sp. NPDC088351. Next base: position 6,376 of record NZ_JBFBIL010000007.1, on the reverse strand, counting down.
ACAGCTGCGGGGCGTCGGTGGGCCACTCGATCCCGAGGTCCGGGTCGAGCGGGTGCACCGCGTGCTCGCCGGTCGGGTTGTAGGTCTCCGAGCAGACGTACGACAGCGTGGCGTCGTCGCTCAGCGCGCAGAAACCGTGGCCCAGGCCTTCGGAGAGGTAGACGGACTTGCGGTCCACGTCGTCCAGCCGGACGAACTCCCAGCGGCCGAAGGTGGGGGAGCCGACCCGCAGGTCCACGATCACGTCGAGCACGGCGCCGCGGACGCAGCTGACGTACTTGGCCTGGCCGGGCGGGACGTCGGCGAAGTGGACACCGCGCACCACGTCCTTGGCGGACACCGACAGGTTGCCCTGGGCGAGCCGCAGCGGGTGGCCGACGGCCTCCTCCAGGCGGTCGAAGCGGTACCACTCCATGAACAGGCCGCGGGGGTCGCCGTGCTGCTGCGGGGTGACCTCGACGGCGCCGGCGATGGACAGCTCGCGGAACCTCACTGGTCGCCCTCCTCGTCGAGCAGGGCGATCAGGTAGTCGCCGTAGCCGCTCTTGCACAGCGGCTCGGCCAGCTCGCGCAGCCGCGCGGAGTCGATCAGGCCGGCCCGCCAGGCCGCCTCCTCGATGCAGCCGATCTTGAAGCCCTGGCGCTCCTCGATGACCCGGACGAACTCGGAGGCCTGGACCATCGAGACGAACGTGCCGGTGTCGAGCCAGGCGGTACCGCGGTCGAGGATGGTGACGTGCAGTTCGCCGGTCTTGAGGTACTCCTCGTTGACGGCGGTGATCTCCAGCTCGCCGCGGGCGCTCGGCTTCAGGCCGGCCGCGATCTCGACCACGCGGTTGTCGTAGAAGTAAAGGCCGGGCACCGCGTAGCGGGACTTCGGCTGGGTCGGCTTCTCCTCGATGGAGATGACCTGGCCGCTCTCGTCGAACTCCACCACGCCGTACGCGGTCGGGTCGGCCACCGGGTAGGCGAAGACCATGCCGCCGGTCGGGGCGGTGCGCTGCGCGAGCCGGGTGCCGAGGCCGCTGCCGTGGAAGATGTTGTCGCCCAGGATCAGCGCGACGGGCTCCTCGCCGATGAAGTCGGCGCCGAGCACGAAGGCCTGCGCGATGCCCTCGGGCTTCTCCTGGACGGCGTACTCCAGCTTGAGCCCGAACTGGGAGCCGTCGCCGAGCAGGCGCTGGAACTGCTCCTGGTCCTGCGGGGTGGTAATGATCAGGATCTCGCTGATACCGGCCATGACCAGGGTCGACAGCGGGTAGTAGATCATCGGTTTGTCGAAGACCGGCAGAAGCTGCTTCGAGACTGCTCGGGTCAGCGGCCACAGTCGTGACCCGGTGCCGCCCGCCAAGAGGATTCCACGCATGCCCCGCAGCTTATGTGAGTGGCCGGGCCCCCCGCTGGCCCGGGGCGATGGCCCCGGGGCGCACCGGTAGACTGCCCGCACTATGCGCATCCTCGTCACCGGCGGCGCCGGCTTCATCGGTTCAGAGTTCGTCCGGCAGCTGCTCGGCGCCGACGCAACGGATCAGATCACCGTCTTCGACAAGCTCACCTACTCGGGCGTCGAGGCCAACCTGGCGCCTGTCGCCGGTCACAGCGGCTACTCCTTCGTCCGCGGTGACATCTGCGACGTGGACGCCGTCGACCAGGTGATGCCCGGGCACGACGTGGTCGTGCACTTCGCGGCCGAGTCGCACGTCGACCGGTCGATCGAGGGCGCGGGCCCGTTCGTGGTCACCAACGTCCTGGGCACCCAGGTGCTGCTGGACTCGGCCCGCAAGCACGGTGTCGCCCGCTTCGTGCACGTCTCCACCGACGAGGTGTACGGCTCGATCTCCGAGGGCTCGTGGACCGAGGAGTGGCCGCTGGCCCCCAACTCCCCGTACTCCGCCTCCAAGGCCGGGTCGGACCTGCTGGCGCTGGCCTACCACCGCACCCACGGCATGGACGTGGTGGTCACCCGCTGCTCCAACAATTACGGGCACTACCAGTTCCCGGAGAAGGTCATCCCGCTGTTCACCACGAACCTGCTGGACGGCCGGAAGGTGCCGCTGTACGGCACCGGCGGCAACATCCGCGACTGGCTGCACGTCTCCGACCACTGCCGCGGCATCGAGCTGGCCATGCGCAAGGGCCGGGCCGGCGAGGTCTACAACATCGGCGGCGGTACCGAGATCACCAACAAGGAGCTGACCGGCCTGCTGCTGGAGGCCGCCGGCGCCGACTGGTCCATGGTCGAGCCGGTCGCCGACCGCAAGGGCCACGACCTGCGCTACTCGCTGGACATCACCAAGATCGGCGAGGAGCTCGGCTACGCCCCGCAGGTCCGTTTCGAGGACGGCCTCGCCGCCACCATCGCCTGGTACCGCGAGAACCGCGCCTGGTGGGAGCCGCTGAAGGCCAAGGCCACGCTGCGATGACGAACCCGGTGGCCAAGCTGCTGGGGGCGCTGCCCCCGGGGGTGCGGCTCGTGGCGGGGGGCACCGTGGTCCTCGGTGTCTCCTCGTACATCTTCCTGGCACTCGCCGGGCACAGCCTGGACACCACCCAGGTCGCCGGGGTCTCGATGCTCTGGACCCTGGTGATGTCCGTCGGGTACGGGCTGTTCTCGCCGGTCGAGCTGGAGCTGACCCGCCTGGTCGCCGCCCGCGACGTGGCCGGCCAGGGACCGGGGCCGGCCATCCGGCGGGTGCTGCTGGCCACCGCCGTGGTGCTGGTCGTGGTGCTGGCCGCGGTCGCGGCCGCCGCCCGGCCGATCGCGGACCGCTTCTTCTCCGGCGACCTCGGTCTGGTGGCCGGCATGGCAGGCGCGCTGGTCGGCCTGGCGGTCAGCTCGGTGGCCCGCGGGGCGCTGGCCGGACTCGGCAGGTTCGGCGCCTACGGCCTGCAGCTCGGCGTCGACGGCGGGCTGCGGATCGGGCTGGCCGCGCTGATCCCGCTGTTCGGCGCCCATTCGGCCCTGGCGTTCAGCCTGATCCTGGTGGTGGCGCCGCTCGCCGCCTCGGCGATCGGGATGCGTTCGGTCCTCGCCGACCGGCGCGGCGGTCCCGCCCCGGTCTGGCGCGACGTCGTCACCGGCCTCGGCCTGCTGACCGGCTCGACGCTGCTGGCGCAGCTCATGGTCAACGCCGCGGTGGTGAGCGTCGGCGTGCTCTCGCCGTCCTCCAAGGCGCTGATCGCCGCCCTGCTGAACGCGGTGGTCCTGGCCCGGGTGCCGCTCTTCGCCTACGCCGCGATCCAGGCCTCGCTGGTCTCGTCGCTCTCGGGCGCCGCGGCGGCCGGCAACCACGCGGAGTTCCGCAAGGTGCTGCTGCGCACCGGCGGCATCGTGGTCCTGATGTGCACGGCCGCCGGGCTGCCGACGGTGATCCTCGGCCCCTGGGCGATCCGGCTCTTCTTCAAGGCACAGGACGTGCTGGGCTCGGTCGACTTCCTCTGGCTGTCGCTCGGCACCCTCTGCTACATGCTCGCCACCGTGTTCGGCCAGGCGCTGCTGTCGCTCGGCCGCCACCAGCGGCAGCTGCTCGCCTGGCTGACCGGCTCGCTGGTCCTGACGGCCGTCACCCTGGTGCCCGGCGACATCGCCACCCGCGTCGAACTGGCCTACCTGGCTGGTGCGGGTGTGAGCGCGGCTGCCATGCTATGGGCGCTGGCCCGTTCCCTGGCCGCCCCGGCCGGTGCCGTGGCGGAGCCGAAGGAACCGCTGGCGGCGCGTCACACGTCGGAGGTGTGACGCTTCGTCCTCGGGCCTAGCACAACTGGCGGCGGCGGCCCGTTCACGCCACGCCTTTAATATGTGATTACCCTTGGCCACGCCACTGCCGCTGAAAGGCGCTTCCAGTCGTGCATCTCACCGTCATCACTTCGATCACCGGCGTGCTGGTGCTCGTCTACATCCTGGAGCTGCTGCGCCGACAGCAACTCCGGGAGAAGTACGCGGCAATCTGGCTCGCGATCGGCGTCGTCGTGGCGCCGCTCGGATTCTTCCCCACGATTCTGGACTCAACCGCGCGCCGGCTCGGAATCGCGTCCGGCGTGAGCCTGGTCCTCTTCGCGGGCTTCGTGCTGGTCCTGCTGGTCTCCCTGCACCTCAGCTGGGAGGCGTCCCGGCTGGAAGCGGAGACCAGGACCCTGGCCGAGGACGTCGCCATGATGCGGGCCCACCTGGCCGAGCACCACGGCTACCCGATCGCGCGCAGCAGCAACGACGGCAGCAAGTCGACCGACCCCGGGGTGACCGCATGATCGACGGCAAGCGGGTACTGATCATCCTCCCCGCGTGGAACGAGGCGGAGGGGCTGCCCAAGATCCTCCGCGAGATCCAGGAGAAGCTCCCCGGAGTGGACACCCTGGTGGTGGACGACGGCTCGGTGGACAACACCGCGGCCGTCGCCGCCGGGGCCGGCTCCCGGGTCGCGCAGCTGCCGTACAACCTCGGCGTCGGCGGCGCCATGCGGTTCGGCTACCGCTACGCGCACCTGCACGACTACGACGTGGCCATCCAGTGCGACGCCGACGGCCAGCACGACCCCGCGTACGTGCCGGACCTGCTGGCGAAGCTCCAGGAGGCGGACCTGGTCATCGGCGCCCGCTTCGCCGGTCAGGGCAGCTACAAGGTGCGCGGCCCGCGCAGCTGGGCGATGAAGCTGCTGTCGGTGGTGCTCTCGCGGATCACCGGCACCCGCCTCACCGACACCACCTCGGGCTTCAAGGCCTGCAACAAGCCGATGATCGAGTTCTTCTCGCAGTGGTACCCGGTCGAGTACCTGGGCGACACCATCGAGAGCATGGTCGGCGCCGCCCGCTGCGGCTTCGTCATCCGGCAGGTCCCGGTGGCGATGCGCGAGCGGACCACCGGCACGCCCAGCGCCTCCCCGATCAAGGCGACGATCTACCTGGCCCGCGCCGGCCTGGTGCTGCTGCTCGCGATGATCCGCCGGATGCCCAAGCACCTGAAGTCCATCCAGCCCGCCACCCGTGCGGCGGCCAACCGGCGCGAACTCGTCGGCAGGGCGTAGGACGGTTCGTCCGCGCCCCCGGCGCCCGTGCGGCGGCGGGCCCGGACCACTTGCGCAAACGGTTCCGCTCCGGCGGTCGGCACAGTGCCGACCGCCGGAGCGCGTTATGGCACATTCTTTGCCCGCCGTTAGGGTGAGCGCTACGCGGAGTGTGCTAAGGGAACAGACCGTCGGGGACGGCGGTCCGTGTGCGACCGCCTCCGAGGGGTGCGCGGGCGCCGGGTCTGCGCGAGTTGTTAGCGTGACCTCCACAACTGGTCTGCCGAGTGGAGCCCCGCGGGCTGCCGGGCGGGCCGCGGACAGGCCGGCCCGGCCTGCCGCATCCATCTCAGAGCCGGGCTACCAGGGGAAGAGTCGGAGATCAGTGCAGACTTCAACAGAGACCGTCGAAGAGCACCCGGGCGGTGCCCCGGGGAGTAGGACTCCGGCGGCCGCCGCGACCCGCCCGTCGGGCCTGCCGGGCCGGGTGGTGCGGCGGTTCGACGAGGCCCGGGGCCACCGCTGGTTCTGGCCGGTGGCGCTGCTCGTCGGCTACGCCGTGGAGGTGCTCTTCCGGCTGGTGCTCGTCCGGCACCTGAGCTACCCGTCGGTGCACGCGGACGAGGACGGGTACCTGGTCCTGGCCCGCGTGCTGGCCGGCCGGCCGACCACCGAGATGCCGGTCGGCGTGGTGATCCCCGGCGGCTACCCGCTGCTGATCTCCCCGGCGCTGCGGCTCTCCGACGATCCTGTGACGGCCTACCACCTGATCATGGGGATCAACGCGCTGCTGAACGCGCTGGTCTTCCCGCTGGCCTTCCTGGCGCTGCGCCGCCTCGGGGTCCGTCGGCTGCTGGCGTACGTCTTCGCCGGCGTCACCGCGCTGCTGCCGCCGGTGATCTTCTACTCCGAGTTCGTCATGTCGGACACCGTCCTGCCGGTGCTGATCCTGGCCTGGCTGCTCTGCATGCACGGCTGGCTCAGCGACGGCCCGGTGAAGCGCCGTGCCTGGTACGCGGCGGGGACGGGCGCGGCCGCCGGGTACGCGATGGCCACGCACGACCGGGGCGGCGTGGTGGTCGCGCTGACCGCGGTGGTCTTCCTCGGCGTGCTGGTGCTGCGCTGGGCGCCCTGGCGCACCACGGTGGCGGGGCTCGGGGCGCTCGGGGTCTTCGTGGCCGGCGCCAAGCTGCTCTCGGCCTGGCTGAACCGGCAGTTCACCGTCGAGCCGAGCAAGGTCGGCGACTTCCTGCTGGAGGGCCTCACCGACCCCGACAAGGCCCAGATGACGCTGACCAGGACCGTCGGCCAGGTCTGGTACTTCATCGTCTCCACCTGGGGCATCGGTGGCCTCGCCGTCGTCACCTGCCTCTTCGC
>NZ_JBFBIL010000006.1:0-225755 GCF_040685575.1 Kitasatospora sp. NPDC088351 | reverse complement strand
TGGACTAGACCAACTCCCCCGTCAAGGGGTGATGTTGACGCTTGAGCCGCCGTTAAGGTTCACCCGCCCCGGCCGCACCGCCGCTGACCTGCGGGCATCGGGCGGGGCCGTCAGGACGCCGGGCTCTCCGCGCCCTCGACGTCGGCGAGCAGTTTGCGCAGGAGCCCGTCCAGGGCGGCCCGTTCCTCGTCCGAGAGGGCGGAGAGCAGCGCGGTCTCGTTGGCCGCGTGGTCGGTGAAGGCGGCGTCCACGAGGGCGCGGCCGGCCGCGGTGAGGGCGATGCGGACGCTGCGCCGGTCCGCCGGGTCGGTGCGGCGTTCCACCAGGCCCGCCGATTCCAGCCGGTCGATCCGGCTGGTCATGCCGGCCCGCGACATCAGCAGCAGCGCGGCGAGTTCGGAGGGCATCAGTTCGTACGGGGCGCCGGAGCGGCGCAGGGTGGCGAGGACGTCGAACTCGCCGCGCTGGAGACCGTGTTGCTTGAACACCTCTTCGACCGCCCGGCCCGCGAGCAGCGCGAAGCGGCCGAGGCGGCCGACGGTGCCGACCGCCGCCAGGTCGAGGTCCGGGCGCTCCCGGCTCCACTGGTCGAGCATGACGTCCACGTGATCCATAGGGGCATATTATTCGATGGGAGATAGTTAGACGTAGTACTATCAGCCAGGGAACTATCGGAGCGCTCACTGTGGGGAGAGGCCAATGACGTTGATCGGACCGGAAGCCGTGGTGGTGCGGGGCGACGAAGCCGAGACCGTCGGAATGCTCGGCGGCAAGGGGCGGCTGCTGGCGGACTCCAGCGCCACCGGCGGCGCCCTGAGCACCCTGCGCGTCACGCTGGGACGCGGAAAGGACGGCGCCACTCCGCACTACCACGGGGGTTCCTCGGAGCTGTTCTTCGTCGTCGACGGCTCGGCCCAGGTGCTGGTCGGGAACGAGGTGGTCACCGCCCGGAGCGGCGACCTCGTGGTGGTGCCGCCCCATCTGCCGCACGCCTTCGCGGCGGCGCCGGACTCCGGGGCGGACCTGCTGATCGTGATCACCCCCGGGGTGGAGCGCTTCGACTACTTCCGCCTGCTGGAGCGCATCCGCGCGGGCGAGGCGACGGTCGAGGAGCTGCTCGCCAAGCAGGACCTCTTCGACAACCACTTCCTGGAGTCGCCGAGTTGGCGCGACGCCCGGGAGGAAGCCGCCCGGTCCGAGCCGTAGACCGCCCGGCACCGGGCCCGGCCCGACAACAGGGGAGGAACCCCGTGACCGACACCCGCACCATCACCAACCCGCCCGGCCTGCACGACCCGACGCCGTTCGGCTACAGCCACGCCGCCTCCGCGCCCGGCGAACCGGTGTTCATCGGCGGCCAGTACGCCTCCGACGCCACCGGCCAGGTCGTGCCCGGCGACTTCGCCGCCCAGGTGGAGCTCGCCCTCGCCAACCTGCGCACCGCGCTCGCCGGGGTCGGCCTCGGCTTCGAGCACATCGTCCGGCTCGGCTCGTACATCGTCGACCACGACCTGGAGAAGCTGGCCGTCCTCGGCAGGGCCCTGGCCGGGGCCTGGGGCGACCGGCTGCCCGCGCAGACGCTCAGCGGGGTCGCCTCGCTCGCCCTGCCGGGGATGCTCTTCGAGATCGACGCGGTCGCGGTCCGGCCGGCGGCGGGCTGACCCGCCCGCGCGAAGGGGTCCCACCGGTCGGTGGGACCCCTTCGCCGTGCCGCCCTGGTCGGCCCGGCGTCGTTCGAGTCGGCGCAGACCGCTCACATGGCCCGGGTCGCCGCGCGCAGCCGTCGTTCCACGGCGCCGGGGTCGTCGCTGAGGAACAGCACCCGCAGGGACGGGCCCACGTCGGTGGCGGCCGTGTCGAGGACCTGGAGCAGGATCGTCAGCTCGCGGACCGGCTCATCGACGAGGACGGCCTCGGCGCCGCTCACCAGGATCAGCAGCCCGGCCGGGTCCGACTGCCGGGGCGGGTAGCGGGTGTCGGCGAGGCATTCCTCGAAGGCGTCCCAGTTGTGGCCGAAGTAGGCCGGGAACGCCAGGGCTTTGGCCCACTCGTTGAACAACTCCGGTTTGGTCCGGCAGAGTTCGCCGCGCACGCGGTGCGAGTGGACGGCGCCGCTGGTGCACGGGTCCGCCAGGCCGGCCCACGGACGGCCCGGCAGGAGGTCCCACCGGGCGGCCGCGAGCAGGTCCAGCGGGGTCGGGTCGGTCATGCGGTGGCGCCCGTACGATCGCGGAGGGCGGTGGTGGCGGTCAGCATCCGCCCGCGATCTCACGGAAGTTGTCGTAGTGGTCGTCGGTGTACCAGACCTGCCGGGTGTCCTCGTCGCGGATGATCCGCTCGGCGTCGCGGTGGGTGGTCGGGGTGGGACGCGGGTTGACATCGTACTCGTGGTACTGGCCACCGGCCGGGAGGTCGCCGCTGCGGTTGCCGTACGGGTTGCCGCCGCGGATGTACTCGGGGCCGGGGATCCGGTAGTCCACCGGCCTGGCGGTGGTGGGCCAGTCGAGGTCGCGCCAGATGGCGCAGGCGCGGCCGACCTGCGCCGGGAGGTCCTCCACCGACAGCGGCGGGTAGATGGCGTCGGCGGGTGCGAGGACTGGGGCGACAGCGGGCGCGGCCGAGGCGGGCAGCGCGGCCGCCGCCGGGAGGGCGGCGAGGGCGAGGGAGAGCACCAGCGCTGCCTTGGCCAGTCGGCCGGCCCGGACGGGGAACGTGGTCATACGGGGGTACCTGCCTTGGGATGGAGGTGGGTTGAGGCCGAGAGAAGGAGTACCGCGCGGGGGTGAAAGCCGGTGGGCGACCACGCCGCGCTCAACGGGCTACCACCCGACCGGGTGATGGGCGGGACACCGGTGACTTCGGCCTGCCACTCCGGGAGACCTCGCTCCCCGGGGGCCGGGGCAGGGTGACGCCTCGCCTTCGGAACGGGGGGGCGGGCGGGATCACCGGAGGCGACCGTCCGGCTGCGGGGAACAGCGGTGCCCCTCGTGGGAGCGTCGGAGACCTGGCGGTTTCCAGACGAATGAGTCCGAAGTCAGGGCTTCAGCGGCGGTCGCCGAGACTGGCGACCACGGCGTCCAGTCGACCCATGGTGTGGGCCACGCCGAGCCCGTCCATGTAGTCGCGGACATGGACGATCCGGCCGTTGCGGACCCGGAGCACCAGGAGGCCGGGAATGCTGAAGGTCTGGCCGGTGGTGGCCACGGTCCCGGTGACGACCTGCTCGACGGTGATCACCTCGGGGTCGGTGCTCTCGTGCACGGCGACTTCGCGGATCTCCCTCGGCTGCGCCGGGCTCGCGCCCCAGGCCGCCCGGTAGCCCGCGCGGACCTCTTCGCTCCCCTGGTAGCGCGCGGGCATGCCGGGGGACAGGAACGGGAACTCGTGGACGGCGTCGACCGCGTACAGATCGGCCAGGTCGTCCGCGGACTTGTCCAGCATCGCCCGCTGGTAGCGGGCCAGGATCTCACGAGGGCCGGGGCTGGTGGAGGTTGTGTCCGGCATGGCGGTCGGGCTCCGTTCGGTCAACGCGCGGCCGGGCTCATACGAGCGACAGGCCGGGACTTCGGGCGTACGGACGTGGCGAAGGCCTCCAAGATCCGGTTGTGACGCCCGACTTGGAGACCCTCTTGACCCCACTTTATGTGAAGGCCGGCGACGGGACCGGAGGAACTCGACGGATGGGACGACCACCCCGGCCCAGCGACTCCGAACTCATCCGCCCGGCGGTGGCACAGCCCCTGCCCGGCTACTGACTCCGCGTCTCCTGCCGGCAGGAGGTGATGAACCGCAGCAGGTGTTCATTGACCAGGTCGGGGCGGTCCAGGTTGAGTCCGTGGCCGGCCCGTTGCACGATCTCGGCCCGGACTCCCGGGATCAGCGCGGTGACCCTCTTGAGGGCCTGGCGCGGCCGGAGGAGGGCGCTGCGGCTGCCCAGCAGGACGAGGGTGGGCAGCTCGATGGAGCTCAGCTCCGCGTCGGTGAACGGCCTGGCTGCGGGGCGGGTGTTCGGCTTGTAGGTCCGCATGCCCAGCATCAGGGGGGCGATCATCTCGGGCGGTGAGCCGAGTGCGGGGTTGGCGAGCAGGCGCCCCAGCGCGGGGCGGAAGCGCCGTGGGGCGAGCATTCCGAACAGGCCCCCGATCATGTGCGCGTAGAACCGGGCGGGGACCTTCTCGATGCCGCCCGGGTCCAGCGGTGCGATCGAGGCGAGGCGCTCGGGTGCGTGGACGGCCTGGTTGAGGGCCAGCCACCCACCGTAGGACAAGCCGACCAGGTGGATCTTTTCCAGTCCGAGGCCGGCGAAGACCTCGCCGAGCCAGGCGGCGTTCTCCCTGGATCCCGTTGCGACGGCGCGCTGAACGCTGCGGCCGGGGTCGTCCAGCGTGTCGATCGCGTAGACCGGGTGGTGCTCGCCCAGGGCGGCGATCTGCGGGTACCAGTTGGACGCGTGTCCGGCGTGGCCGTGCAGCAGCACGATCGGTTCGCCGGCCCCGGGCCCGTAGTGGTGGACGTGGACGGTGCCGTAGGCGGTTTCGACATCGAGTTCCCGGCGGGGGCGCGGCCACAGTTCCATCGCCCGGTCGTATGCCTCAAGGAACTTCGTCCGGGCTTCCGCGCTGACGAAGTGTCCGACGCCTGTCCTGGTCATGATCCCTCCCGGTGCACGAAACAACAGGGCTTGATGGTATGTTTGTACCATAAAAATATTCGAAGGAGGTCCGGTGCCGAAGCTGGTGGATCACGAGGAGCGGCGAGCCCACATCATCGACGCCCTGCTCCGCACGGCGGCGGACACCGGGCTGCATGCCGTCACCATGCGGTCCGTCGCGATCGAGGCGGGCGTCTCGGTGCGGCTCGTGCAGTACTACTTCGACACCAAGGAACAACTCCTGCTCGCCGCGATGACCCGCCTGGCCGTGCGCATGGGCGAGCGGGTCCGCGACCGGGTGAGGACGGCCGGGCCCTCGCCGGCTCCGCGCGACATCGTCGAGGCGGTCCTGCTCGAAGCCGTACCGACCGACGAGGAGAGCCGGACCTTCCACCTCGTCCACACCGAGTACGCGGTGCTCTCCGTCACCGACCCCGCACTCGCCGGCCGGTCGTTCCTCGCGGCGCCCAACGAGATGGAGGACTTCCTGGCCGGCCGACTGACCGCCGCCCGACAGGCCGGCGACACCGATCCGCGCCTGGACGCCCGCCAGGAGGCCGTCGTCCTCATGGCGGCCTCGGCCGGCCTCGGCCTCAGCGTCCTGCTCGGGCAGCGGACGGCGGACGACGCGACCGCCGTCCTGCACTACCACCTCGGTCGGCTCTTCCCCGGTTCACAGGCCTCCGACGACCGTGGCACAACAGCCATGTGAATCGAAGCGATCTGCGGCTGCGCCGCGTGGGCGCGAGTGACCAGAAGCGATGCCGTAGGCCGGCAGCCGGGCCGGAAGACCCCGGCTGCCCGCCCGTTCGGACGGTGGGTCAGACCATGGCGAGCCGGCCCACCAGCAGCTCCACCCTCCGCTCGGCATCCGCCGGCGGCAGCCGTCCCGCCCGGGTCAGGGTGGCCAGCCCGTGCAGGGCCGCCCAGAACACCTCGGTGAACAGTGCCGGGTGGACGCCGTCCCCGGCGACCTCGCCGAGGCTTTCCAGCAGGGCGGCGAAGGCGTCCTTCAGCGGCTCCGGGGTGTCCTCGTGTGCGAACGCCAGGCCGCCGTCGAGCTGGAACATGGCGTCGTAGACCGCCGGGTTGCGCTCGGCGAAGTCGAGGTACGTGCGGGCGAGGGCGGTGACCCGGGTGCGAGGGCCGTCCGCGGCGGAGGTCGTGGCCCGCAGCGCCGCGGCCATCTCGGCGGCGCCCTCGAGGGCGACGGCGCCGATGATCTCGCGCTTGCCGCGGAAATGGCTGTAGAGGACGGGCTGGCTGTATTCGATGCGCTCGGCGAGCCGGCGGGTGGTGACCGCGTCCCAGCCCTGCTGCTCGGCGAGTTCGCGGGCCGTCGCCACGATGAGGCGTTCGCGCTCCGCCCGTTCGCGCTGCTTGCGTTCCTGTACCGACATGGCTCGATCCTAGCATCGCTAGACAAGCAAGCGGCAGCAGTACTAGCGTTGCCTCATCAGCTAGCAACACTAGATGTCAGGAGGGGTCATCATGCTCAACGCACTCGGGGTGTTCACCATCGTGGTCGTCGGCCTGATGGTGGGGGTGGAGTTCTCTGTCGCCTTCGTCATCAACCCGATCCTCAACGCACTCCCCGGTGACAGTGGCCAACTCGGCCGCGCCCACGGGGCCCGGATGCTCGGCGCCGTGATGCCGGTCTGGTACATCGGCTCGCTCGTCCTCGTCGCGGTCTGGGCCATCGCCGGATGGCACCACCACGGCACCGGCCTCGTCGTCACCGCCGCCGCGCTGCTGATCCTCAGCGTGATCATGTCGCTCCTGCTGCTCGTCCCGATCAACAACCGGGGCAAGACGTGGACCCCCGAGAACCGGCCCGAGGACTGGAAGGAGCAGACGAACCGCTGGAACCGCTTCCACTACGTCCGCGTTGCCGTCATCATCGCCGCCTTCGCCCTGCTGGCCGCCGCCCTCGTCTGAGCCCGCGGGCCAAGACCGCGCAGGTGGTGGCACTCCTCTACTCCGCGGGCGGTGGCCGACGATTCGCACGGATCCACACCGCCCGCGGAACCCAGGACCCCCTCTGCCGGAGGTTCTGCCCCTATCGAGATCGCGACTTCCGCGAAAAGCCAGGTCGTTCGAGAACCCCGGGCGACGCCTACGGAGTTGTCGAGGACGCCGACAGCGCCGACACCTTCATCCCGCCCGGCGAGGAACTGGAACCACAGACGCAAGCGTGACCGAGCGCTGTCGCCTTTCGCCTTCACGGCCCGTCACGTGGGTGCCGACTACCGTGATGCAGGGCCTCGGGCTCCATGTCGCTTTCTCCGCTGTCGCGTCATGACGATGGCAGTCCTGACGCCCTGGCTCACTCCGTCACGGGCAGGCACTCGGCGAGCAGGTCGACGACGTCGCGCCAGGCCCGTTGCGCGTGCCGCGGGTGGTGGCCGACGCCGGGGAGCACGGTCTGGTCGACCGGCGGGTGGTGGAAGGCGTGCAAGGCTCCGCCGTAGACCACGAGGCGCCAGTCGACGCCCGCGGCCTGCATCTCGGCGGCGAAGGCGTCCCGTTGCCCGGCGGGCATGATCGGGTCCTCCGATCCGACCCCGGCCCACACGGGGCAACGGATGCGCGCCGCCTCGCCCGGTCGGCCCGTGGTCAGTGCGTTGACCGTCCCGATCGCCCGCAGGTCGACGCCGTCGCGCCCGAGTTCCAGCGCGATGGCGCCCCCGGTGCCGTAGCCGATGGCGGCGATCCGGTCGGGGTCGGTCCGCGGTTCGGCACGCAGCACGTCGAGTGCCGCGTGGCCGATGCCCCGCATCCGGTCGGGGTCGGCGAGCAGCGGGGTCACGTGCGCCAGCATCTCCTGCGGGTCGGTGAACCAGCGCCCGCCGTTGATGTCGAAGGCCAGTGCCACGTAGCCCAGTTCGGCGAGGGCGTCGGCCCGGCGGCGCTGGAAGTCGTTCAGGCCCGGCCCCTCGGGCCCGATCAGGACTGCGGGCCGGCGATCGGCACCGGCGGGGAGCGCGAGGTGCCCGATCATCGTCAGGCCGTCGGCCGGGTATTCGACCGTGTGTGTGGTGACCGTCGTCATGAGACCGGACTGTAGTGATGGTCGGGCCCGGTCGGGCCGGTCTTCGCCGTCGGCGGAACAACACGGGTGTGGGCCCGTGGGTGGGCGCGGTGGAAGGCCCTGGTTCCGGCGGAGAGCACACGGGCGAGGTCATCGTCCGCACCTCCCCGGCGAAGCGCGCCAAGTTCCTCCAGGGCGTCGAGGCCGGCGAGTTCGACCACCACGCCGACCCCGACGCCTGACCCGCACCACCACGAGCACCACGTCATGAGCCGATCCACCCGGCTCCACCACGGCCGTCGAGGCCGGGCGGACGACCGGCGGGCCCCTCGTGGGGCGAGGGGCCCGCTCGACCGGGTGGATCAGACGGGTATGCCGCGGGTGGTGGCTCGGGTCGCGGGCTTGGGGTCGTCGGTGGCCGCCTCCTCGACGTCGTGGACCTTGAGGGCGGTGATGACGCCGAGGACGACGGTGAGGATGGCGAGGGCGAGGAGGACCGCGAAGGCGGTGGCGACGAGGAAGTCGGCGGTGCCGGGCCTCATCGGCGGATTCCGAGGACGCGGGTGCCGAGGTGGGCGGCGAGGCCGTGAAGGAGCTCTTCGGCCTGGTCGCGGGTGAGCGGGAAGGCGAGCTGTTCGCCGGGGCCCGCGTGGACGTCGAGGTCAACGGCCAGGCGGAGCTGGACGGTGGCGTCGGGGACGTGTTCGACGGTGAGGTAGGGGACGGTGGTGCGCTCGACGTGCACCGCCTGGGTGGAGGCGAGGGGGATCACGACTCCCACGGGTCACCGCCCCGCCCGGCGTCGAGGAGGAGGTTCAGGAGGTTGAGGAGAGTGGTGGAGGGCGCGGTGCCGAAGTTGACGAGGACCCGGCCGTCCATGGTCCGGTCCGTGCTGGCGGACGGGAAGATGATGCCGAACTTGCGTCCGCGCTCGTGGACTTCGGCGATCAGGCTGGTGATCTGGGCCTCGGTGTAGACGCGGGTGCGCGGGTCGGTGGGCTTGATCGGGTGGCGGCCGCGGTTGTCGTTCACGCGGCGGCGTCCAGCTCGAACCAGACGATTTTGCCGTTCTTGCGGGGCGTGGTGCCGAAGCGGTGGGTGAGCTCGCGGACCAGGTGCAGGCCCCGGCCGGACTGCGCGTACGGGTCGGTCGGCTCGCGCGGCTCGGGCAGCACGGGGTTGTCGTCGCTGACGCAGACGCGCAGGCTGCGGCCTTCGAGGAGGAGGATGACGACGGTCGGCGCGGGGCTCCCGCCGTGCTTCCACGCGTTGAAGTACAGCTCGTGGAGGGCGAGTTCGGCGTCGTAGATGGCGTCGTCCGGCCATCCGGCGAGGGACATCGCGTCACTCAGCTCCGCGCGGGCAGCGGACCAGTCGGGCGGCTCGGGCAGGTTGAAGGCACGCATGGGAGACCTCCGTGGGGGTTTGGGATGAGTGCGCGTCGGCGGGCTCGTCGCCGTGAGCCAGGCCAGGGCGTGACTGGTTGAGGCCACGTGTGGCTGCTCTGCGGTGCCTGGGCAGCAGGTACCTACTGCCCTTGAAGCAGGCATTACTGACGGCCCATCGGGTGCCGACGGAGACTGACGCTATAGCAAGAGTCCCGCATGTGAGACCTAGACGGCCAAACATCACTCTCAAGTGGGGATCAGGAGACTCTCAGTGGACCAAGACACATACCGCGCGGCACACTTGCCCCACATCACGTAAGGACGAACCAATGCCGCCACGCCGACACCCAACGCTGAGGCAACGCCGACTCGGCGCCGAGCTGCGCAAGATCCGCGAGGCTGCGGCACTCAGCGGTCCCCAGCTCGCCAGAATCCTTGACATCGATGTGAGCCAGATCAGCCAGATGGAGAACGGCAAGGCTGGCGTCAGCCGCCAACGAATCCGGGCAATCGCCGGAGCTTGCAAGTGCCTCAACGATCCACTCATTAGCACGCTGGGCAACATGACACAGGATCGAACGAAGGGTTGGTGGGAGGATTATCGCGGCCTACTCCCGAGCTCCTTCCTAGAATCCGCAGAGCACGAAGACTTCGCCGCCGGGTCGATCAGGGTGTGGGTCGCGGCGTTCATGCCAGGACTTCTGCAAACCAGCGATTATTCGAAGGCGATTTTCAGCCGAAGCATCCTGAACCTCACAGTTCACGAGATCGGCCTGCACACCGCGTTTCGAACTCAGCGCAGGAACATCCTCACGCGGAACCCCCAGAAGAAACTGGAGGCCTACCTTCACGAGTCATGCCTCCTTACACGCTTCGGCGGCACTCAAGTGCTCCGACAGCAGCTGGCGTGCTTGATCGAGGACTCCCATCGGGAGAACATCAGCATTCGCGTGGTTCCGTTCAGGGCTCACACCTACCCAGGCGCCATCGAGAACCTTACCTATACCACCGGCGAGGTTTCCGAACTTGATACGGTCGAGCTGGATTCCTCGCAAGGTCCCATCTTCTTCGATGCGCGGAACGATATTGACAGCTATCGCGCCATCTTCCAACGCATCGAGAAGGCGGCGCTCACTGAAGAGGAATCACGCGAGCTGATCAACGAGACGGCTCAGAACCTGAAGGACTGAAATGTTCAACACTGACTGGCAGAAATCTTCGTTTAGCAGCTCGGCTGGCGAATGCGTGGAGGTGCGGACCACGGACGGGGCAGTCGAGATTCGTGAGTCCGACACGGGCGAGGTCATCGTCCGTACCTCCCCGACGAAGTTCGCCAAGTTCCTCCAGGGCGCCAAGGCCGGCGAGTTCGACCACCACGCCGACTTCAACAGCTAACCCGCGCCCGCCCTGCGGCCCCTCACTCGTCCGAGTGAGGGGCCGCTCCAATTTGCGTCTCACTCTTGATTCGCTACGCACGGTGGCTCTAGCGTTGCAGCGCGCTCAAGTCGTCTGACTCTCCGCGCGCTACGGGCGAGTCTTGCCCTGCCCCACGAGACGCGAAGGGTTAAAAGATGATCAATACCGGCTGGCAAAAGGCTTCCTTCAGCAGCGCTACCGACACCTGCATGGAGGTGCGCACCGTCGACGGCATAGTCGAGATCCGCGAGTCCGACACGGCCGAAGTCATCGTCCGCACCTCCCCGACGAAGTTCGCCAAGTTCCTCCAGGGCATCAAGGCCGACGAGTTCGACCACCACGCCGACCCCAACGCCTGACCCCCACAACGCCCGTGGGCTCCTCACCAGCCGGTGAGGAGCCCACGATCGACCCCACCCCTCCTCGGAAAGGCGCAGCCCCGTCATGTCCGACGCCCCACCCCTCGACATGCTGCTCGCCAACGCCCTGAGCGCCACCCACTACGCCGTCTCCACCGCCTTCACCGCCCACGCCGAACGCCACCACCTCTCCACCCAACTCCCCCCGGCCCCCGACGACTTCGACTGGCCCCAGCTCGAACACTTCATCCACCATCTCGGCTTCGAGGCGGACGAGTCCGACGCCGTCCTCTCCCTCTATCGCCTCCTCACCGCCGTCCAGCGCATCGCCTACCGCGAAGCCGCCGGCCGCAACAGCACCTGGCACCCCACCCGCCTCCACCCCCGCCCCCACTGACACAGGAAGTCGGCCCCTCCGACTTCCCACTTCGTTCAGCTCCGGTAAGGGCCGCTCTACGGCAGCACCTCGTCGGCGCTGCGCGGTTCCGTGCGCTCCTGACGATTGAGCCGGTGACGCACGATGGAGGAGCGGCGGTAGACCTCCTTGCGCGCCCGCATGATGCTGCCGAGGGGCGCGTGTGCGGCCGTCACCCGCCACGGGGTGAAGGAGAGCGCGTCCATCCTCCTGAGGTTGTCCTCGTCCGAGATGTCCTGCTGCGGGAGGCGCAGCCTGGCCACGGTGACGAACGGGGACAGCTGCTCGGGCCACTCGACGGTGACGTCCTCGACCGGCATCCGGTCCAGGCCGGTGCAGAGCTGCACCTGGATGTCGAACGCGTACGGCCGGTCCCGCAGTTCGGAGACGAGAGCCGGCCGGAAGACCTCTGCCGCCGAGGTCAGGTCGAGGGTGCGCTGGACCACGGCGGCGGCGGAGCGGGGGTCGGGGGCGATCCGCACCTTGGCGATGTGGTCACCGTGCCGGACCGCACCCATCGTCCAGTAGGTCGACAGCAGAATGTTCACCAGGGGCCGCTGTGCCACGGTGAGGAAGGCCAGGAACTCGTCCCACGCCCAATCGTCCTGGTCCAGCGTGCCCATGCCGGTCACGAAGTCGTGGTAGAAGCGATGCCGGCCGGGCGGCCCCTCGGCGAAATAGGTGGGCGCTTCGAGGAAGAGCTCCTGGATGAACAGGTAGTGCTCCACGGTGTTGCAGAAGAAGACCGGCGCGTTGATGAGCGCGTAGTCGAAGGTGCGGGTGTCGGGCTCGTCGTCCAGGAGGGTCGGGCCGTCGACGTCGAAGATCTTGAGTGCCAGTCCGGTCGCGCGGCCGAGTCGCGCGTCGGCTCCGGTATGCGGTGAGCCGTTGGAGAAGCGCAGGAGCGCGTCGTGCCGCCCTGGTGTCGCGTAGATGCCCTGTGCGTACTCGGCGGGGACCCCGTCGAGGATCTCGACTTCTCCCCTGACGAGTCCGTACCCCTTGGCGTGGGCGTCACGCACCGCAAGGCCGGTGCCCTCGGCTGTGACCGACTCGGTGATGTACCGCTCCGTCTTCCCGATCACTGTCCGGAGCTTGTCGTCGAAGTCGGGTTCGGCGACCTCGACGTCCGCGGTGTAGGGGATGAACCGTGATGACATGAGTCGACCACTTCTCATCGGCGGCTCCGCCCGTGAGAGCGGCGCCTGACGTTCGGAGCCGGAGCCGTACGACGCACACGGCCGCCGTCGGCCCGCGGGCTCGGCGATTGCCCGCAACCTCTGGTCACCACCAGCGTAGGCACGGCCGGCAGGCTGCCGCGCGGTGAACACGGCCGCCCGGCTCGCCTGTTGTTGATGTCGCGCGGCCTGCCGAGGCGGTCGATGATGTCTGTGGAGGGGTTCTCCACCCGCCCGGCGCGCGTCCGGGTAGCTCACGGAGGAGTTTGGCGGGGGCGGCTCGGCCGAGCCCGGCCGGTCGGTTCATCCCTGATCGCCGCCCGGAGGACGCCATGGGCAAAGTTCTCGGTGATGTGCTGGGCCTGGCGGCCGGTGTCGCGATCAGCCCGCTCCCGATCATCGCCGTCATCCTGGTGCTGGTCACGCCACGAGGACGGCTCAACGGACCGCTGTTCACCATCGGCTGGATCGTGGGGCTCTCCGCGGTGGGCGCGGTGATGCTGGCGATCGGCGGGTCGGGCGGTGCCTCCACCGGGCACCAGCAGCCGGCGGCCTGGGTGGGCGGCCTCAAGACCGGGCTGGGACTGCTGCTTGTGCTGTTCGGTGTGCGGCAGTGGCGTCGGCGCCCCACCGCCGCCATGGAGGCGCAGCTTCCGAAGTGGATGGCGGCGATCGACCGCTTCACACCGATCAAGATCACCGGTCTCGGGCTGGCCCTGTCGGCGGCCAATGTCAAAAACGCCTCGCTGACCATCGCCGCAGCATCCTCGATCAGCGCGGCCGGGCTGCCCGTCGGGCAGCAGGTCGCATCGCTGGCGGTCTTCGTGGTCATCGGATCCCTCGGACTTCTGGCCCCACTCGCGGTCCTGCTGTTCGCGGGCGAGCGGGCGACGAGCGTGCTCAGCAGCTGGAAGGACTGGACCGCCCGGCACAACGCCGCCGTGATGGCGGCCCTGTTCTTCGTCCTCGGGGCGAAACTGCTCGGCGACGGCATCAGCATCCTCGTCTCCTGACCGCGCGGACGGCCGGTGACGGGAATTCCCACTTCCGGCGAATAGACCCCTCACTGGTTGCGGTTGCACGGTCGTTGGGACGGTCATACGTTGGCGAGGCACGAGGATTCGGACTCCGGGAACAGGCGCGAATAAGGAGGGACACCGATGGCTGCGACAGAGACAAGCCAGCCGGAGCGGCCGGGCCTGAAGGATGGGGTGTGCAGCGAATTCACCGTCTATACCAAGATCAAGCCGGGCCACGCGGATGCGCTGCGCGAGACGCTCGCCGGTATCAGGAACGCGTCCGAGGCGAATCGAGCGGCGCTGCAACAGATCGGCACATTGCACGACGCGCGGCACGTGATATTCGACAACGACACACGGTTCATGTTCGCCAGCGTCTTCGACGGGTCCTGGGACACCTACATCGACGACTTCGCCACGACGGTCGTCGGGAATAACTTCGACAAGGTCTTTTCGCACTCGGAAGGATTCCCCGGCGTTGCCGACCCCAAGGCGAAGGAGTGGTTTGTCGCCCACCAGGCGCCTGCGCTCGCCTTCATCAGTTCCTACCCCGAACTCACCGTCAAGCAGATCTGGAAGAATCAACGCGTGAGCGAGGCGTTCCAGGAAGTGCTCGACACCCCCGAGTTCCGGGCGGCGCTCGACAATCCGGCCAACGCGGCACTGCTGGCCACACCGGCCTTCCAGAAGCTGCTCGACGAAGCCGCGGGCTGAGGCCTGCGAACAGCTCACGCCCTCCGCGGCCCGGCGCCCCGAAACAAATGCCGTGCTGGTGTCTCCCAGCCAGGCTATTACCCATGAAGACCTACCAGGGAGACACCGCAATCATGGACTCGGCGACAAGCAACAGCGTGCCCGGTGTGAGTCTCGATATCGACGACATCCAGAGTGGAGCGCTCCATCCCCGGCCGGCGCCGTACGTGGGCAGGTTCTTCTTCCTGCGCGTCGACGACCGCCATGCCGGGCGTGCCCTGCTGCGGTGGCTGCTCCCGGCGATCGGTGGTGGACTCCCCGGTGCCGACCCGAATCAAGACGCCTGGGTCGCCGTGGCCTTCACCTACCAGGGACTACGAGCCCTCGGGGTGCCCCAGGACTCCCTCGACAGCTTTCCCCTCGCGTTCCAGCAGGGCATGGCGGCGCGCGCGGACGTGATCGGCGACACCGGCGAAAGTGATCCGGCCCATTGGGAGCCACCGTTCGGAAGCCCCGATGTTCATATCGTGCTGAGTGCGCTCTCACCCGATGGGGCACGTCTGGAGAACGCGCTGAAGCGAGCCCTCGCCGCCCAGAAGGAGCTGCCCGGTGTCGAGGTGATCTGGCAGCACGAGGTCCACCAGCTCCCCACCGGGCGCACCAACTTCGGCTTTCGCGACGGAATCAGCTATCCCAGCATCGAGGGAAGCGGTATCCCCGGCTCCAATCCCCGGGAAACCCCCGTCAAGGCCGGCGAGTTCATCCTCGGCTATCCCGATGAGACCGGCAATCTGCCGCCCATGCCGCGGCCGGAGGTCCTGGGGCGCAACGGAACCTACCTCGCCCTCCGCAAGCTCCACACCAAAGTGGCCGCCTGGCGCCAGTACTTGCGCGCGAACACCTCCAGCCCCGAGGAGGAGACGCTCCTGGGGGCGAAGATGATCGGGCGCTGGCCGAGCGGGGCGCCGCTGACCCTCTCCCCGGAGCACGATGACGCGGCCCTGGGCGCGGATCCGCGCCGCAACAATGATTTCCTCTACCGGAAAGACGACGACCGCGGCTTCAAGTGCCCTGCCAGTGCGCATATCCGGCGCGTGAACCCGCGCGACTCCACCATTGTCGGGGAGGCCCGGCTGCACCGCATCATCCGCCGCGGCACCAGCTACGGCCCGCCGCTGCCGGAGGGCGTGCTCGAAGACGACGGCGCCGACCGGGGCCTCATCGGGGTCTTCATCTGCGCCCACCTGGACCGGCAGTTCGAGTTCATCAAGTCCGAGTGGGTCAACGACGGCAACTTCATCGGGTACCCGGGCGAAAAGGACCCGGTGGCCGGCCATCACGACGGGACGGGCAGCGTCACCATCCCGGAGCGGCCCATCCGGCGCCGCCTGCGGAACCTGCCGAGCTTCGTCGTCACCCGGGGCGGCGAGTACTGCTTCCTGCCGGGTCTGCGCGCCCTGCGCTGGCTCGCCGAGCTCGAGAACTGAGCGCCCTGACCGATCAGCTCTTCCGCCCCCGGACAGCCGGCCCACTCGGGCAGCGAAGCCCGTCACGTCGGCCCCGTACGGGGCCGTGATCACCGACCTGCCGTGGCGATCTTGTCGTGGCCATCGTGTCAACAGGTCGAGCAGGCCGGTCGCGGAACGGAAGACGGTAACTCCAAGGGTCTAGGAACTCGGGGTCCGTCTCTGTTTCTTTTGGTGTGTGGACCGCCCGAGGGCCGAAGTGGGCGGGACAGCCCGGCGGTCAGGGCCGCCGCGGTGCCGTTGTCCCTGAACCGCCGTCTCGGCCCCGCCCCGCTTGACCGGGTTCGGTTTCGTCGGACGCTCCGGGGATCCGACAACGGTGCAGCGCGCCGACAACGAAGCGAACCCAGTCCAGTTCCTCGGACTCCCCCGGCCCCTGCTGCGTGACGAGGTGCAACCGCCCCCAGACTCCCGCCCGGCTCCACTGGTTGAAGCGCCGGTAGACCGTCTGCCAGTGCGGGCCGAAGACCGGGGGCAGCTCCCGCCACGTGCAGTTCGCCGTGACCACGAAGACGATCCCGGCCAGCACTTCACGGTCCCCGGCCCTGCGTCGGCCGCCGCCCTGCGGCCGGGCCACCTCCACCGGAGGTACTACCTTCACGAACGATTCCCACAGCTCATCGGGGACCAGGCGTGCAACGAGACTCACCACGCCCTGCTCAAACGACTCGAAGAGCCATAAGAAACGGCACTCGCCGAGCAGCTTCCGAGGCCATGAATAGTGTGATCTTCGAGCGGACTGAGTCATGCCCTTCGGTCTGCCGCAAAGTTCTGACCCCCACGGACACAAGAGGATGGCAGCAATGTCCGAAATCATCAATGTGCTGATCGCGTTCAATGCCGATGACATCATCAAGGACTACCCGAACCCGTCTCAGAAGTCGTCCGACCCGACGCCGATCGACGAGGCCGACAAGTACGTCTACATGATGGTCAAGACGAAGAACGTCTATTCCGGCCAGACCGGCGCCAAGCTGGACATCAGCGCAGAGGTGGGCGACCTGATCCGGTGGCGCGAGACGACCTACTCGTTCGACTCCGAGTACAGCGTCCTGCTCTACCAGTACGAAGGTGACAGCAAGCTCCTCAGCAAGCCCGAACCCACGTCGACCGAGGCCAACCTTCCCTTCCCGACCCCGACCCCGCAGGACTCGGCCCACTTCGACCCCCAGACGGTGACGGGTCACTACTGGTACGCCAACGTGAAAGCCAGCGGCGAGGGCAACTACCACTTCTACTTCCAGCTCATCGACAAGAAGGGGAAGCCGGTGGGTTACTTCACCTGGGACCCCTACCTCCACATCGAGAAGTGAGCCCTCCGCCCGGCCCGGCCGGCTCGTCCGGCCGGGCCGGGCGGCCTACCGGAGCCGTCGGTCCGCCCGCAGAAAACCGGCGCCCAAGAACGTGAGCGTGGAATGCCAGCGAAAGCAGGAGGATCCGTGGAGCCAAAAAAAATTATCGACATTCTCGCCATGTTCGACACTCGTGCGATCCTCGATACGAATGAGGAACATTCCCGCGATGCCGAATATCCGACGAGAGTGGCCCCCGGGTACGTCCACACGGTGAGCCCTGGGGTCGAATTCACCCGCCTCTCCGAAGGAGAGCTCTACATCGGCGTACCGCCCGGCAGTTTTGCCAGGTGGCGTGAGACCGCACTTCCGTTCGACGAAGAATACAGCGCCCTGATGTACCGATGCATCGGCGACAGCGAACTTGTCGACGGGTTCGACCCTCTGGTGTACCTGGTTCGCCAGCCGCACCCGCAAAGCGGCGACGGGGAGAACGGAGAATTCGACACAGATATCGTGAAAGGCCATGCCTGGGGAATGCGGGTCGCCGGGATCGGCAGCGGTGACTTCGAGTTCCACTTCCAGGTCGTCAAAGGCCGGGAAGAAGTGGTCGGCTACTTCTCCTGGCCGGTGAACATCACGTTCATGGGGACCCCTGCCCCGGCCTGATCGGGAGGTGACCACGGTCGCACGCCGGGCAGGGACGCCCTGCGGACGGGCACACCCCCTTGTGGCACATCGGACGGAGCTCCGGAACAGAGCCGTGACAAATGGCTGACAGCCTTTCAATCGCCACCGTCCGGCCAGACTTCAGGGGATGACCAGCATGTCCTTCCGCCTCCGCGGCGCCCGCTCCGCAGCCCTCACGCTCACCGCCGCCTGCGTCCTGACCCTGGCCGCCTGCGGGCCCGACAACTCCCCCTCGGACACCGGCGTGACAACGGCCGCGGCGGCCGGCGCCGGCAGCGCCCCCGCCGGGGCGGCGCCGGACACCGGCACCCCCGCCCCGAGTGCCGGCACCGGCAAGCCCGCCACACCGAGCGGGACGAAGAAGCCGTCCGCCGCCCCCACCACGGCGGCCTCCGACAAGGCCGGCAACGGGACCGCACCGGCGTGCACCACCGCCATGGTCAAGCTCACCGCGAAGACCATGGCCCGGCCGATCAACCACTTCATGCTCGAAGTCACCAACACCTCAAGCACCAGCTGCGACCTGTACGGCTACCCCGTGATCCGCTTCAGCGAGGACCAGCAGGCCGTCTCCCCGGTGAACGAGGAGAGCAAGCCGCAGTCCCTCGTCCGCCTCCAGCCCGGCGCCACCGGCTACGCGAGCATCCAGACCTCCAGCGCCGCCTCCGCCAACAAGGGGGAGTCCGTCACCTCCTTCGGCGTCCACCTCCAGGGCGCCGACCCCGACGCCGGCACCTCCGGCGCCCCCGCCAAGGTCGCCGCCCCCGGCGGGAAGCTCACCGTCGACTTCGAGAACGTCCGCCTCGGGTACTGGCAGAACGACGCCGCCACGGCCGTCGCGACCAGCTGACCTCTACGGCTGCGCCCGGGTCGCCCCCGGGGCGGGGAGCGCGACGTCGGCCCGGCGCGGGTCGGGCTCGTAGGGGATCACGTCGGCCGTTTCGACCGACCAGCGCAGGACGGCCTCGCGCAGGCGGGCCTCGGTACCGGCGTGCTGCGGGCGGCCGGCGAGGTTGGTGCGCTCGTGCGGATCGGTGGCGCGGTGGTAGAGCTCGGGCTGCTCGTACAGGCGCCAGACGTAGGTCCACTCCTGGTCCCGTACCGCGATCGCCTTGCCGACCAGCGCCGGGTCCTCGTGCTGCAGTGCGGCCTTCCGGTCGTAGGGGAACGGCGCCTGCTCCAGCTGCGGTTCCTCCTCGACGGTGAAACCGCCCTCGGTGAAGGCGTACTGGCGGTGCGGCGCCGCCGAATCGTGCAGCAGCGGTACCAGGCTGCGCCCGAAGTGACGGTGCGGGGCCTGCACTCCGGCCAGTTCGAGGACGGTGGGCAGGATGTCCACCAGCTCCACCATCCCGTCGCAGACCTGGCCCTCGCCGAGGCCGAGGCCGGGGCCGCTGATGACCAGCGGGTCCCGGGTGATGCAGTCGTGCATCGCGGACGGGAACTTCTCGATCAGGCCGTAGTCGCCCAAGTACTCGCCATGGTCGGCGAAGAAGAGCGTGACGGTGCGGTCGGCGGCGCCGGCCCGCTCGACGGCGGACATCACCCGGCCGAGGTGGTGGTCGAGGCGCGAGACCATGCCGTAGTACGTGGCGGTCACCTCCCGCCACTGCTCCGGTTCCACCCGGTCGAGCCCGTAGCTCTCACGGATCGCCCGCATGTAACGGGGCTCGCCGGCCGGGTCGCCCGGCGGCACCGGGTCGGGGACGGCGTCGCGGCCGTACTGGGAGAACCAGGGATCCTGCGCCTGGAACGGGCAGTGCGGCGCGACCAGCGGGAGGAAGAGCACCCAGGGCCGGGCGGGCGGCTCCCGCAGCCACTCCTCGGCGGTGCACACCGCCGCCTCGTCGAAGTCGGTGCCGTCGTCGTCGGGCAGCCGGCCCTTGTAGAACAGCCGGGACCAGATGCCGTCGGGGTAGGGGCGGCGGTAGTCGGAGGTCGGCGGGGCGGCGAAGCCGTACTCGTGGACGCTCTCCTCGGCCACCCCGGGTGCGAAGGTGTCGCCGCGCGCACCGGCGAAGGCGAGGTGGTAGCCGGCGTCCTTGAGGATGCGCAGCAGGTTGGGCTCGTGCGGCTTGAGCAGGTGGGTGAGGGTGCGGTGGCCGGCCGTGTGCGGGTACCAGCCGGTGAGCAGGGAGGCCCGGCTCGGGGAGCAGACCGGGTGCTGGACGTAGGCGTTGTCGAAGCGGGTGCCGCGGGCGGCGAGCGCGTCCAGGTGCGGGGTGCGGACGAGGGGGTTGCCGAAGGTGCCGAGGGCGTCGGCGCGCAGCTGGTCCGGCATGAAGATCACGAAGTTCGGGCGCTGGTCCATGGGCCGTTCCTTGGTGCTGGGGTGGTCGGCGTTGACACGTGTCACCGCCGGAGTGCACCGCCAAGGTGACACGTGTCAACGACACCGGCAAAGCCCCTCAGCCAGCTTTCACCTGGTGTTTTCCGGCATCCACGCCCGTTCACCAACTGTTCGGGTGACACGTGCCGCAGCATCGGTTAGGGTGCGCGCATGACCGCGTACGACACCGCCGACCACGAAAACCCCCGGGGCGGACGGCGGCCCACCAGCGCGGACGTGGCCCGGCTCGCCGGCGTCTCCCGGGCCACGGTCTCGTACGTCCTCAACGGCCGCTCCGAGCGCCCGATCGGGGAGCAGGCCCGCCTGCGCGTCCTGGCGGCCGTACGGGAACTCGGCTACACCCCCCACAGCACCGCGCGCACGCTCCGCTCCGGCCGCAGCGATCTGGTGCTGGCCCCGATGCCCCGGCTGCCCATGGGGCCGACCCGGCACCGGTACTTCGAGGCGCTCAGCCAGGAACTCTCCCGGCGCGGCCTGAACCTCCTGCTCCACGGCGACCGGAGGGCCGAAGGCGTGGACGGCGCCAGGGCCTGGGCCCAGCTGCGCCCGGCCGCCGTCGTCGCGGACGCGGACCGCTGCCCGCCCGAGGCCGCCGCGTTCCTGCGCCGCGCCGGAGTGGACGCCGTCCTGCTGACCGGCCCGCGCGCACTGCCGTACGCGCCGACGCTGGTGGTGGCCGGCGCCGCCGTCGCCGAGCTGGCCACCCGTCACCTGATCGACAGCGGCCGCCGCCGCCTCGCCTGCCTCGTGCCCGGGGGCGACATCGCCGCCGTCGGCCGCGCCCGCTTCGAGGCCGTCACCGCGGCCGCCGGAGCCGCGGGCGTGCCGGTCCAGCGGGTCGACTGCGAGCTGGACGACGGAGCCCTCGCCGCCGCGGCGGCCGCCTGGCGCGATCCGGCCCTGCGCCCGGACGCCGTCTACGCGTACAACGACGAGTTCGCCCTGGTGCTGATCCAGGAACTCAGGGACGCCGGGCTCGACGTCCCCGGCGACATCGCCGTGGTCGGCTCGGGCAACCTGCCGCTCGGCGCGGCGCTCCGGCCCGCACTGACCACGACGTACTACGACCCCACCGACACCGCCGCCGCCGTCGCCACCGCGATCGAGCACCTGCTGCAGGGCTCGGGCGGCCCGTCGGTCACCGGCCCCCGCCCCCGCCTCCTGGTCCGCGCGTCCGGCTGACCGCCCGACCGCGCGGCCGGGCGCACGGGGCGGCTCCCGCCGCGTTGCCGATCACGGGGGCGCACGGGCGTCACCGCCCACCGGTGCGCCGCACAAGAAACCCGGAATCGCCGTGTCCGCCGCACGCCAACGGGTATGGATCGGCCACCAGAACGGTTCGGACCCGAACCTGCCGATCCGACCCCTCGGGGTGAACGCATCAACACACCGGCACACCCACGACCAGCGGATTCGCCCACCAGCCCGGTTCCACCGCCTACCCTGCACACCACCCGCGGGGGCCGCACCGAACCGGTGAGGGCCCCACGGGAGACCCCGCCCCTCCTCGGAAAGGCGCAGCCCGTCGTGTCAGACACCCCAGCCCCGCCCCTCGACCTGCTGCTCACCAACGCGCTAGCCGCCACCCGCTACGCCGTGGCCACCGCCTTCACCGCGCACACCGACCGCCATCTCCTCCCCGCCCTGCTCCCCCCGGCCCCCGACGACTTCGACTGGCCCCAGCTCGAAGCCTTCATCCACGAACTCGGCTACGAGGCCGACGAGTCCGATGCCGTCCTCTCCCTCTACCGCCTCCTCACCGCCGTCCAGCGCATCGCCTACCGCGAGGCCGCCGGCCGCAACAGCACCTGGCACGCCACCCGCGTCCACCCTGCCCGGCCGTCCGGCCCGGACCCGGCTTCCGTCTCCTGAGAGGCTTGGGCCATGTCCGAGAAGCGTTCACAGACCACGACACTGGCAGAGATGATGGCCGCCCTGCCGCCGGCCCGGGACTCGTACGGCAGGGGCATCCCGTCCCCCGCCGGTCGTGAGGAGTTCGTCGACGACACCGGTCAGCGGTGGCGGAAGGTCCGCGGCCCGCTCCAGCGGAATCTCGCCAAGCGTCTGGCACTTCAGGCCGACGAGATGATCATCGGAGAGGGCGGTGGAGGGCACTTCCGCCATGTGCCTTCCACCGGCCGGGCCACGACCTGGCACGCGATCAAGAACCTGCTCGGTGCCACCTGTACGCCGAGCTACCGCCCGTACGAGTTCGCCTCCGGGGACGGCCGGACGCTCCTCTACGTCGAGGAGAGCTGCTGAGCCCGCCCGCCCCGGCCGGCCGCCCGCGATCCGGCCTCAGCCGGTGGCCGCGCACGTCTCGGGCTTCTCCTCCTGCAGGTAGTGATGCTTGATGAGGTTCTCGGGGCTGAACTTCTCGCCCGCGTCCTTCAGCTCCTTCGGCGTCAAGGCCGGGTCCAGCCACTGCTGGACGCCGTTGCCCGGCTGGGCGTACGCCGCCGCGATGTGCCCCTCCTGGACGCTGAACGGATTCAGCACCGAGAAGCAGTGGTACCCGCTCGTCGGCTTCTGGTCGACCTCGTAGTCGAGGCTCTGCGGTGTCAGCGACCGCTGCGCGAAGGAGGTCCCCGCGTCGGCCAGGAACCCGCCGGAGTTCTCACCGAAGCGATCGAGCAGCTTGCCCGTGGGGAGCGAGACCACGGTCTCGTCGAACTTGTCTCCGTCGTCCCTGAAGCCGTTGTTGGCCGGGTACTTCCAGTTCAGGCCCTCCCGGTACCACTTCAGGAAGTCGTCGGGCGTCAACCCCCCGAAACGCCGGTAGTCCTTGAGCAGCGCCGCGACCGGCTGCCCGGCGGGCAGGGTCGCGGGGCCCAACTCCTTGAAACCGCAGTAGTACTTCTTGAGATCGTCCGGCGTCGGCCGGTCGGCCTCCCTCGGGCAGTCCTGGGGTGCCGGGTCGACCATGGCCGTCGCGGCCGCGCTCTCGGTGGCGGCCGCCCCGGTGACCAGCAGGGCGGCCGCCAGGGAACAGGCGGCCAGGGCGTTGCGTCGCATCTACTGCGTCCTCTCGACGGGGAGTTGACGACGCGACAGGACGGTTGTGCGGCAGCCGCGTCGGCACGGAAGCTACACGCCGCCGACGCGGTGATTCGCAGACGAAACGCCGAAAGGGTGAACCCCTTCACCCCTTTGGTCCTGAGCAGAACGGCGAGGCCTCGCCGGGGCCCCCTTCCGGCGCGCGGCGGAGGCACCTGCCGTCACGTACCGTGCACCCGTGGTGACGGTTCCGCGTCGCCACGCGACCGCCGGGCACGACGGCGTGACCGCACTCCCGTGCGCCGCCTCGGCAGGAAGGGACAGCATGCGAGGCAAGAGGTTCTGGCCGGCCGCCGCGGCGCTGGCGCTGGCCGCGCCCACGGCCGTACCCGCCACCGCGGCGGTGCGTGGCGGGGACCACTACACCTGGGTGGCGCTGGGCGACTCCTACACCGCCGGCCTCTTCACCGGGCGGCGCGACGACCACCCCGACGGATGCGAGCGGACCCCGGGCTCCTACCCGGACGTGGTCAACCGGCGGCTCCACGCGTACCCCCCTGAAGGGCTGTTCGTGGAGCTCCGCGACGTCAGCTGCGGCAACGCGGCGATCCCGCACCTCACCAGGGAACCGCAGACCCCGATCGGCCGGGGCGCCGGTGTGGACGACCCGGCGGAGCCGGCCGGCGGCTGGCCGCAGGTGCCACCGCAGATCGAGCGGGCCGGGATCGACGACCGGACCGACGTCGTCACCGTCGGGGTCGGCGGGAACAGCCTGCCGTTCGGCGAGCTGATCACCCGATGTCTCGCGCTCGGCGCCGCCGACGGCCGGGGGCAGCCCTGCCGGGACTACTACGAGAACCCGCCCGCGGGCGTGAAGAGCGTCGCGGACCGCCTCGACCGGATCGAGGACGACTACGTCACCATGCTCGGCGACGTCCACCGCAAGGCCCCGAACGCCAAGGTGATCACGATCGGCTACCCGTCCCTGCTGCCCGCCGACCCCGGTGAGTGCGGCTACGGGGACCCCACCGGGACGTCCACCCTCGCGCGGGCGGACATCCCCTGGCTGCGGGAGCTGGAGCAGCGCCTCAACAGCACCATCCGGGCCGTCTCCGGCTACTTCGGCGACCGCTTCGTCGACACCGACACCGCGAGCCGGGGCCACGACGCCTGCCGGGCCGCCGAGGTGAAGTGGCTGGAGGGGTTCTGCGGCACCGCGGCCCCCGGGAGCGACTGGCCGGCCGCGTCCTGCGCCGGCCTCGCCCCGGGCCGGCGGCAGACGTTCTTCCACCCCAACGAGCAGGGCCAGTGCGCGATCGCCGAACTCGTCGAGCCCGCCGTCCGCCAGGCGCTCCTCGACGGCTGACCTTCGACGCCGCTCAGTCGCCGCTCAACCGTGGCGCGCCGCAGCGGACTTCTGCCCCAGCAGCACCGCCTGCGGCCACTTCCGCCCCTCGCACACCAGCCGCGCGGTGACGGCGATCCCGGCCTCGCCCAGCAGTTCGGCAAGGCGATCGGGCTGCGACAGGTAGACGTCGTAGGACACCGCCCGGCCGAACGAGCGCTCCGGGCGCAGGTGCTCGTCACCGACGTGGAACCCCACCAGCAGGTGGCCGCCCACCGCCAGGACCCGGCGGAACTCCGCGAACACCACCGGCAGGACCTCCGGCGGCGTGTGGACGATCGACCACCAGGCCACGATCCCGCCGAGTCCGCCGTCGGGGAGGTCCAGGGCCGTCATCGAGCCCACCTCGAACCGCAGGTCCGGATACGTCCGGCGGGCTATCTCCACCATCCTCGGCGAGAGGTCCACCCCGAACACGGCCGCACCGAGCGCGGCCAGGTGCGCGGTGACATGGCCGGGACCGCACCCGAGGTCGGCCACCGGCTGCCCGCCGTAGGCCTCCACCAGCTCGGCGAACCCCGCCAGCATCGGGCGGCCCACCCGGTCCTCCGCGAACAGCGTCGTCACGCGCGCGGCATAGTCATCGGCGATGCCGTCGTAGGACGAGCGGGTGGCAGCCAGTTGCTGTAAGTCCGTCACGCTGGAGGAGCATAGTGTCCGCACGCGGGTCGGGCCCGGCCGGTCCGGCGGCCCCGGAAGCGGGCCGACCGCCGTGGAAACACCGCCGCCCCGGAGGGGAAGGTCGGCCCAGCCGACTTCCTACTCCGGGGCGGTGCGGAAAGCAGCGCGCGAGGCGGTACTCAGGCGACGATGCCGGACTCGGCGATGGTGATCTTCGCCTTGGTCCTGCCGCTCTGCGAGCCCAGCGACTCGATCTTCGTGACCAGGTCCAGGCCCTCGACGACCTCGCCGAAGACGACGTGCTTGCCGTCCAGCCAGTCGGTCACGATGGTGGTGATGAAGAACTGCGAGCCGTTGGTGTTGCGGCCGGCGTTGGCCATGGACAACAGGCCCGGCTTGGTGTGCTTCAGCTTGAAGTTCTCGTCCGCGAACTTCTCGCCGTAGATGCTCTTGCCGCCGGTGCCGTCACCGCGGGTGAAGTCGCCGCCCTGGAGCATGAAGCCCGGGATGACGCGGTGGAACGAGGAACCCGCGTAGCCGAAGCCGTGCTCGCCGGTGGCCAGCTCGCGGAAGTTCTTGGCGGTGGTGGGCACGACGTCGTCGTACAGCTTGAAGACGATGCGGCCCGCGGGCTCGTCGTTGATGGTGATGTCGAAGAAAACGTTGGAAGCCATGCAGGGATCATGGCACGGCCGGTTCCCCGACGCGCGACAGCCCCGGGGAACACCCCCACGGCGTCGTGGCGTGTACGCCACCGGCGAACACCGGGGGCAGACGGGCCGCGCGCACGGCCGGCGCGACCGCGGCAGGACCGGGCGGCCGGGAGTCGGCCGCCAGCCACGCCAGGCAACCGTACGCCAGCGCGGCCAGCGCCACCGCCGCCAGCAGCACCGGGGCGACGGCCCGCCCCCGGAGCGCGGCCGACGCCAGAGCCCACACCGCGAGCGCGACGGCCGGTACGCCGAGCACCATCGCCGGGAGCTCCACGGACAGCAGGCTCAGGTCCCGCTCGCCCTCGAAGCCGCCCCGCAACCCCGGCCGGGCGCCGTACAACCACACCCCGAACCCGGTCGCCGCCCCGGCCGCCGCCACCAGGCAGCCGGCCCCGGCCGACCGCTCCGCACGCTTCCCCATGCCCTGGTGGACGCACACCCCTGCGGGCGGGTTCCGGGCCGGGGCTTCCGGGTCAGGGCTTCCGGGCCAGCAGGTACGCCTGCGGGGTCTTCTCCACCCCCGCGACCGGCTCGCGGACCAGGCGGGCGGTGATCTCCAGGCCGGCCGTCCGGGCCAACGCGGTGATGTGGTCGGGCTGCTGGCGGCGGAAGTCCAGCGCGACCGGGTGGCCGAAGGGCCGCTCGACCCGGAGGGGCTCGTCGCCGACCTGGAAGGCGAGCAGCAGATGGCCGCCGGGGGCGAGCACCCGGTGGAACTCGGCGAACACCTCCGGCAGGCGGTCCTGCGGGGTGTGGATGATCGAGAACCAGGCGACGGCCCCGGCCAGGGCGCCGTCCGCGAGGTCCAGGCCGAGCAGCGACCCCACCTCGAACCGCAGCCCCGGGTGGGTGCGGCGGGCCAGCGCGACCATCCCCGGCGAGAGGTCGATGCCGGAGATCTCCAGGCCGAGCCCGTCCAGGTGCGCCGTCACCCGGCCAGGTCCGCAGCCCAGTTCGGCCACCGGGCCGCCGCCGGACGCCTGCACCAGCTCGGCGAAGGACGCCAGCATCGCGCGGTCCAGCGGCTTGACGGCCAGCTCGTCGCGGTAGCGGTCCGCGTAGTCGGCGGCGATGGCGTCGTAGAACGCCCGGGCGGTGGTCAGGAACTCCGGCTCGGTCACGATCCGGCACCCTACCCCCGCCGGACAAGCCTTAACATCACCTCGCATCGATCATCCATCTCGCCCAGGGGGAACGGGACATGAGCGCAACGATCGGCCGGGTCGGGGTCTACCTGGCCCACCCGCGGCCGGGCAGCTTCAACCACGCACTGTACGAGGCCGTGGTGGACGAGCTGCGCGGGCGCGGGTGCGAGGTACTGGCGCACGACCTGTGCGCGGAGGGGTTCGAGCCCGTGCTGACCGCCGAGGAGACCGGGACGGTCGCCGACGCCGCCGACCCCCGTGACCCCCAACTCGCCCTGCACCGGGCCGAGGTGGCCACGCTCGACGCGCTGGTGCTCGTCCACCCCAACTGGTGGGGCATGCCGCCCGCCGTCCTCACCGGCTGGGTCCAGCGGGTGCTCGCCCCCGGCGTCGCGTACAAGCTGGGCACGGCGGACGGCGAACCGGCCGGTCTGCTCAAGGCCGGGCGGGCGCTGGTGCTGAACACCTCCGACACCCCGGAGGCGCGCGAGCTGGGCGAGTTCGGCGACCCGCTGCACCGCATCTGGGCCGCCTGCGTGCTCCCCTACGTCGGCGTCGACGACATCCGCCGCGTCGTCTTCCGCACGGTGACGGACTCGACCGGGACCGCCCGCGCGGCCTGGCTCCGCCAGGCCCGGCAGGAGGCGGCCGCCCTGATCGGCTGAGGCGGTCCCGGCCCCCGGTCTCAGGGCGCCGGTGTGAAGACCAGCGAGGCGTTGTGCCCGCCGAAACCGAAGGAGTTGGTCAGGGCCGCGGTCAGGGCACCCTTCCGCGGTGCGCCCGCGACCACGTCCAACTTGACGGCCGGGTCGAGGGTTTCGAGGTTGAGCGTGGCCGGGACGACGCCGTCGCGCAGGGCCAGTACGGCGGCCAGCGCGCCGATCGCACCGGCCGCGCCGAAGAGGTGGCCGGTCATCGACTTGGTGGCGGTGACGGCCGGGTGGAGGCCGATCGCCTCGGTCACCGACTCCGCCTCGACCAGGTCGCCCAGCTGGGTGGAGGTGGCATGGGCGTGGACGAGGGCGATGTCCTGTGGGGCGAGACCGGCCTCGGCCACCGCCCGCCGCATCGCGCGGACCTGGCCCTCGGCCGCGGCCGCCGTGATGTGGTACGCGTCCGAGGTGACCGCCGCACCCGCGAGGGCGGCATGGGCCCGGGCCCGGCGGGCGGCGGCGAACCCGGCCCGCTCCAGCACGACGACCGCCGCGCCCTCGCCGATCACGAAGCCGTCCCGGTCCACGTCGAACGGCCGGGACGCCCGCGCGGGCTCGTCGTTGCGCGTGGAGTGCGCCTTGGCCTGGGCGAACCCGGCGAGCGGCAGCGGACAGACACATGCCTCGGCGCCCCCCGCGACCACCACGTCCGCCCGTCCGAGGCGGATCAGGTCCAGGCCCATCGCGATCGCCTCCGCGCCGGACGCGCAGGCGCTCACCGGGGTGTGCGCGCCGGCCCGGGCGCCCAGTTCGATGCTGACCCAGGCCGCCGGACCGTTCGCCATCAGCATCGGCACGGTGTGCGGCGACACCTTCCGCACCCCGGACGCCTCCAGTACGTCGTCCTGCGCGAGCATGGTGGTCGCCCCGCCCGTCCCGGTGCCGATCACCACGGCCAGCCGTTCCGGGTCCACCTCGGGCGCGCCCGCGTCGGCCCACGCCTGCCGGGCGGCGACCAGCGCCACCTGTTCGCAGCGGTCCATCCGCCGGGCCCGCACCCGGTCCAGCACCTCGGACGGCTCCACCTTCAGCCGCCCGGCGATCCGCACCGGCAGCCCGGCCGCCCACTCCTCCTCGATCGCGCGGATGCCCGACTCCCCGGCCAGCATCGCGGCCCAGGTCGAGGCGACGTCCCCGCCGAGCGGCGTCGTCGCCCCGAGCCCGGTGACCACCACGCGATTGGTGTCAGCAGTCATCGAACGAACCTCCTGTGGTTGTGGAGATTGTGGTGGAGATACAACCCCCCGCCCGGATCGGTACGGGGAGCGATCGGCTCACCGGCCACTCTGCCAGGGAGTTGGTGACCACTCGGGGGTGTAAGCCAACCGATTCGACCGGGGCAGCCTTGTAGGTTTCTTCTAATTCCCGAAGTGAGTGCCCCGGCCGGCCGGGTCAGTTGACGTCCTTCCCAGGGTGTCGCCGGTGCGGTGCTCCTGGAAGTACCGCGCCATCCGGTCGTTGCGCATCGCCTCCCAGAGCTGGGCGGCCGCGCGCTCGTCGAGCGCCGTCCTCCCCCGGCGGCCCGAAGATGCCGAGCCCCTCCCGCCGGGGCCCGGCGGCCCCGGCGGGCTCGGCGGATTCGTCCGTGCGCTCGGGCTTCGGATCCATGCGCGCACTGTGCCGTCCGTCACAGCCCACGCGCGGGGGTAGTGCCGGGATCGCGCCGCCGCCCGCCCCGCCCCGCCCCTCCCCGCCCGAAAACCGCGCCGTCGGCGGCCGAAACATCGGTGCTGGCAGGACGGCCCGTAGGGGCGGATAGCATCGGTGCTCGCAGGTCATGTCAGTCCAGGTCGAGATTCCGCAAAGGGGAACCAGTGACCCTCCGCATCTCCGTGATCGGTACCGGCTATCTCGGCGCCACCCACGCCGCCGCCATGGCGGAGTTCGGCTTCGAGGTCCTGGGCCTGGACATCGACCCGGAGAAGATCGCCACGCTGACCGCGGGCCAGGTCCCGATGTACGAGCCGGGCCTGTCCGAGCTGCTGCTCAAGCACGTGGCCGGACACGAGGGTTCGACCGGCCGGCTGCGCTTCACCACCTCCGCCCAGGAGGCCGCCGAGTTCGGCGACGTGCACTTCGTCTGCGTCAACACCCCGCAGCGCAAGGGCGAGTTCGCCGCCGACATGAGCTACGTCGACGCCGCGATCGATGCGCTCGCCCCGCATCTGACCCGCCCGGTGCTGGTGGTCGGCAAGTCCACCGTGCCGGTCGGCTCGGCGGGCCGGCTGGCCGAGCGGCTGGCCGCGCTCGCGCCGGTCGGCGAGGGCGCCGAACTCGCCTGGAACCCGGAGTTCCTGCGCGAGGGCTTCGCCGTCCAGGACACCCTGCGCCCGGACCGCATCGTCGTCGGCGCCCGCAGCGAGCGCGCCGAGCAGTTGCTGCGCGAGGTGTACGCGGACCCGATCGCGGCCGGGGTGCCGTTCATGGTCACCGACTACGCCACCGCGGAGCTGGTCAAGGCCGCCGCCAACTCCTTCCTCGCCACCAAGATCTCGTTCATCAACGCGATGGCCGAGGTCTGCGAGGCGGCCGGCGCCGATGTCACCCAGCTGAGCACCGCCCTCGCCTACGACGAGCGGATCGGCGGCAAGTTCCTCAACTCCGGCCTCGGCTTCGGCGGCGGCTGCCTGCCCAAGGACATCCGCGCGTTCATGGCCCGGGCCGGCGAGCTGGGCGCCGACCAGGCGCTGACCTTCCTGCGCGAGGTCGACTCGATCAACATGCGGCGCCGCTCCCGGATGGTCGAGCTGGCCCGCGAGCAGTGCGGGGGCGGCTTCCTCGGCCGCCGGGTCGCCGTTCTCGGCGCGGCCTTCAAGCCCGACTCGGACGACATCCGGGACTCCCCCGCGCTCAACGTCGCCGCCCAGATACAGCTCCAGGGCGCGCAGGTCACCGTGTACGACCCGAAGGCGATGGACAACGCCCGCAAGATGTTCCCCGGTCTGGCCTACGCCGGGTCTCCGCTGGAGGCCGCCGAGGGCGCGCACGTGGTGCTGCACCTCACCGAGTGGAAGGAGTTCCGCGACCTCGACCCGGCCGAGCTGGGCGCCGTGGTCGAGGAGCGCCGGCTGCTCGACGGACGCAACGTCCTGGACGCCGCCGCCTGGCGCGCGGCCGGCTGGACGTACCGGGCGCTGGGCCGTCCGAGCTAGGGCGACGGGTCCGGGCGGGAATCCCCCGCCCGGACCCGTCGTTGGCAGCGGCATGACGAGCTACGGCGACGAAGCGACGGTCCGCGACATCCTCACCGCCAAGGGCGACACCTGGGCGGTGGTGGGCCTCTCCAGCAACACCGCCCGCGCGGCGTACGGCGTCGCCCAGGTGCTCCAGCGCTACGGCAAGCGCATCGTGCCCGTCCACCCCAAGGCCGAGACGGTCCTCGGCGAGCCCGGCTACCCCTCGCTCGCCGAAATCCCGTTCCCGGTGGACGTGGTGGACGTGTTCGTGAACTCCGCCCTGGCCGGCGAGGTCGCCGACCAGGCGGCCGCCGTCGGGGCCGGGGCCGTCTGGTTCCAGCTCGGCGTGGTCGACGAGGCCGCCTACGAGCGGACGACGGCGGCGGGCCTGGCGATGGTCATGGACAAGTGCCCGGCCATCGAGATCCCGCGGCTGGGCTGAGCCCCCCTCCCACGGAACGCGCCTACCGCACCGGCACCGCCACGTCGCAGACCGGCTCGGCCGGCGGTGCGGTGGCGACATGGCCGAAGTAGACCTCGCGGGCCGGGCCCGCGGCCTCCAGGCCCCGCTCCGCCACGGCCTGGTAGACCGCGTCGTAGGCGCCGAGGATCTGCGGGTACTCGATCTGGGCCCGGGTGAGCCGGGCGTACAGCTCGCGGTGGGCCGGCTCGACCCGGACGGCGGCGGACCGCCCGGCGAGCGCGGCGAGCGAGGGGTCGATCGGGACGCAGACCTCCACCGGGCCGTCACTGTCCTCGCTCACCTCGCCGTGGAGGACCACGAAGGGCGCGGCGTGGACGCCCCCGTGCGCGTCGGCGACGGTCTGCAGCCGGCCCGACGCGGCCGGGATCCACTCGGGCAACTCACCCACCCTGATGTGCCGTTGCTCGCTCAGTACGGTCTGCTCGGGTACCTCGCGCTGTTCGATCCGGTGCATGCCCCGGCTCCCCTCTCCTCCTGACAGACGGATGCGGAGGTACACCGCCAGCTCCCGCTGCACGGCGATCCGGCGCTCGACGGACGCCCAGTAGTCGGCCAGCCGGTCGGCACCGGCCGGGCCGTCCCCGGCCGCCAGCACTCCGGCGACCTCGGCCAGCGGCATGTCGAGCCGTCGCAGCAGCACGATCAGCCGGGCCCGGGCGACCTGGTCGTTCCGGTAGAACCGGTAGCCGGTCCCGGCGTCGACCCGGGCGGGCGGCAGCAGTCCGAGGCGGTCGTAGAGCCGCAGGGCCTTGAGCGAGAGCCGTGACCGGCGGGCGAACTCGCCGATGCCGAGCAGGGGTTCCGGGGTGTCCTCCACGCCGGTCACGCTCCCGTCTGCCCCAGGGGCAGGGTCAAGCCGCTGGGGAAAAGGGCCTAGCCGTCCAGCTGGGCGATGGTGGCGATGGACGGCCGCCGGGTCTCCCGCAGCCCGGCCGCGACGGCCTCGGCGTCGCGGAGCACGCGCACGGCGTTGTGCCAGGTGAGCTTGGCGAGATCGCCCTCCGACCACTTGCGGCGCAGGAGTTCGGCGATCAGGTTGGGGTAGCCGGCCACGTCGTCCAGGCCCTCGGGGAGGAAGGCGGTGCCGTCGAAGTCCCCGCCGATGCCGATGTGGTCGATGCCCGCGACCTCGCGCATGTGGTCGAGGTGGTCGGCGACGGTCGCCGGGGTGGCGACCGGGCGCGGGCTGGTCTCCTCGAAGGCGCGCTGGCAGGCCATCCCGGCCGGGGTGGTGTCCAGGTGGTCGAAGCCGTGGGCGCGCATGTTCTCGTCGGCGGCGACGGTCCACGCTATGGCGGCGGGCAGGATGAACTTGGGGACGAACGTGGCCATCGCCACGCCGCCGTTGGCGGGCAGCTGGGCGAGCACGTCGTCGGGGATGTTGCGCGGGTGGTCGCAGACGGCGCGCGCGGAGGAGTGCGAGAAGATCACCGGCGCCTCGGTGACCCGCAGCGCGTCCCGCATGGTGTCGGCGGAGACGTGCGAGAGGTCGACCAGCATGCCGAGCCGGTTCATCTCCCGGACGACCTCCTCGCCGAACCGGGTCAGGCCGCCGGCCACCGGCTTGTCGGTGGCGGAGTCGGCCCACGGCAGGTTGTCGTTGTGGGTGAGCGTCATGTACCGGACGCCGAGCGCGTGCAGGGCCCGCAGGGTGGCGAGCGAGCAGTCGATGGAGTGGCCGCCCTCGGCGCCCATCAGGGAGGCGATCCGGCCCTCGGCGCGGGCGGCCTCCATGTCGTCGGCGGTGAGGGCGAGCCGGAGCCGGTCGGGGTAGCGCCCGACCAGGGCCCGGACGAAGTCCATCTGCTCCAGGGTGGCACTCACCGCGTGGTCGCCGGCCAGGCCGGCGCTCACGTACACGGACCAGAACTGCGCGCCGACCCCGCCCGCGGCGAGGCGGGCGAGGTCGGTGTGCAGCCGGGCGCTCTGGTCGGCGGCCAGGTCGAGCGCGTCGAGGTCGTAGCCGGCCTGCTCGCGCATCGCCCAGGGGAGGTCGTTGTGGCCGTCCACCACGGGGGTGGTGCGGAGGACGGACCGGGCCCGGTCCAGCAGGACGGCGGAGTCCAACAGCTCAGATGTCATACGAGCTGTTCTATCCGATTTGACTACTTTCCAAAGCCGAAGGACGAGGACCCGGCCACCTTGGCCCGAAGCTTCTTGCCCTTCTCGGTGGCCTGGCTGTTCAGTTCGGCCTGGAAGTCGGTCATCCGCTCGGCCAGCTCCGGGTCGAACGCGGCCAGCATCCGCACCGCCAGCAGCCCCGCGTTGCGCGCACCCGCCACCGAGACGGTGGCCACCGGCACACCGGCCGGCATCTGGACGATCGACAGCAGGCTGTCCATCCCGTCCAGGTAGCGCAGCGGCACCGGGACGCCGATCACCGGCAGCGGGGTCACGGAGGCGAGCATGCCCGGCAGATGGGCCGCGCCGCCGGCGCCCGCGATGATCGCCTTCAGCCCGCGCTTGTGGGCGTTCTCCCCGTACGCGATCATCTCGTGCGGCATCCGGTGCGCGGAGACGACGTCCACCTCGTACGGGATCTCGAACTCGTCCAGGGCCTTGGCCGCGGCCTCCATGACGGGCCAGTCGGAGTCCGAGCCCATGACGATGCCGACAACAGGGTTGGTCATTCGGTGATCGTTCCTCGCAGGTAGGCGGCCGCGTGGCGGGCGCGCTCGCGGACGTCGTCGAGGTCGTCCCCGAAGACGTTGACGTGGCCGACCTTGCGGCCGGGCTTCACGTCCTTCCCGTACATGTGGATCCGCAGACCGGGGTCGCGGGCCATGCAGTGCAGGAAGGCGTGGTACATGTCCGGGTAGTCGCCGCCGAGGACGTTGACCATGACGGTCCACCGGGCGCGCGGGCGCGGGTCGCCGAGCGGCAGGTCGAGCACGGCCCGCAGGTGGTTCTCGAACTGCGAGGTGACCGCGCCGTCCTGGGTCCAGTGGCCGGAGTTGTGCGGCCGCATGGCCAGCTCGTTGACCAGGATGCGGCCGTCCCCGGTCTGGAACAGCTCGACCGCGAGGTGGCCGGTGATGTCCAGCTCGCCCGCGATCCGCAGGGCCAGCTGCTGCGCCTCGTCGGAGAGCGCCGGGTCGAGGTCCGGCGCCGGGGCGGTGACCTCGGCGCAGACGCCGTTCTCCTGGACGCTCTCCACCACCGGGTAGGCGACGGCCTGGCCGCTGGGCGAGCGGACCACGTTGGCGGCCAGCTCGCGGACGAAGTCCACCTTCTCCTCGGCCAGCACCGGGACGCCCGCCAGGAACGGCGCCTGCGCCTGCCGCTCGTCGTCGACGACCCAGACGCCCTTGCCGTCGTAGCCGCCGCGCACGGTCTTCAGGACGACGGGGTAGCCCGTGCCCTCGTTCGCGAACGCGGTCACATCGGCCGGGTCGGCGACCAGGCGGTGGCGCGGGCAGGGCACGCCGATGGAGTCGAGCGTGGCCCGCATCACGCCCTTGTCCTGGGCGTTGACCAGCGCGTGCGGGCCGGGCCGGACGGCCACGCCGTCGGCCTGCAGGGCGCGCAGGTGCTCGGTCGGCACGTGCTCGTGGTCGAAGGTGACCACGTCACAGCCGGCCGCGAAGCGGCGCAGGGTGTCGAGGTCGCGGTAGTCGCCGAGGACGACCTCGGAGACCACCTGCGCGGCGGAGTCCTGGGGCGTGTCGGCGAGGAGTTTGAACCTGACCCCGAGCGGGATGCCCGCCTGGTGTGCCATGCGGGCCAGCTGCCCACCGCCGATCATGCCCACCACTGGAAAATTCGCATTGCCCGGGGAAGTCACCCCGCCAGGATATCCGGGCCGGTGGGAGCCTGTGGAACCGCTGTCCCGGGCGGACCGCCGCCCCGGGAGCCCGGACGATACCCGGGCCCTGGGGGCTGAGCCGATCGGTGGAAGCGGGTAGCCTGGAGCGCTAGGTCCTGGTACGCGTGGTCTGATCATGTGCGTGCACGCAGGGCTCAGGGGCAGCCGCGCAGCCGCGCCGGACCCCCTTCGTCCGCAGGCACATGGAGGCAGCCCGGTATGGCGACGACCGCAGCGTCGAACCCCTCGCTGGCGCAGAGACTGCGCGGCCTGTCGGGCGAAGTGGTGAAGTTCGGCATCGTCGGCCTGAGCGGAGTGGTGGTCAACTTCGCCGTCTTCTGGGTCTGCATCAACGGCCTGCACCTGGCCTCGCTGCGGTCCAACATCGCGGCCACGCTGATCGCCATCGCCACCAACTACCTCGGCTACCGCTACTGGCTGTACCGCGACCGCGACGCCGCCTCCCGCAAGCGGGAGATCACGCTGTTCCTGCTCTACAGCGGCATCGGGATGCTGATCGAGACCGGTGTGCTCGGGTTCTCGGTGTACGTGCTCGGCCTGGACTCGCACTTCGAGCAGCTGGCCGCCAAGGTGGCCGGGCTCGCGGTCGCCACCGTGTTCCGCTTCGTCTCCTACCGGACCTGGGTCTTCAAGGCGCTCCCCGAGCCGGCCGCCGAGGCCCCGGCGGACCAGGTCCTGGGCCAGGGCGCGGGCACGAGCCAGAGCGCGGGCACGGGCAAGGGCAAGGGCCGGGCCACCGAGGTCG
Organism: Kitasatospora sp. NPDC088351; assembly: GCF_040685575.1. NCBI lineage: Bacteria > Bacillati > Actinomycetota > Actinomycetes > Kitasatosporales > Streptomycetaceae > Kitasatospora > Kitasatospora sp. NPDC088351. The sequence goes on along the minus strand of NZ_JBFBIL010000006.1, from coordinate 189,922 downwards.
TCGCGCAGGCCGAACTGATGCTGGCCGCCGAGCAGATCCGGTACGCCAAGGCCGAGTAGCCGAGCAGGCCCGGCACCCACCTCGTCTCGTTCGGCCGCCGCGTTCAGTCCTCGCGCTGGCTGCGGCCGAGGAAGATCGCGAACACCGGCGGCCGCAGCGAGAGCAGTTCCAGCCGCCCGCCGTCCGCCTCCGCGAGGTCCCGGGCGACGGCCAGCCCGATCCCGGTCGAGTTGCGGCCGCTGACCGCCCGCTCGAAGACCCGGTTGCCCAGCTCCGGCGGCACCCCGGCGCCCTGGTCCTGGACCTCGACCACCACCGACGTCCCGGAGGTCCGCACCCGCAGGGTGATCGTCCCGGCGCCGTGCATCAGCGAGTTCTCGATCAGCGTGGCCAGCACCTGGGCGACCGTCCCCGGGGTGCCCACGGCGGTGACCCCGCGCAGCCCCTCCACCTGGAGCACCCGGCCGGTGCCGCGCAGCGACGGCCCCCACTCCTCCACCTGCTGCTTGACCACCTCGTCCAGGTCGAAGGCGACGGCGGTGGGGCTGCGCGGGTCGCGCTGGGTGGTGAGCAGCCGCTGGACGACGTCGGTGAGCCGCTCGACCTGCTGGAGGGCGATGGTGGCCTCCTCCTTGACGGTCTCCGGATCCTCGGCGAGCGCGGTGATCTCCTCCAGCCGCATGGAGAGCGCGGTGAGCGGGGTGCGCAGCTGGTGGGAGGCGTCGGCGGCGAGCCGGCGCTCGGCGGTGAGCATGCGGGCGATCCGCTCGGCGCTGACGTCCAGCACCTCGGCGACCCGGTCGAGTTCGGGCACCCCGTAGCGGCGGTCGCGCGGCCGGGGGTCGCCGGAGCCGAGGCGTTCGGCGGTCTCGGCGAGGTCGGTGAGCGGGCGGGCGAGCCGCTTGGCCTGCCAGACGGCGAGGGCCACGGCGGCCTGGACGGCGAGCAGGGCGACCACGCCGAGCAGCAGCAGCATGTTGGCGATCTCGTGGTCGACGGCCTCGCGGGACTGCTCGACGATGACGGTCTCGCCGCTGTTGCCCTTCTCGACGGCCTTCAGCAGGTGGGTCCCGGCCGGCCGCACACCGCTGGAGACGGGGGGCTGGCCGGGGATGTCCACCTCGACGTAACTGCCGTCGGTGACCTGGTTGGCGAACTTGTCGCCGGTGACCGGCTCGCCCGCGGCGAGCCGGTTCTCCACCAGGGCGAGCACCCGGACGGCGGCCGCGTCCACCCGGTCCTGGGCCGAGTTGACGATGGTGCGCTTCTCGACCAGGGCGAGCGGAACGCAGAACACCACGACCACCACCAGGACCACGCCCAGCAGCGAGTTGATCATCCGGCGTTTCACGCTGCCGCTCCCGTGGTGTTCCGCTCCGTCGGCCGTCGCCCCGGCCGCTGTGCCCGTACGGGGCTAATTCTTCTCGAACCGGAAGCCCACGCCGCGCACGGTGGCGATGTAGCGGGGGTTCGCCGCGTCGTCGCCGAGCTTCTTGCGCAGCCAGGAGATGTGCATGTCCAGGGTCTTGGTGGAGGTCCACCAGGTGGTGTCCCAGACCTGCCGCATGATCTCCTCGCGGGTGACCACCCGGCCGGCGTCCCGGACCAGCACCCGCAGGAGCTCGAACTCCTTGGCGGAGAGGGTGAGCTCCTCCTCGCCGAGCCAGGCGCGGTGCGACTCGATGTCGATCTTCACCCCGTGCGCGCCGGTGGTGAGCTGGTCGACGTTGCCGCGCCGGAGCAGGGCCCGGACGCGGGCGAGCAGTTCGGCCAGGCGGAAGGGCTTGGTGACGTAGTCGTCGGCGCCGGCGTCCAGGCCGACCACGGTGTCCACCTCGTCGGCGCGGGCGGTGAGCACCAGGACGGGGCAGCTCTTGCCGTCGGCGCGCAGGCGGCGGCAGACCTCCAGGCCGTCCATCTCGGGCAGGCCGAGGTCGAGGACGACGAGGTCGACCTCCTCGGTGAGTCCGGCGGCCAGTGCGGTCGGACCGTCCTCGCGGACGAGCACCTCATAGCCCTCACGTCGCAGGGCCCGGGCGAGCGGTTCGGAGATCGCCGGATCGTCCTCGGCGAGCAGCACACAGGTCATAAGGGTGATGGTAGTCCGCCGGGGTATCCGCGACGGCGCTGTGAAGTAGTTCACAGACAGTGATCATCAAACGGAAGGAGATCATCCGACACGCCCGCCCGCAGAACCGCTTCTTCGTCGAAGAATCCACCCTCCAGGCTTGAATCCAAAGGAATCTGTGCGGTCAAACCATGGATAGCTCAAGGGAATCTGTCGCAAGCTTTACCATCGCCATACCTTATTCATGGCTTTTGTCATCTGATGGCGCCAAATATCGCCACGTACAGTGGTTAGGTCCCCGTCCAGCCTCCCACCCATTGGCGGACGGGCCGCACAAGAGCAAGGAACCACGACCCATGGCGTCATCGACTCTGGAGGCCGGCGTACAGCGGCCGTCCTCCCCCGGCGGCAAGACCTTCCTGGGACACCCCCGCGGCCTCGCCACCCTCTTCATGACCGAGATGTGGGAGCGCTTCAGCTTCTACGGCATGCGTGCCCTGCTGGTGCTCTACCTGGTCGCCGAGCACGGCGACGGCGGGCTCGGCTACGAGGCGGCCGTCGGCGCCGCGATCTACAGCGTCTACAACGCCATGGTCTACCTGCTCGCCCTGCCGGGCGGCTGGATCGCCGACCGCTTCTGGGGCGCCCGCAAGACGGTGGCCGTCGGCGGGTCGATCATCATGGTCGGCCACTTCCTGCTCGCGGTGCCCGCCACCGCCTCGTTCTTCGCCGGCCTCGGCCTGATCGCCGTCGGCTCCGGCCTGCTCAAGGCCAACATCTCCACCATGGTCGGCCACCTCTACGACGGGCCGACCGACCCCCGTCGCGACGGCGGCTTCACGATCTTCTACATGGGCATCAACGCCGGTGCCTTCTTCGCGCCGCTGGTGATCGGCACCGTCGGCCAGAAGGTCGACTGGCACCTCGGCTTCGCCCTGGCCGGCGCCGGCATGGCCCTCGGACTGATCCAGTACCTGCTCGGCAGCCGGCACCTGAGCCCGCGCAGCAGCACGGTGGCCTCGCCGATCTCCGCCGCCGAGAAGTCCTCCGTGCTCCGCAAGGGCATGTTCTGGCTGGCCCTGACCGGCGTCTTCTTCGGCGTCGTCGCGCTGACCGGCAACTTCAGCGTCGGCTGGGTGATCTGGCCGCTGTCCGTCGCCGGCATCGGGATCCCGGCCTTCTACTTCGCCCGGATCAAGCGGGACAAGGACCTGACCCCGGACGAGCAGTCCAAGATGAGCGGCTACATCTGGTTCTTCGTGGCCGCCGCCGTGTTCTGGATGATCTACGACCAGTCCGGCTCGACGCTCAACATCTTCGCCAGGGAGTCGACCTCCTCGACGCTGTTCGGCACCGGCTTCCCGTCGAGCTGGTTCCAGTCGTTCAACCCGCTCTACATCATGGCGCTGGCCCCGGTCTTCGCCTGGCTCTGGGTCTGGCTGGCCCGGCGCGGCAAGAACCCCAGCACCACCATGAAGTTCGCCATCGGCCTGCTGCTGATCGGCACCTCCTTCCTGGTGATGATGCTGGCGATGGCGGCCGCCTCCGGCGGTGCCAAGGTCACCCCGCTCTGGCTGGCCTCGGTCTACCTGATCCAGACCGTCGGCGAGCTGACCCTCTCCCCGGTCGGCCTCTCCGTCACCACCAAGCTGGCGCCGCCCAAGTACGGCAGCCAGATGATGGGCATCTGGTTCCTGGGCGTCACCGCCGGTGACTGCGTGGCCGCGATCATGCAGCTGATGGTCGGCAAGGGGACGGGATCCACCTGGTACTTCGCCAGCCAGGGCCTGCTGGCGGTGCTCGCCGGTGTGGCGCTGGCGATGTACCGCAAGAAGGTCGTCCGGCTGATGGGCGACATCCACTGACGGCCCCGGCCGGCCACTGACAGCCCGCTCGGGCCCCACGAACACCCGCCCCCGGGGCCGGTGCGCGGTCCCCGGACCCGCGCACCGGCCCCGTCCGAATACCGGGGACAGGCCGCGCCCGGGCGTGCCATGGTGTCAGGCATGCCGACCGACACCCTCCCCCGCCAACTCGCCCGCACCAGGCGCTTCTCCCTCGGCGCACCCACCCACCCCACGGTCTCCGCCGACGGCCGGACGGTCCTCTTCCTGCGCAGCCGGGCCGGCGACGACCCGCTCACCCGGCTCTGGGCGCTGGACACCGACAGCGGCGAGGAGCGGCTGATCGCCGACCCGGCCGCACTCGGCGACGCCGGGCAGGACGTGCCGGAGGCCGAGCTGATCCGCCGCGAACGGGCCCGGGTCTCGTCGAGCGGCATCACCGACTACGCCACCGACGCCACCGCCCGGCTCGCCGCCTTCGCCCTCGGCGGCGCGCTCTGGCTCGCCGACACCGCCGACGGCACGGTGCGGCGGATACCCACCGCCACCGAGGTGTACGACCCGCGCCCCGACCCGGCCGGGCGGCTGGTCGCCTACGTCGGCGGCGGCGCCCTGCGGGTGGTCGGCGCCGACGGCACCGGCGACCGCGCGCTCGCCGAACCGGAGGGCCCCGAGGTCACCTACGGCGTCGCCGACCATGTCGCCGCCGAGTCGATGTACCGCACCCGGGCACACTGGTGGTCGCCGGACGGCACCCGGCTGCTGGTCGCCCGGGTCGACAACAGCCCGGTGTGCCGCCTCCACCTGGCCGACCCCGCCCACCCGGCGCGCCCGCCGCGCGTCCTGCGCTACCCGCTGGCCGGCACCGCCAACGCCGATGTCGGCCTCTGGCTGCTCGGCCTGGACGGCACCCGCACCGAGGTCCGCTGGGACCGGACGGCCTTCGAGTACCTGACCGCCGCGGGCTGGGACGGCCACGGCCCGTACGCCGCCGTGCAGAGCCGCGACCAGCGCACCGTCCGCACCCTGGCCGTCGACCCGGCCGACGGCGCCACCCGGACGCTCGCCGAGCGCCACGACGAGCACTGGGTCGAGCTCGTCCCCGGGCTGCCGGTCCGGACCGGCTCCGGTGCCCTGGTCGACTCCGCCGACCTCGGCGACACCCGTCATCTGACCCTCGACGGCGAGCCCGTCACCCCGCCCGGCCTCCAGCTGCGCACGGTGCTCGGCACCGAGGGCGAGCAGGTGCTCTTCACCGCCTCCGCCGAACCCACCGAAACCCACCTCTGGACGTACGACCCCGCCACGGGCGCCCGGCAGCTGAGCAGCGTGCCCGGCTCACACACCGGCACCCGGCGGGCCGGCACGCTCGTGCACACCGCCCGCACGCCCGACACCCCGGGCCCGCGCAGCACCGTCCACCGCGCCGGGCGCCCCACCGCCGAGCTGCGCTCGCACGCCCAGCCGCCCGTCCTCACCCCCCGGCCCGAGCTGCTCCGCCTCGGCCCCCGCGAACTGCGCGCCACGCTCTTCCTGCCGACCGGCCACCGGCCGCAGGACGGCCCGCTGCCGGTCCTGCTCGACCCGTACGGCGGGCCCGCCGGGCAGAAGGCCGTCCGGGCCGGCGGCTGGTCCGACCTGATCTCCCAGTGGTTCGCCGAGCAGGGCTTCGCGGTGCTGGTCGCGGACGGGCGCGGCACCCCGGGCCGGGGCCCGCGCTGGGACAAGACCGTCTTCGCCGACATCGCAGGACCCGCCCTGGACGATCAGGTGGAGGCGGTGCACGAGGCCGCCCGCAGCCGCCCCGGCCTGCTCGACCTGGACCGGGTCGCGATCCGGGGCTGGTCCTTCGGCGGCTTCCTGGCCGCGCTCGCCGTGCTGCGCCGCCCGGACGTCTTCCACGCCGCCGTCGCCGGCGCCGCCCCCACCGACCAGCGGCTGTACGACACCCACTGGAAGGAGCGCTTCCTCGGCCACCCCGACGAGCACCCCGAGCGCTACGAAGCCTCCTCGCTGATCGGCGACGCGCCGCGCCTGGAGCGCCCGCTGCTGCTGGTGCACGGCCTCGCCGACGACAACGTGCTGCCCGTCCACACGCTGCGGCTCTCCTCCGCCCTGCTCGCGGCCGGCCGCCCGCACGAGCTGCTCCCGCTGAGCGGGACGACCCATCTGCCGACCGACGAGACGGTGGCGGAGAACCTGCTGCTGCACCAGCTGGACTTCCTCCGGCGCAGCCTCCGGCGCTGAGCCCGGTCCGCCCGGCCCGGACCTCCCCCGGCTCAGACCTCCCGGACCCCGGCGCGCCAGACGGCGGCGGTCAGCGGGACACCCGGGCGGTAGGCGAGGTGGACGTGCGAGGGCGCGTCCAGCAGCTGGAGGTCCGCCCGGGCGCCCACGGTGACCGTGCCGACATCGGTGCGGCGCAGCGCGTGGGCGCCCCCGGCGGTGGCCGCGTACACGGCCTCGTCGGGGGTCATGCCCATCTCGCGGACGGCGACCGCGACGCAGAACGCCATCGAGCTGGTGAAGCTGGAGCCCGGGTTGCAGTCGGTGGAGAGCGCGACGACGGCGCCCGCGTCGAGCAGACGGCGCGCGTCCGGGTAGGCGGCGCGGGTGGAGAACTCCGCGCCGGGCAGCAGGGTGGCCACCGTCGCCGAGCCGGCCAGCGCGGCCACGTCCTCGTCGGTGAGGTGGGTGCAGTGGTCGGCGGAGGCCGCGCCCAGCTCCACGGCGAGCCGCACGCCAGGGCCGTAGGAGAGCTGGTTGGCGTGCACCCGGGGGGTGAGGCCGCGCTGGATGCCGGCGGTCAGGACCGCCCTGGCCTGGTCGCCGTCGAAGGCGCCGTTCTCGCAGAACACGTCCACCCAGCGGGCGTACGGCGCGCAGGCGTCCAGCATGTCGCCGGTGACCAGGTCGACGTACCCGGCCGGGTCGTCGGCGTACTCGGGGGCCACCACATGGGCGCCGAGGTAGGTGGTCTCGGCGGTGTAGGAGGCGGCGATCCGCAGTGCCCTGGCCTCGTCCACGACGGTCAGGCCGTAGCCGGACTTGCACTCGATGGTGGTGGTGCCCTGGCGCAGCGCCTCGCGGACGAACCGGGCCAGGTTGGCGTCCAGTTCGGCGTCGGTCGCGGCGCGGGTGGCGGCCACCGTGGTGCGGATGCCGCCCGCGCTGTAGGCCTGGCCGGACATCCGGGCGTTGAACTCGGCGGTGCGGTCGCCCGCGAACACCAGGTGGGCGTGCGAGTCGACGAAGCCGGGCAGCAGGGCCCGCCCGGCCGCGTCGTACCGCTCGTCGGCGGCGGGCGCCCCGGCGGCGGGCCCGACCCAGGCGATCGTCCCGCCGTCCACCACCACGGCCGCGTCGGTGAGCAGGCCGAGCGGCCCGGTCCCGTAGCCGGGATCGTTGGTGACCAGGCTGCCGATGCCGGTGATCAGGGTGCTCGGGATGCCCGGGGTGATCGAAGCGGCCGGGGTGCTCGAAGCGGGAGGGGTGCTCGGGGTGCTCAAGGCGGAACCTCTCGGAGGGGGTCACGGTCCCGGGGGCGGGCCCCCGCCCGCCCCCGGGAGGTTCAGGGGGTCAGCAGCTCAGCGCGGCGATCGAGGTGCGCAGAGCACCCGGGACGTCCGGCACCAGCTGGTGCACACCGTCCCTGACCACGTGTCGGCCGCCGACCACCAGGTGCCGCACATCGGCGGCCGAGGCGGCGAAGACCGCGATCTCGGCGCCGAGCCGGGGCGGCGGCCCTGCGGTGCGCACCGAGTCCAGCCCGATCACGGTGAAGTCGGCGAGCGCGCCGGCCTCGATCCGCCCGGCCTCCGGCCAGCCGAGCGAGGCGTGCCCGTCCTCGGTACCGGCCCGCAGCAGCGCGTTGGCCGTCCAGTGGCCCCGGGTGCGGGTGCGCAGCCGCTCGTTCAGCTCCAGCGCGCGGGCCTCCTCGAACGGGTCGACCACCGCGTGGCTGTCGCTGCCGAGGGTGACCGGGCAGCCGGCCGCGGCCAGTTGGCGGGCCGGCCCGACACCGTCCGCGAGGTCCCGCTCGGTGGTGGGGCACATGCAGATGGTGGTGGAGGAGTCGGTGAGGAGCTTGATGTCCTCGTCGGTCAGATGGGTGGCGTGCACGGCCGAGGTGCGCGGGCCGAGCACCCCGTGGTCCGCGAGCAGCCGGGTCGGGGTGACGCCGTGCGCGGTGAGACAGGCGTCGTTCTCCGCGGTCTGCTCGGAGAGGTGGACGTGCAGCGGGGCCCGCCGCATCGACGCCCAGCGCGCGACCGTGCCCAACTGCTCGGCGGGCACCGCCCGGACGGAGTGGATGGCGGCGCCGATCCGGGCGTGCTCGCGCGGCTTGAGGGCGTCCGCCCGCTCGGCCCAGGCGTCGGCGTCACCGTCGCTGAACCGGCGCTGGGGCTTGGTCGGTTCGGCGCCGAAGCCCGACGACAGGTAGCAGGTGTCCAGCAGGGTGATCCGGATGCCGGCCCGGGCGGCGGCCTCGATCAGTGCCTCGCCCATCGCGTTGGGATCGTCGTAGCGGGCGCCGCCGGGCGCGTGGTGCAGGTAGTGGAACTCCCCCACCGCGGTGATCCCGGCCAGCGCCATCTCCGCGTAGGCGGCCGTGGCGAGCGCCAGGTAGTGGTCCGGGTCGAGCGCCCCGGCGAACCGGTACATGGTGTCCCGCCACGTCCAGAAGGTGCCGGAGCCGACCTGGACGTTGCCGCGCAGCGCCCGGTGGAAGGCGTGCGAGTGGGCGTTGGCCTGGCCCGGCAGCAGCAGCCCGTCGAGCCGGACGGCGCCGGGCGGGCAGGGCCCGCTCTCCGGCGTCACCCCGGTGATCCGGCCGCCGGGCCCGGTGGCGATCAGCACGTCGGGTTCGACCACCGGCCCGTTGACGTGCGGCAGCCAGGCGTACGGGGCCCAGTAGGTTACTGACACGCCAGGTCCTCCAGGACGTCGGCCAGGGCGGCGACCCCGGCCAGGCAGTCCGCCTCCTCGGCGTGTTCGGCCGGGGAGTGCGAGACACCGCTCGGGTTTCGTACGAACAGCATGGCGGTCGGAACGGCCGATGCCAGGATTCCGGCGTCGTGTCCCGCGCCGGTCGGCAGGACGGGGGCGGCGGCGCCGTCCCCGCCGATGACCCGCGCGAGCCGGTCGCGCAGCGGCCCGTCGAAGTCCACCACCGGCGTGTACGACTCGCGGGTCAGCTCGACCCGGACGCCGTCGCGGTCGCCCCGCTCGGCGGCGGCCCGCTCGATCTCCGCCACCAGAGCGGTGAGGGTCGGCTCGTCGGCGGCGCGGGAGTCCAGCCAGCCGCGCACCAGCGAGGCGATCGCGTTGGTGCCGTTGGGCTCGACGGCGACCTTGCCGAAGGTGGCCAGCGCGCCCGCCAGCCGGGCCTTCTTCCGGGCGGTGAGCACGGTGTTGGCGTAGGTCAGCATCGGGTCGCGGCGGTCCTCGATCCGGGTGGTGCCGGCGTGGTTGGCCTCGCCGTGGAAGTCGAAGCGCCAGCGGCCGTGCGGCCAGATCGCGCTGGCCACCCCGACCGGCCGGTCCTCGGCGAGGTGGCGACCCTGCTCGACGTGCAGCTCGACGAAGGCGCCGATCCTGGCCAGCCGGTCGCCGTCCGCGCCGATCGCGGCCGGGTCGTGGCCGGCCCGTTCCATCGCGTCGGGCAGCCGGACGCCGTCGGCGTCGCGCAGCTCGAACGCGGCCTCGGGCGACAGCACACCGGCGGTGAGCCGGGAGCCGATGCAGGCCACGCCGAACCGGGCGCCCTCCTCGTCGCCGAAGTTGACGATCGCCAGCGGCCGGGCCAACTCGGTGCCCCGGGCACGGAGTTCGTCGAGTGCGGCGAAGGAGGAGACCACCCCGAGCGGGCCGTCGTAGGCGCCGCCGTCGGGGACGGAGTCCAGGTGCGAGCCGGTGACGACCGCGCCCGGGCCCTGCGGATCACCCAGCCAGGCCCACTGGTTGCCGTTGCGGTCCAGCTCGTAGGTGAGGCCGCGGGCGCGGGCCTGCCCCTCGAACCAGTCCCGGCACTCGGCGTCGGCGGAGCTCCAGGCGAAGCGGCGGTAGCCGCCGGAGACGGCGGAGCGGCCCACCGGGAGCAGCTCCGCCCACATCTCCTCGAAGCTCGGGGGCTTGACGGTCACAGCGCACCCGTCGGGCCGTGCTCGCGCATGGGGACGCGCACCCCGCGCTCGTCGGCGACCTCGGCGGCCCGGTCGTACCCGGCGTCCACGTGCCGGATCACGCCCATGCCCGGGTCGTTGGTGAGCACCCGGCGGATCTTCTCGCCGGCCAGCGGCGTGCCGTCGGCGACGGTGACCTGGCCGGCGTGGATCGAGCGGCCGATGCCGACGCCGCCGCCGTGGTGGATGGAGACCCAGGACGCGCCGGAGGCGACGTTGACCATGGCGTTGAGCAGCGGCCAGTCGGCGATCGCGTCGGAGCCGTCCAGCATCGCCTCGGTCTCCCGGTACGGGGAGGCGACCGAGCCGCAGTCCAGGTGGTCGCGGCCGATCACGATCGGCGCGGACAGTTCGCCGGACGCCACCATGTCGTTGAACCGCTCGCCGGCCTTGTCGCGCTCGCCGTAGCCGAGCCAGCAGATCCGCGCGGGCAGGCCCTGGAAGTGCACCTTCTCCTGGGCCATCCTGATCCAGCGGTGCAGCGACTCGTTCTCCGGGAAGAGGTCGAGGACGGCCTTGTCGGTCTTGTGGATGTCCTGCGGGTCGCCGGAGAGCGCCGCCCAGCGGAACGGGCCCCTGCCCTCGCAGAACAGCGGCCGGATGTACGCCGGGACGAAGCCGGGGAAGGCGAACGCCCGGTCGTAGCCGGCCAGCCGGGCCTCGCCGCGGATCGAGTTGCCGTAGTCGAACACCTCGGCGCCGCGGTCCAGGAAGCCGACCATCGCCTCCACGTGCCGGGCCATCGACTCGCGCGAGCGCTGGGTGAACTCGGCGGGCTTCTCGGCCGCGTAGGTCGCCATGTCGTCGAAGGCCACGCCCAGCGGCAGGTAGCTCAGCGGGTCGTGGGCGCTGGTCTGGTCGGTGACGATGTCGATCGGCGCGTCCATCGCGAGCAGCTGCGGGAACAGCTCGGCGGCGTTGCCCAGCACGCCGATGGAGAGCGGCTGCCGCTTGTCGCGGGCGGCGGTGGCCAGTTCCAGCGCGTGCGAGAGGTCCTTGGCCTCGACGTCCAGGTAGCGGTGCTCGATCCGGCGGGCGATCCGGGACGGGTCGCAGTCGACGCAGATCGCCACGCCGCCGTTCATGGTGACGGCCAGCGGCTGGGCGCCGCCCATGCCGCCGAGCCCGGCGGTGAGGGTGATGGTGCCCGCCAGGGTGCCCCCGTAGCGCTTGTTGGCGACGGCGGCGAAGGTCTCGTAGGTGCCCTGGAGGATGCCCTGGGTGCCGATGTAGATCCACGACCCGGCGGTCATCTGCCCGTACATGGTGAGCCCGAGGGACTCCAGCCGCCGGAACTCCTCCCAGTTCGCCCAGTCCCCGACCAGGTTGGAGTTGGCGATCAGCACCCGGGGCGCCCACTCGTGGGTCTGCATCACACCGACCGGGCGGCCGGACTGGACCAGCATGGTCTCGTCCCGCTTCAGCCCCTCCAGCGTGCGCACCATGGCGTCGAACGACCGCCAGTCCCGCGCCGCCTTGCCGGTGCCGCCGTACACCACCAGCTTCGACGGGTGCTCGGCCACCTCCGGGTCGAGGTTGTTCATCAGCATCCGCAGGGCGGCCTCCTGCTGCCACCCCTGCGCCGTCAGCGTCGTACCCCGCGCCGCGCGCACCTCACGCGGCCCGCCCGTCTGCTGCTGCACCATGCTCCCGGCCTCCCTGCGGATGAATTCATTCAGTTTCTACCTGGCTGAATATATCCAATCACTCAGCCTCTGGCCAGGGTTGAGACCGAGGGCATCGGGAGAATTCAGAGCACTCCAGATCACTCCGCGCACCACCGTGATAGGGTACGCAGCATCGCCGCACAGAGAGGGGAGACACGCCATGCCGCAGGTCGAGATCGACATCCAGACCGCCCGAGCCCTGGAGTTCGCCGCCCGGATGGCCGGCGTCACGCCCGGCCAGGTGGTCGCCCGACTGGTGGCCGACGCCAGCCTGGCCGCCCCGGCGGCGCGGCAGAACGCGCCGGTACCGCCCGGCGACAAGCGCGTGGCCGTCCACGCGACGTACGAGGGATTCCTCACCAAGGCCCTGTTCGACCCCGAAACCAGCCGCGTGGACATCACTTCAGGCCCACTGGACGGCACCTCGCACAAGACGCCCAGCTCGGCCGCCCGGGCAATCGTCCAGCACTACAACCCGGACGTCTCGGGTTCGAGGAACGGCTGGTCCTTCTTCGCCCTCAGCGACGGCAGCAAGCGTCCACTGCAGAGCATCCGGCGCTGACGCAGCACAGCCGCAGGCCACGCGCCGGAGGTGTCCCGCACGAGCACCCGTCGCGATGATGCTTGATCCGCAGGATCGCCCGGCGCGGCCCGGGGCGGAAAACAGCAGTGCCCCGGGCGGCATGCACGCAGAGGCGACCCGGGGCTTACCCGCTCGACGGCAGCACCGTCCTCCGGGACCTGAAGGGTCCCGCCGTCCATCGGGGGGCCTTGTGAACACCGGCGAACGGCCGACCTGGATGCTTCGAAGCCTTTCGGAGCAACGGCTGGAGCCCCATGCGCCGGCCACCGGTGCAGGGGAGGACGCCGCCCGGCTGCACCGGTGGAACATCGAGGTCTCCGCAGCCTTCTACGGCGCTGCACTGCCTGGAGGTCACGCTCCGCAACGCCCTGCACGCCGCCCTGCGGCGGGAGCACGGACGGCCCGACTGGTGGTCCGCCGCTCCGCTGGACACCGACGGCGACCGGCTGGTCTCGGAGGCACGGCGCAAGTGCGAGCGCCGGATCCGCCACAGGCAGGTGACGGCCGACGACGTTGTCGCGGAGCTCTCGTTCGGGTTCTGGGTGAAGCTGCTCTCCGGACGGCATGCCCGGACGTTCTGGGTTCCCGCGCTCCACCGGGCCTTCCCGAGCGACATCGGGCGCCGTGACGACCTGCACCGGAGGTTCGTCACCATGATGCGGTTGCGCAACCGGACCAGCCACCACGAACCGATCCACCACCGCCACCTCGAAGCCGGCCACGCGACGCTCCACCATCTGCTCGCGTGCCTCGATGCCGAGCCGGCTGCCCAGGCCTTGCGGCTGGACAGGGTCCCGGCCGTCTTGAAGCAGCGCCAGGACACGTGCCCGGGCCTGCGTCCACCGCGGTTCTGACCGAAACGCGATCGCCCGCACGCCCGCCTCCGGGCAGGTCTCAGGCCGCCTCGTCGCCGTCCCAGTCGATGCCGATCTCGGCGAGCCAGCGGCGGTCGGCGGCGTCGGGGGTGGTGGCGGTGGCCGGCGGGCGGGGCGGCCGGGGGATCTCCTGGACGGGACCGAGGCCGTACCTCTCGGCGGCCTCGGCGGCGCGGGCGTCGGGTTCGATGACGCCGACGTGGACGGCGCTCTCGTCCCCCAGGTCGAGGACGGTCAGTTCGGGGTCGGGCAGCCGGCGCAGGGTGACGCGCCGTCCGCAGGTCGGGCAGGACCACTCGTCGGCGCCCGAGGCGAGCCGGCCGACGAACTTCATCTCGTGGATCACGCGCATCACAGGTTCCCCCTGCCGATCGGCCCTGGGTACGGGCCTGTTGACAGGATTCCCGCCGCGCCCCGGGGGCTACTCCAGAAAGAGCCCACGAGCCGTCGCCGACTGCTCGATGGCCTCCAACCGGGCCTCGGCACCGGGGAGTTCGTCGCACATGCGCTGGAGCAGCACCCGGCCGAGCATCATCGGCGCGCAGGCGGTGTCGAAGACCAGGCCGGTGCCGACGGCGGCCGGCAGCATCAGGTCGGAGAGCTTGGCGACCGGCGCGAAGGCGCTGTCGGCGACGGTCAGGACGGTCAGCCCGCACTCCCGGGCCACCGCCAGAGCGTCCATCAGCTCGCGCGGGTAGCGCGGCAGGGCGAAGCAGAGCAGCGCGCTCGCCCCGCCGGCGGCGGCCTGTTCGATGCGGTCGGCGAGCATGCTGCCGCCCTCGTCGAGCAGCCGGACGTCCGGGTGCACCTTGGCCGCGAAGTAGGCGAAGCCGCGCGCCTGGGCGGAGGCGGCCCGCAGGCCGAGCACCGGCAGCGGCCGGGAGGCGGCGAGCAGCCGGGCGGCCCGGGTGACCGGCTCGGGGTCGGCGAGGAGTTCGGCGAGGTGGCGCAGGTGCTCGATCTCGGCCAGGACGGCCTGCTGGTGCTCGTTGCGCACCGCGTCGTCCGGGCTCTCCGGCGCGGCCGGCTCGCCGGCACCGAGTTCACGCAGCTGCTTGCGCAGCGCCGGGTAGCCGTCGTAGCCGAGCGCCACCGCGAAGCGGGTGACGGACGGCTGGCTGACGCCGGCCAGTTCGGCGACCTCGACGCTGGAGAGGAACGGCGCCTCGGTGGCGTGCCGGACCAGCGAGTGGGCGATCCGCCGCTGGGTGGGGGTCAGCCGGTGACCCTCGAACAGCTGGAGCAGCCGCGCGGAGGGGCCGACCGTGCCGGTGTCGTCGGTGGCGGTCATCAGCGGTACCTCCGGATGCGAGCTGTTCGGACGACGACTGTGCAGCAGTGCGCCGCCACTGGCAAAGACGTCTCGTACGCCGGGACGGCCGGTGAGACGCCCCGGCGGGCGGACGAACCCTCGGGGTAACCCTGATTTCTCCCTGAACCCGCCCGGATTACCTGGCGAACCGGTGGACCGGCCCGGCCGCGCGGGCGCACGCTGGTGGCCATGGACACTCGCCAGGACGAACTGAGGCGCGACCTCGACGCCACCCTGCAGGCGCGCAAGGAACTCGGCAAGGAGTACGAAGCGGAGCTGGTCGACTCGTTCCTGTCCCGGCTGGAGTCCCGGCTGGACGCCCGCCTCGACACCCGGCTGGAGCGCCGGCTGGCCGAGCGGCTCGACGAGTCCGGGATCGCGGAGCGCCCGCGCCGCCGCCCGTCCGGCCGCTCGAACTCGAAGCTGCCGCTGGCCTCCCTGGTGCTGGGCATCCCGCTCACCGCCATCGCGACCGGCGGCCCGGGGAACGGCGTCATGGGCCTGATCGTCTGCTGGGCGGGCATCGTCGGCGTCAACGTGGCCGCCGCCATGGGCGACCGCCGCGAGGAGGCCAGGGCCAAGCGGTCGCGGGACGACTGGGACTGAGGCGGGGCCACCGGCCCCGCCTCCGCTCCCGTCCGCCCCGCGACCGCCACGGCTCAGGCCAGCGGCCCGGTGACCTGCTCGACCGCCCGCACCAGCCCGCCGGAGGCGACCAGCGCGGCGGCGGCCTCCAGGTCCGGCGAGAGGAAGCGGTCGCGGCCCGCGCCGCCGACCCCGGCCGCCCGGGCGGCGGCCAGCGCGGCGGCGGTGGCCGGGGCCACCGTGCCACTGGCGTCGGCCTGCTGACGGATCTCCAGCGCGCGGGCGGCGGCGGTGAGTTCGACGGCGAGGATCCGGCCGAGGTTCTCCACCGACTGGCGCAGCTTGCGGGCGGCGGACCAGCCCATCGAGACGTGGTCCTCCTGCATCGCGGAGGACGGGATCGAGTCGACCGAGGCCGGCACCGCGAGCCGCTTGTTCTCGCTGACCAGCGCCGCCTGGGTGTACTGGGCGATCATCAGGCCGGAGTCCACGCCCGGGTCGTCGGCCAGGAAGGCCGGCAGCCCGTGCGAGCGGGCCTTGTCCAGCAGCCGGTCGGTGCGGCGCTCGGAGATCGAGCCCAGGTCGGCGGCGGCGATGGCGAGGAAGTCCAGCACGTACGCCACCGGGGCGCCGTGGAAATTGCCGTTGGACTCCACCCGGCCGTCCGGCAGCACCACCGGGTTGTCCACCGAGGCGGCCAGCTCGCGGGAGGCGACCAGCCGGGCGTGGGTGAGTGTGTCGCGGCCCGCGCCGGCCACCTGCGGGGCGCAGCGGATCGAGTAGGCGTCCTGGACGCGCGGCGCGTCGTCCTGGTGGTGGCCGGTGAGGCCGGAGTCCTTGAGGACGGCCAGCATGTTGGCGGCGCTCAGCGCCTGGCCGGGGTGCGGGCGGATCGGGGCGTGCAGCTCGGGGGCGAGCACCTTCTCGGTGCCGAGCAGCGCCTCCAGGGTCATCGCGGCGGTGATGTCGGCGGTGGTGAACAGGCGCGACAGGTCGGCGATGGCCATCACCAGCATGCCGAGCATGCCGTCGGTGCCGTTGATGAGGGCCAGGCCCTCCTTCTCCAGCAGCTCGACCGGTTCGATGCCGGCCGCGGCGAGCAGTTCGGCGGCGGGGCGCTCCACGCCGTCCGGGCCGGTGGCCACGCCCTCGCCCATCAGGACGAGCGCGCAGTGCGACAGCGGCGCGAGGTCGCCGGAGCAGCCGAGCGAACCGAACTCGCGGACCACCGGCGTGATGCCGGCGTTGAGGATCGCGGCCATGGTCCGCGCGACCAGCGGGCGGACCCCGGTCCGGCCCGAGGCCAGCGTCTTCATCCGCAGGAAGACCAGTGCCCGGACCACCTCGCGCTCCACCGCGGGCCCCATCCCGGCGGCGTGCGAGCGCACCAGCGACCGCTGCAACTGGGCCCGCAGCTCGGGGCTGATGTGCCGCACGGCGAGCGCACCGAACCCGGTGGAGACGCCGTAGACGGGGCGCGGCTCGGCCGCGAGGGCGTCGATCCGGGCGCGGGCGGCCGCCATCTCGGCGATCGCGTCGGGACCGATCTCGACCCGGGCGTTCCCCCGGGCGACCGCCAGCACGTCCTCGGCGCTGACGTCGGCCTTGCCGACCTGGACGAGCGGCGCGTCGGGGGCCACAGCACTGTGCATATCCATATACACCATCACATCAGGTGAATGAAGATATGACAACCGTCCTGGCTCATCATGGAACCCCCGGCCGGCGGCCGGTCAGGAACCCCAGGCAGGATTCTCGGACACCGGGGCCATTGACGCACGCTGGTGGCCACGGGACCGTACGGAGGTGGAGGTGCCATGACGCGAGCGACGGCGCGGCGGCGGGTGGTGCGGCTGCGCGGGGACGGGCGCAGTACGCGGCCGGACGCCCTGGCGGCGGAGGAGCCGCTGGAGATCCGGCTCGGCGGCGAGCCGCTGACGGTGACCATGCGGACCCCGGGGCAGGACTTCGACCTGGTGGCCGGGTTCCTGGTGGGCGAGGGCCTGGTCCACACCGCCGACGAGCTGGCGGCGCTGCGCTACTGCGCCGGGACGGACGAGGCGGGCGCCAACACCTACAACGTGGTGGACGCGACCCTGCGCACCCCCGGGGCGCTCCCGCTCTCCGCGCACCGCAACCTGCTCACCACCAGCGCCTGCGGCCTCTGCGGCCGCGACACCGTGGACGCCGTCCGCACCCACGTCCGCCACAAGGTCGCGGACGACCCGCTCACCGTCCCCCCGGCACTGCTGTACGGGCTGCCGGACCGGCTGCGGGAGGCGCAGCGGACCTTCGAGTCGACCGGCGGCCTGCACGCCGCCGGGCTGTTCGACCCGGCGACCGGCGAGCTGCTCTGCGCGCGCGAGGACGTCGGCCGGCACAACGCGGTGGACAAGGTGGTCGGCTGGGCGCTGCGCGCGGGCCGGCTGCCGCTGGCCGGGCACGTCCTGCTGGTCAGCGGCCGGGCCTCGTTCGAGCTGACCCAGAAGGCCGCGCTGGCGGGCGTCCCGCTGCTGGCGGCCGTCTCGGCGCCGTCCTCCCTCGCGGTGGACCTGGCCGAGGAGCTGGGTCTGACCCTGGTCGGCTTCCTGCGCGGCGAGGGCGCCAACGTCTACACCCGCCCCGACCGGATCAGCTGACCCCTCCCGCGCCGCCGCCCGGCAGCCGCGCCTCGACCAGGTCGGCCGCGCGGGCCGCGCCGCCCTACCCCGGGGGCGGCGAGGCCGGGCCGGAGAGGGCCACCGCGACGAGCGCCCGCATCGCGGCGGTGACCTGCCCCAGCGGCAGCGTGGCGTCGTCCGCGAACAGCTCGACCAGCCAGCCGCCGGCCGCGTTCTGCCCGCCCGCCGCGACCATCCCCCGGTAGCCGGAGACCACCAGCACGGCCTCCTCGGCCGGGTCGTTCCCCGCCGCCCCGGAGCGCAGCGCGAACGCGCCACCGCGCACCGCCCGCCGGGTCATCGGGTAGTGCCGCAGGTCGAAGACGGCGTCCGGGGCCTCGATCTGGGCCCGCTGGGTCTCCGCCCGGCTGCTGCTCGGCCCGCTGGTCATCCGGTAGACGGCGTGCCGCACGGTCCGCATCAGCTGCGAGCCCGGCGGCACGTACGAGACCCACCAGCCGACCGTGTCCAGCAGCCGGGCCGAGGTCTCGGCGACGACGACCAGCTTGCCGATGGTGTCCGCGGGGTGGATCGCGCGGACCGAGCCGTGCTGGTCCAGCGCGGACAGCACGGCGGTGAGCAGCTGGCCCGGGTCCGCACTGTGCGCGGCGCCCCGGAACCGCCGCCGGTCGCCCGCCCCCGCCCGGCCGGCGTGCCGGCCCCGCCCGTCGGCCCGGTGGTGCGGGTCGGCGGCGTCGGCGAGCAGCACGGTCGGGTCGGGCGAGAAGCCGGGGCCGTGGCTGCGCCCGGCCACCACCGGGTGGGCGGCGCGGGCGGCCTTGGCTCGGTACTGGGCGGCGTCGGCGAGCCGGAACAGCCGGTCGGGGGTGGTGACCGGGCCGATCGAGTCCCCGGTGGAGGCGACCCCGCAGGCGACGCCCTCGCCCTCGGCCAGCGCCAGCGCCCGCGCGCACAGCTCCTCGGCGACGGCGACCACCTCGTCGGCCTTCTGGCCCTCGACGAGCAGGCAGAACTCGTCGCCGCCGAGCCGGGCGGCCAGGCTGCCGGGGAGCTTGGCGGCGGCCAGCGACAGCTGGTGGGCGAACCGTTCCAGCAGCCGGTCGCCCATCTCGTGGCCGAGCTGGTCGTTGACCCGCTTCAGGCCGTTGACGTCGCAGACCACCAGCGAGACCACCGTGTTGTCCCGGTTGTGCGCCTCCAGCGCGCTCTCCAGCCGGGCGTCCACGGCCCGGCGGTTGGCCAGGCCGGTCAGCGGGTCGGAGAAGGCCAGCTTGCGCAGGTCGGCCAGGCGCTCGGTCTGCGCGAGACCGGCCGAGACCTGGGCGGCCAGCAGGGTGGCGTAGTCGGCGTCCGCCTCGGTGAACTCCGGCTGCCCGAGCGTCCGCGCCAGGTACAGCTCGCCCCAGGCCTGCCCGTGCAGCACGATCGGGGCGACCACGCAGCAGGCCCGCCCGCGCCGGCGCAGCGCGGCCGCGCGCTCCTGGCAGTACGCGCCCGCGGTCGGGTGCGAGTGCCCGGGGTGCGGGATCGAGTTCTCGGCGGTCTGCACCCAGGCGCGGGGCAGCCGGCCGGTGGTCCAGCGCTCCTCCAGATAGGTGACGATCTCGGGAAAGTCGGCCACCGGGTAGGACTCGTCCTCCGGCAGCTCCTCCTCCCCCGGCGCCAGCTCGCCGTGGTTGACCAGCACCCGCAGCCGGCCGGACTCGCGGTCCCAGACCGAGACCGCCGCCATGGTGGCGCCGAGGGCCTCGGTGGCGCGGACGGCCGCCGCTCTGACGGCCTCCAGCGGGGTGAGCGCCCCCGCCATGTCCTGGGCGAGTTCGACCACGGACGTCAGCCGCAGATCGGGAACGACGGGCGGCTGCGGCGCCCGGTCGACGTCGCGGTCCGTCACGATCGCCTCACTGCTCACCGGCTCGCCTCGCTCCCTGTGCTCGGTCCTGCTCGGCCCCCGGGGCGCCCCCTGCCGAGCCCCGCACCCATCCGGCCGCTTGCACCAAGACTATGGCGGTTTCGCTCGGTTATGCCCCGTTTGCCCGGATCGGTCCGCCAGGCCGTACGGGTTTCAGCCGTACGGATACCCACCGGCCGACCGCCGTCCGGCCATCACCGGGCCGGCGTCCGACCGTCACCCGGGCGCCGTCCGAGCAACATCCGCCCCCTTCCTACCCCGGTCCGGCCGCGAGCCCACCTGCGTCCGCGCGGCAACCGTCACCCGTCGGCCACCGGCCGTCCCCGGGGCGGGCCGCTACGGCTGGGTGCGCGGGCGCCGCGACAGCAGCCAGGGCTCGACCAGCCCGAGCCCGCGCACCGGCCGGCGCCACATCGGCTGGAGGTTGAAGCGGTGCCCGGCGTCCGGCCCGGGCACCGGCAGACCAGGGGCGGGCATCCCGGCGGCGGCCGACAGGGCCTCGGCGAGCCCGGGCCCGTCCGCGTCGGCCGGGGCGACGCTGCCGTGCTGCTCCAGCGCGGTGGCGAACTCGCCGTCGATCAGCACCGCGTCCTTGGGCGCGATCGAGGTCAGCCGGCTGGCCAGGTTGACGGTGGTGCCGAAGACGTCGCCCATCCGCGAGGTGACGGTGCCGAAGGCCATGCCGACCCGCAGCGCGGGGATGGTGTCGTTCTCCGCCAGCGCCTCGATCAGGCTGAGCGCGATCTCGGCGGCGGTCACCGGATCCTCGGAGACGTAGAGGATCTCGTCGCCGAGCGTCTTGATCACCCGGCCGCCCTGGCCGGCGATCAGGTCGGAGCAGGTGTTCTCGAAGGTCTCGACCAGCTCGCCGAGCTCCTCCTCCTCCAGCCGGCGCGACAGCCGGGTGAAGCCGACCAGGTCCGCGAAGCCCACCGCCAGCCGGCCGCTGGTGATCTCGGTGTCCTCGGCGGCCTGCACCACCCGGCCGGTGACGGCGGCCAGCTGCCGGCGCCAGACGTACACCAGGAACTGCTCCAGCTCCGGCAGCAGCAGCTCGACCAGCGGGTACGCCACCTCGGCCCGGGTCAGGCCGGGCTCGACGGACTGGGTGAGGTTGTCCAGAAAGGTGTCCATCTGCCAGCCGGCCAGCCGGGCGGTGGTCTGTCCGGTGGAGCGTGCCACCTGGATCGCCATCGTCTCGCTGAGCAGGCCCGACTCCACCAGACCGGCGAGCCGGCGCAGCGCGATCACATCACCGTCGGTCAGCGCCCGGGACTGCCCGATGTCCGGGAAGCCCATCGCGCGCCAGAACCGGGTGGCCAGCTCCATCGGGACGTCGGCGGCCCGCGCGGCCTGGTACGGGGTGTAGCGGCGTGGCGCGTCCAGGATCAGGCGTTCCAGGTCGAGCGCGACCGTCTGGTCGTGGGTGCCCGCCGTACCGCCGTTGCCGCCGTCCTCTGCCACCGGTCCGTCCCCGTGCGGTTGCCGCACTTGCCTCGTGTCCTGCCTGTCCGGGGGCGCGCCCGCCACCCGGCGGGCAGTGGCGCGCCTCACACTGCTGCCAGGTGGAATGTTCGCACGGAATCGCTCGATCCGGGGCATCAGCCCGGGTCAAGGAGAGGTGAAGACTGCCGCTCAGCGCGGCTCGGGGCGCACATGGACGACGTCCCCCGCGCCCACTGCGCGGCGCGCGCCGTCGGGCGTCCGGACCACCAGCCGGCCGTCGCCGTCGATCGCCACCGCCTCGCCGAGCAGCTCCCGGTCGCCCGGCAGCAGGACCTTCACCGGCCGGCCGAGCGTGGTGCAGCGGTCCGTGTACGCGGGCAGCAGGCCGCTGGCGTGCGGGTCCCCGGCGGCGGCCGTCCACTCCGCGTACAGGTCGGCGAACTCGCGCAGCAGCGCGCGCAGCAGCGTGGCCCGGTCGGTCACCGCGGCCCCGGCCAGCGCCAGCGAGGCGGCGGTGGGGACGGGCAGCTCGGCCTCGCGCAGCGAGACGTTCAGGCCCAGGCCGGCCACCACCGCGCCGCCGCTCAGCTCGGTCAGGATGCCGCCGAGCTTGCGCTCCGTGCCGTCCACGACCACCTGGAGGTCGTTGGGCCACTTGAGGCCGACCTCGACCTCGGCGACCCGGCTCAGCGTGCTGGCCGCCGCCACCCCGACCAGGATCGGCAACCAGCCGTACCGTTCGACCGGTACCCCGTCCGGGCGAAGCAGGACGGAGAGGAACAGCCCCGACCGGGTCGGCGCCGTCCACTGCCGCTCCAGCCGCCCGCGCCCGGCGTTCTGTACCTCGGCGACCAGCACCGCGCCCTGCGGCGCGCCCGCCCGGGCCAGGGCGGCCAGGTCGTTGTTGGTGGAGCCGGTCTCGGCGACGACGTCCAGCGAGGTCCAGAACCCGCCCTCCCTGACCAGGTCACGGCGGAGCGCCCCGGCGTCCAGCGGCGGCCGGTCCAGATCGGTCCAGGGCGAAGGACCGCCGTGCCCGAGGCCGCGCAGACCACTGCGGCGGCGGACGACGGGCTCACGCGGTGCATCGTTGGCGTCGGTCATGCGGGAAACCCTAGGTCCCCTAAAGGCCGTAGGCCGCCTTATCGTCCCGCAGAACGCGCGTTAACACACTGTGTCGATGGCCATAACGGGAAACGCCACGCGCTGGCTACGCTACCCAACGGTAGTTCGTTGTGCCGCCCTGCCCTCAAGCGCGAGTCCCGTGCGGACCTGCCCGCCACTGAACAGGACGCGGCCCATGGATCAGGGAGAGCCACCCGATGACCGAGGCGCCGTACGACCCCCACTCCACCGCCGGCAAACTCGCCGACCTGCGGCGCAGGATCGACGAGGCGGTGCACTCCGGCTCCGCGAAGGCCGTGGAGAAGCAGCACGCCAAGGGCAAGCTGACGGCCCGTGAGCGGGTCGCCGAGCTGCTGGACGAGGGCTCCTTCGTGGAGTTCGACGAGTTCGCCCGGCACCGCTCGGTCAACTTCGGCCAGGAGAAGAACCGGCCGTACGGCGACGGCGTGGTCACCGGCTACGGCACCGTGGACGGCCGCCAGGTCGCCGTCTTCGCCCAGGACTTCACCGTCTTCGGCGGCTCGCTCGGCGAGGTCTTCGGCGAGAAGATCGTCAAGGTGATGGACTTCGCGCTGAAGACCGGCTGCCCGGTCGTCGGCATCAACGACTCCGGCGGCGCCCGGATCCAGGAGGGCGTGGTCTCGCTCGGCCTGTACGGCGAGATCTTCCGCCGCAACGTCCACGCCTCCGGGGTGATCCCGCAGATCTCGCTGATCATGGGCCCCTGCGCGGGCGGCGCGGTCTACTCCCCCGCGATCACCGACTTCGTGGTGATGGCCGACCAGACCTCGCACATGTTCATCACCGGGCCCGACGTGATCAAGACCGTCACCGGCGAGGACGTCGGCATGGAGGAGCTGGGCGGCGCACGCACCCACAACACCAAGTCCGGCAACGCGCACTACCTCGCCTCGGACGAGAAGGAGGCGGTCGAGTACGTCAAGAGCCTGCTCTCGTACCTGCCCCCCAACAACCTCTCCGACCCGCCGTCGTTCCCCGAGGAGGCGGACCTCACCGTCACCGACGAGGACCTCGAACTCGACACCCTGGTGCCGGACTCGGCGAACCAGCCGTACGACATGCACACGGTGATCGAGCACATCCTCGACGACGGCGAGTTCCTGGAGACCCAGCCGCTGTACGCGGGCAACATCATCACCGGCTTCGGCCGGGTCGAGGGCCACCCGGTCGGCATCGTCGGCAACCAGCCGATGAACCTGGCCGGCTGCCTGGACATCGCCGCCAGCGAGAAGGCCGCCCGCTTCGTGCGGACCTGCGACAGCTTCAACATCCCGGTGCTGACCTTCGTCGACGTGCCCGGCTTCCTGCCCGGCACCGGCCAGGAGTGGAACGGCATCATCCGCCGCGGCGCCAAGCTGATCTACGCCTACGCCGAGGCCACCGTCCCGCTGATCACCGTGATCACCCGGAAGGCCTTCGGCGGCGCGTACGACGTCATGGGGTCCAAGCACCTGGGCGCCGACCTCAACCTGGCCTGGCCGACCGCGCAGATCGCCGTCATGGGCGCGCAGGGCGCGGTCAACATCGTGCACCGGCGCGAGATCGCCGAGGCCGAGGCCGCCGGGACCGTCGAGACCAGGCGGGCCGAGCTGCTCGCCTCGTACGAGGACACCCTGCTCAACCCGTACCTGGCCGCCGAACGCGGCTATGTGGACGCCGTCATCGCGCCGAGCGACACCCGTCGGCACATCGTGCGCGGCCTGCGGGCGCTGCGCGGCAAGCGCGAGGTGCTGCCGCCCAAGAAGCACGGAAACATTCCGCTGTAGCCCGAGTCGCGAGAGGATTGAGCCATGGCCCCGATCCACGTGCTGCACGGGCAGCCGACCCCCGAGGAGCTCGCCACCGTCCTGGCGGTGGTCCAGGCCCGGGCCGCCGCCGCGCAGGCCGCCGCAGAGGCGGCCCGCCGCGCCGGTGTCGGCCCGGAAGCCCCCTGGAACGACCACGCCCGCTGGATGCGCCCCGTCCTGCGCCCCGGCGCCAACGCCTGGCGCACCTCCGGCTGGGCCGCTTAGGGCGCCCCGCCCGGCGGAGCGGGAGGCCGGCCGGCCTACCGCTCCGCCGCTTCGGCTTCCGCCATGTCCGTTCCGGCGCCGGTTGGCCCGGATTGCCCGAAAGCTGAGTACGGATACTCAGGCGTCCGGCCCGGGCGCGGCGCACCCTGGACTGGTGCTCTGGTCAGACCCCCGCGACGAGCCCTCCCCCGAGGCCCGGCGGATGCAGCAGCGGCTGCACCGCGCCGGCCGGGTGCTCGCCGCCTGCGCCCTGGTGATCGCCGTCCTGCTGCTGCTCTGACCCCCCGGGCCGGGCCGCCGTACCCCAACGGCCCACACCGTCACCCCCTACCCTGGTGGCCATGACCGACCAGCGCACCCTCGTCCTCGCCTCCGCCTCCCCCGCCCGCCTCGGGCTGCTGCGCCAGGCGGGCCTCGACCCGCTCGTGGTGGTCAGCGGCGTGGACGAGGACGCGATCAGCGCCGCCACCCCCGCCGAGCTCGCCCTCGTCCTGGCCGAGGCCAAGGCCAAGGCGGTCGCCGCCGAGCTGACCGGCGGCGAGCTGGTGATCGGCTGCGACTCCGTGCTGGAGCTGGACGGGCAGGCGCTCGGCAAGCCCGCCGACGCGGCCGAGGCGCTGGCCCGCTGGCGGTCGATGCGCGGCCGGGCCGGCGTGCTGCGCACCGGGCACTGCGTGATCGACACCGTCACCGGCGAGCAGTCCTCGGCCACCGCCTCCACCACCGTCCGGTTCGGCACCCCGGACGACGAGGAGATCGCCGCCTACATCGCCTCCGGCGAACCGCTGCACGTGGCCGGCGCGTTCACCCTGGACGGCCGCTCGGCGCCGTTCGTCGAGGGCATCGACGGCGACCCGGGCAACGTCATCGGCCTCTCCCTGCCGCTGCTGCGCACCCTGCTCGCGGAGCTGGGCGTCCGCATCACCGACCTCTGGGCGAAGTAGCACCCGCCGGGGCGCTCCGGCGGCATCGATGGTCGCGGCGGGCGACCGCCGCTAGGCTGACCGCCGCTGTTCGGACGGGGGAGGGGGCGGGCGGATGGCCGACGGTCTGCTCAACGTACTGCTGGGCCTGGTGGCCAGCGCGATCAGCGCCGTGCTCGGCTGGCTGGGACAGAACCTGCGGCGGAGGCGGCGCCAGGAGCGGGTGCGCTCGTTCTTCGGGCTGCCGGCCGGCAGCGAGTGCCTGATCGTGGTCAACCGCAGTGTCGGCACCGGCGCGCACGCCAGAACGGTGACCCGCCGCGACGCCTACGCGCTGATGGAGCTGGCGGCCCTGGTCAAGGAGTGCGGGGCGCAGGCCGAACTGGTCGCGCACGACAGCGTCCACCGCGGCCTGGGCGCCAAGACCGAGCTCTGCTTCGGCGGTCCGAGCAGCAACGAACGGATGGCCGCCCATCTGGCCTGGGGGCTGCCCGGGGTGCGGGTCACCAGCGGGCCGGAGGGACCGAACAACGTCATCGTCGTGGGCGACCGCGAGTTCGTGGTGGACTGGGACCGGCACGTCCACACCCTGCTGGCCCGCCTCGCCACCCCCGGGGGCGGGCGCCCGGTGTTCCTGGTCTCCGGGCAGACCGGGATCGCCAACCACGCCGGCGTCCGCTACCTGATGGCCAACCACCGCGGGCTCGCCCGGCGTTACGGTGAAGACGGCACCTTCGCCCTCGTCCTGCGGGTGGTCGACCCGAAGGCGTACGGACCGGACGTGGTGGAGCTCGCGGCGGACGTCACCGCGCAGGCGCTGGAGCGCCCGGCCGACCCGGTCCCGGCGCCGGACACGGACGCGGTCACGGACACGGCGCCGGACACGGACACGGCCTCGGGAGCGGCCACGGCCTGAGTGCGGCCAGGGTCACCACACCGCCACGCCGCCCTGTCGCCGTCTGCGAGGATCGGCCCCCGTCGGCACCACCGGCCACGACCTGGGAAGACCCCCCGACGGCCGGCCGACCGGCTCCCTGGGCGCATCACCCTGTGTGTGGGATAGTTCACAACCTGGGGCTACTCGCCGGTACCGTCAAGAACTCCATAAACTCGACCAGGTTCAAGAAGGGAGCCACAGTGCGCAAGGTGCTCATCGCCAACCGCGGGGAGATCGCTGTCCGCGTCGCCCGTGCCTGCTCGGACGCCGGTATCGCCAGCGTCGCCGTCTACGCCGAGCCGGACCGGGATGCGCTGCACGTCCGCGCGGCCGACGAGGCTTACGCGCTGGGCGGCGACACCCCCGGTACCAGTTACCTGGACATCGCCAAGGTGCTCAAGGCCGCCGCCGACTCGGGAGCGGACGCCGTCCACCCCGGCTACGGCTTCCTGTCGGAGAACGCCGACTTCGCCCAGGCCGTCCTCGACGCGGGTCTGACCTGGATCGGCCCGCCCCCGCAGGCCATCCGCGACCTCGGCGACAAGGTCACCGCCCGGCACGTGGCGCAGCGCGCCGGTGCCCCGCTGGTGGCCGGTACGCCGGACCCGGTCACCGGTGCCGACGAGGTCGTCGTGTTCGCCCGGGAGCACGGCCTTCCGGTCGCCATCAAGGCGGCCTTCGGCGGTGGCGGCCGCGGCCTGAAGGTCGCCCGCACGCTGGAGGAGATCCCGGAGCTGTACGAGTCCGCGGTGCGCGAGGCGGTCGCCGCCTTCGGCCGCGGCGAGTGCTTCGTCGAGCGTTACCTGGACAACCCGCGGCACGTCGAGACCCAGTGCCTGGCGGACCAGCACGGCAACGTGGTGGTCGTCTCCACCCGTGACTGCTCGCTGCAGCGCCGGCACCAGAAGCTGGTCGAGGAGGCGCCCGCGCCGTTCCTGACCCCCGAGCAGAACGCCGAGCTGTACCGGGCGTCCAAGGCCATCCTCAAGGAGGCCGGCTACGTCGGCGCCGGCACCTGCGAGTTCCTGGTGGCGATGGACGGCACGATCTCCTTCCTGGAGGTCAACACCCGTCTCCAGGTGGAGCACCCGGTCACCGAGCAGGTCACCGGGATCGACCTGGTCCGCGAGATGTTCCGGATCGCCGACGGCGAGGAACTGGGCTACGGCGACCCGGAGGTGCGCGGCCACTCCTTCGAGTTCCGCATCAACGGCGAGGACCCGGGCCGCGGCTTCCTGCCGGCCCCCGGCACCGTCACGCTGTTCGCGCCGCCGTCCGGCCCGGGCGTCCGGCTGGACTCGGGCGTCGAGACCGGCTCGGTGATCGGCCCGGCCTGGGACTCCCTGCTGGCCAAGCTGATCGTCTCGGGCACCACCCGCAAGCAGGCCCTGGAGCGGGCCCGCCGGGCGCTGGCCGAGTTCAAGGTGGAGGGCATGGCCACGGCCATCCCGTTCCACCAGGCGGTCGTCACCGACCCGGCGTTCGCGCCGGAGGTGCACGGCGGCGAGGGCCCGTTCACGGTCTACACCCGGTGGATCGAGACCGAGTTCGACAACACCATCCCGGCGTTCGCGGGCGCGGCCGGCGAGGGCGAGGAGGCCGAGGGCCGGGAGACCGTCGTGGTCGAGGTCGGCGGCAAGCGGATCGAGGTCTCGCTGCCGTCCTCGCTGGGCGTCTCGGCCGCCCCCGTGGCGGGCGGGGCCGGTGCGGCCAAGGCCAAGCGCCGGGTCGGCGCCAAGAAGGCCGGCTCGGCGGTCGGCGGTGACACCCTGGCCTCGCCGATGCAGGGCACCATCGTCAAGGTCGCCGTCCAGGAGGGCCAGGTCGTCGCGGAGGGCGAGCTGATCATCGTCCTGGAGGCGATGAAGATGGAGCAGCCGCTGAACGCGCACAAGGCGGGCACCGTCGTCGGCCTCAAGGCCGAGGTCGGCGCGAGCGTCAGCAGCGGCGCCGCGCTCTGCGAGATCAAGGACTGACAGGAGCACGAACCGGCGGACCCCGTCGGTACAGCCGGTCCGTACACCCCCCAGGGTGTGCGGACCGGTCGCGTTCGTACCGGCCGTCCCGCGGGGCTCAGCGGCCGCGCGGGACGCCCAGCTCGGCGAGCCGGCCCGGCAGCGGTCCGCCCGGCCCGCCGGGGCCGCCGTGCACCGGGGGGCGGCGCTGGCCGGGCAGCGGGGCGCCGCCGGGCGGAGGACCGGCCCGGCGGGGCAGCGGGCCGGGCTGGGTCTGGTGTACGGGCCCACTGCCGGTGCCGTGCACCGGGCCGTCCCCGGCCGGGGCGGCGCCGAGCGGCGCCAGGTCGATCTGCACCCCGCAGTCGGCGAGCGAGTCCAGCTCACGCGCCGTGGCGTCGTCGGCACCGGCGCGCTCGTCGGTGACCAGCCGGGTGATGGTGTCGGTCGGGACGGTCGGGAACATGGTGTCCGCGCCGAGCTTGGTGTGGTCGGCGAGGACGATGACCTCGGCGGCCGACTGCACCAGAGCCCGGTCCACGCTCGCGGAGAGCATGTTCGTGGTCGACAGACCGCGATCGGCCGTCAGCCCGCTGCCGGAGATGAAGG
This sequence comes from Kitasatospora sp. NPDC088351, assembly GCF_040685575.1. Classification (NCBI taxonomy): domain Bacteria; kingdom Bacillati; phylum Actinomycetota; class Actinomycetes; order Kitasatosporales; family Streptomycetaceae; genus Kitasatospora; species Kitasatospora sp. NPDC088351. The sequence continues at coordinate 161,242 of NZ_JBFBIL010000006.1, read as the reverse complement.
CCTTGGAGACCCGCAGCCCGTGCAACGACTGCTCGGCGCCGCTGCCGACCAGGGCGTAGTTGGAGCCCCGCAGGGTCCCGCCGGTCATCACCACCTCCACCCGGTTGGCGTGTGCCAGCGCCTGGGCGACCAGCAGGGAGTTGGTGACCACCGTCAGCCCGGGCACCCGGGCCAGTCGGCGGGCCAGTTCCTGGGTGGTGGTACCGGCGCCGACCACCACGGCGTCACCTTCCTCCACCAGACCGGCGGCGAGATCGGCGATGGCGCTCTTCTCGGCGGCGGACAGGTGGGTCTTCTGCGGGTAGCCGGGTTCGCGGCTGAAGCCGCCGGGGAGCACCGCGCCGCCATGACGGCGGTCGAGGAGCCCTTCTGCCTCCAGCGCCCGTACGTCACGACGCACGGTCACTTCGGAGGTCTGGACGACGCGGGCCAGTTCGCGGAGCGACACGGCTCCGTTGGCGCGCACCATTTCGAGGATCAACTGGCGACGTTCTGCTGCAAACACAGAACCGACGGTAACGTGCGTGACCGTCTGCTTTCAGGCGTTTGCAGCTAGTAGCGGGAATTGCTCACGCCGGAACGGCGCGTGACCGTACAATGCGCGCCGCCGACGATCCGGGACTGCGCCCGCCGTCCGGGTGACGCTCCGGCGCACGCGAAGGGCGGCCACCGAACGGCGGCCGCCCTCAACTGCGCTTCGGATGCTCAGGATTCGCCCTCGGCCCGCTTCCGTATGTGCAGCTGGCGGGCGGCCTCTGCGGTCGAACCGGAGACGGACGGGTAGACGGTGAACGCGCTGGCCACCTGTTCGACCGTCAGATTGGCGTCCACCGCGAGCGCGATGGGGTGGATCAGCTCGCTGGCGCGCGGCGCGACCACCACGCCGCCGACCACGATGCCGGTGCCCGGGCGGCAGAACAGCTTCACGAAGCCGTCCCTGATGCCCTGCATCTTGGCCCGCGGGTTGCCCCGCAGCGGCAGCTTGACCTCGACGGCGTCCATCTTGCCGCACTTCACATCGGCGGCGGTGTAGCCGACGGTGGCGATCTCCGGGTCGGTGAAGACGTTGGAGGCGACGGTCTTCAGGTTCAGCGGCTGCACCGCGTCGCCGAGCGCGTGGTACATCGCGATCCGGCCCTGCATCGCGGCCACCGAGGCGAGCATGAAGACACCGGTGCAGTCACCGGCCGCGTAGACGCCCGGGGCGCTGGTGCGGGAGACCCGGTCCACCCGGATCTGGCCCCAGTCGTTGAGCTTGACCCCGGCCTCCTCCAGGCCCATCCCGGCGGTGTTCGGGATCGAGCCGACCGCCATCAGGCAGTGCGTGCCGGTGATCACCTTGCCGTCGGAGAGCGTCACCTCGACGTGGTCGCCGAAGCGCTTGACCCCCTCGGCCCGGCTGCGGCTCATCACGTTCATGCCGCGGCGGCGGAAGACCTCCTCCAGCACCTCGGCGGCGTCCGGGTCCTCGCCCGGCAGCACCCGGTCGCGGCTGGACACCAGGGTGACCTTCGAACCGAGCGCCTGGTACGCGCCGGCGAACTCCGCGCCGGTGACGCCGGAGCCGACCACGATCAGCTCGCGCGGCAGCTCCTCCAGGTCGTAGACCTGGGTCCAGGTCAGGATCCGCTCGCCGTCCGGCTGGGCGTCCGGCAGCTCGCGCGGGTGGGCGCCGGTGGCGATCAGCACGGCGTCGGCGCGCAGCGACTGGACGGTGCCGTCGGGCGCGTCCACCAGCACCTCGCGGGAGCCGTCCGCGCCCTGGCCGCCGGTGCCGAGCCGGCCCCGGCCGCGCAGCACGGTGACGCCGGCCCGGGTCACCGACTGGGTGATGTCGTGGGACTGCGCGATGGCGAGGCGCTTCACTCGCCGGTTGACCTTGCCGAGGTCCACGCCGACCACCCGGGCCGACTGCTCCTGCGGAGGTGTGTCGTCCGCGACGATGATGCCCAGCTCCTCGTACGAGCTGTCGAAGGTCGTCATCACCTCCGCGGTCGCGATCAGCGTCTTCGACGGCACGCAGTCCGTGAGCACCGCCGATCCGCCCAGGCCGTCGCGGTCGACGACGGTCACCTCCGCGCCGAGCTGGGCGGCGACGAGCGCCGCCTCATAGCCGCCGGGTCCGCCACCGATGATCACGATCCGAGTCACGTCCCCCATTGTCCCGCACGCCGGGACGACTGCCACGCCGGGGTCGGGGGTTCCGTCCGGCCGCCGGTCCGCCCCGGACCGCCCGGGCCCCGCCCGCCGCCCGCCGGACCGTCTAGGCTGCACCCCATGCCCCTTTACGCCGCGTATGCCACCAACCTCGATGCCCGGCAGATGACCCGCCGCGCGCCGCACTCCCCCCTGCGCGGCACCGGCTGGCTGGACGGCTGGCGGCTCACCTTCGGCGGCGAGCAGCTCGGCTGGGAGGGCTCACTGGCCACCGTGGTCGAGGACGAGAAGGAGCAGGTCTTCGTCTCGCTCTACGACGTCGCGCCGATGGACGAGGAGGGCCTGGACCGCTGGGAGGGCGTCCAGCTCGGCATCTACCGCAAGATCAAGCTGCGCGCGCACACCCTGGACGGCGACATCCAGGTCTGGACGTACGTGCTCAACGACTACGAGGGCGGCCTGCCCGCCGCCCGCTACCTCGGCCTGATCGCCGACGCCGCGGAGAGCGCCGGCGCCCCCCACGACTACGTGCTGGACCTGCGCCGCCGCCCCTGCTGAACCGTTCCTACGGCGTCGGGCCCGCGCTCCAGGAGTTCGCGGTGGCGGCCAGTGCCGCCGCCACCGACGCCCGCCGGGCCGGCTCGGTGCGCAGCCCGTTGGCCAGTTCGACGTGGAGCCACGGCACTCCGAGGCCGGCCGCGAACCGGCCCTCGACGTTGGTGGCGCCCTGCAGCTGCCCGCACTTCTCCCGCCAGGCCCGGCAGACCGCGAACCCGGCCCGGCCCAGCCCGCCCGCGGTGAGCTCGGCCGCCGCCCCCGCCTGGCCGGCGCCGCTGGAGACCACCGCGTCCGCGCCCGGCAGGCTGTCCTCGTCGAAGCCGTGCACCTGGATGCCGGGCAGGCCCCGCGCGGTGAGCGCCTCGACCACCGCGGCGAAGACGGTGTCGGCGCGGTGCGCCACGTCCGACGAGCCGTCCGCACCCGCCTTGCGGTGCGCCCCCGCCAGCACCAGCACCCCGCCCGGCACGGACCGGAAGAGGTCCACGCCGAGCAGTTCGGTCCGGCTGTCGGAGACCGGGTGCGGCACCTGCACCGTCCAGGAGGCCTTCGCCGCGAGGTCCAGGTAGACCCGGCCCCAGCCGCGCCCGTCCACCGACTGCCCCGAGCCGTCGGCGATCTCGGCCACCCGGCGGCCGCTGCCCGCCTCGGTGAACTCGGTCAGCCGGTAGCCGACCCGCGCCAGCGCCTGCCCGGCCTGCTCCGGCCGGCCCTCCAGCGTCCGCAGCACGCCGTCCGCGACCGCCTGGCGCTGCGCGGCGTCGGGCACCGCGTACGGGGCCGCCGGGCCGAAGCCTGCGGTGTACGCGTCCACCCGCGCGGCCAGGTCCACCGGCGCCGGCCCGGTCGGGCCGGCCGTGACACCGGCCGTGGTGCCCGACGCCGCCCCGGGCTCCCCCGCCGAGCCGCGCGCCGCCACCGTCAGCGCGACGGCCAGCACCACCAGCACCAGAAGCGCCGCCACCGGCAGCACCAGCGTGCGCCGCGAACCCCGTGTCTCCATGGGCCGAGAACCTACCCTGCGGCCCGTCCGGTTCATGATCCGAAGGATCGATCCCGAAGCGTCCCCTGTTCGAAGCCGAAACGTGACTGGATTCCGTGAACCGATTCGTACGCTGGTCCGGTTTGACCAAGGTTTGACCAACCGGCGTCGGTGGACCTCCCGGGGGGGTGGGTGCACCGGTCGGCCCGACCGCAGAACGAGGCCCCCGTGAGCACGGCACCCACCCCGCCGCGACAGCACCGCTATCGCCGCCGGGCCGACATGCCGCTGCTCGGGGGCATCCGCCCGCCGATCGCCCTGCTGCTGATCCTGCTGCTGGCCGTCGCCGCGATCACCGCGCTGGCCGTCGGCGGGCTCCGGGTGGACGAGACCCCGCAGGCCGTCCGCGAGTCGCACCAGTACGCCGCCGAGGACACCGCGGCCTCGCTGCGCGCCGGACTGCACGAGAGCGCCACCGACCTGCGCCGGGCCGCCGCCCACTACGACAGCGCCCCCGCCGAGCCCGCCGCCGTGCTGACCGCGCTCGGCCAGGCGTACCGGAAGTGGCGCGGCACGGTGATCGTCCGGCCCGACACCGGCCGGCTGCTCGCCGCCCGCGGCGAGACCGTGCCGCTGGCCGGGCTCGACCTCGGCCAGGTCACCGACACCGCGCCCGCACCGCTGCTGGTGCCCTCCGCCACCGGCACCCGGCTGCTCACCTTCGCCCTGGTCAGCACCAAGGCCGACGGCCGGGCCCTGCTGGTCGCCTCCGACAACCTGCGGCTGCCCGGCACCGCCACCCGCAAGGAACAGACCATCCAGGTGCTCGACGCCGACGGCGCCGTCCTGGACAGCACCGGCGCCAAGCTGACCGCCGACTCCGACCGGCGGCTGGTCGGCCTCGCCCGGGAACGGGCCGCCCGCGAGCGCCCGGCCCCCGGCGGAACCGTCTCCGGCACCCTGGCCGGCGGCCCGGACGAGAAGGGCGCGCGCCGGGTGGCCGGCTACGCGGTCGTCGCCTCCCCCGGCGGCCACGACCTCGCCACCCCGCTCGGCCTGACCGTGGTCTCCACCAGCACCGTCGACGGCAGGCCCGGCTCCCTGCGCCACCCCGCGCTCGGTCTGGCCGCCGCCGGAGCACTGCTGCTGGTCGCCCTGCTGCTCGCCTGGTACCTGATCCGGACGCTCCAGCGCCCGCTGCTGCGACTGTTCCTGGAGTCCCGCCGGCTCACCCGCGGCGAGCAGCTGGACCAGCCGGTCACCGGGCCGAAGCGGGGCGACGCCGGGCGGATCACCCGCGCCCTGGAGGAGCTGCGGCTCCAGCTGCTCGACCCGGCCCGCCCGCCCGCCGCGCCCGCCACCGGCCGGCGCCGCCGCCGCCCGGGCACCGCGCTGCCGCTGGCGCTCTGCGCCGTCGTGGTCCTCGGCTGGTCCGGCCCGCTGCTGCTGCTCGGCGGCGCCGACACCGCCGTCCGCGTCCCGGCCCAGGTGGTCGCCGGCCAGCGCGACCGGACCGACAACGCCGCCGACCGGATACGCCAGGCGCTCAACGAGGGCTACGCCGACCTGCGCTCGCTCGCGCCCGCGCTCGCCGAGGCCTCGGTCGGCAAGGCCGACACCCTGCTCCACGACACCCTCGCCGAGCACGACCGCTACCGCTCGCTCTACGTCCTCGGCGCGAACGGCGAGGTGCTCGCCCAGGCCGGCGGGGCCCCGCACCGCACCGGCCCGGACGCGCTCGGCCCGAGCGGTGTCCTGCTGCTCAACAGCTCCGGCAAGGAACCCCGGATCGCCGCCCGGGCCGCGCTCGGCGGCAGCCCCGCCGAACCGGCCGAGGGCGACGCGCCCGAGGCCAAGGGGCCGGTGCTGGTCGGCGAGTTCAGGACGGACTTCCTCGGCGGGCTGCTCACCCGGCCCGGCCTCGGCCGGGTCTGGCTGGTCGACGACCGGCAGCGGGTGCTCGCCGCCAACGAGGGCTACAGCTCCTTCGGTGAACTCCCCGACGGCCGCGCCCGGACCGTCCTGGCCGACGCCAGGAAGGCGGCCACCGCCGACGTCGTCCGCACCGGCGGCGACCCGGCCCTGCTGGCCGCCGCGCCGCTCGGCGGCAACGGCACCGTCGGCAAACTCGGCTGGTCCGTGGTGACCGCCCACCCGGTGGCCTGGCTGCACCTCGACCAGAACCGGGCCGACCGGCGCGCCGTGCTGGCCGGCATGCTCGGCCTCGCCGCCGCCGCGCTCTGCCTCGGCTGGCTCCAGATCGCCGTCGGCCTGCCCCTGCGCCGCCTCGCCGCGAACGCCGAGGCACTGGCCGCCGGGGACCGCCGTACGGTGCTCTACCCCGTCCACCACGACGAGGTCGGAGCCGTCGCCCGCAGCCTGGAACTGATCCGCCAGGACCTGGAGCGCGCCGCCCGCCGCACCCCCGTGCCCACGCCCGACCGCTGAGCGCCCAGCCCCCTGGCCCCTGGCCCCTGAGTCGAAGGACCACCGCCCGTGCTCTTCCTCTATGTCGTGCTGCTGGTGTGCTGCGCCGTCCTGCTGGTCGCGGGCATCGTCGAGCAGCGCCGGCACTTCGCCGCGCTGGAGCAGATCCCGACCCGGGTGCTGGTCAACGGCATCCGCGGCAAGAGCTCGATCACCCGGCTCTGCGCGGGCGCGCTGCGCGGCGGCGGCCTGGTGACCGTCGCCAAGACCACCGGCACCGCGGCCCGGTTCATCCACCCCGACGCGACCGAGGAGCCGGTCTACCGCAAGTTCGGCATCGCCAACGTGGTGGAGCAGATCGGCATCGTCCGCCGGGCCGCCACCTACCGGCCGCACGCCCTGGTGATCGAGTGCATGGCGGTGATGCCGGCCCTCCAGGAGGTCAACCAGACCAAGCTGATCCGCTCGACGATCGGCGTGCTCTGCAACGTCCGCGAGGACCACCTCGCCGAGATGGGCCCGACCCTGGACGACGTCGCGCGCTCGCTCTCCCGCTCGATGCCGGTCGGCGGTGTCTGCGTCACCGCCGAGCAGGACCGCGTGCACATCCTGCGCGAGGAGGCGGCCCGGCGGAACTGCGAACTGATCGTGGTGGACCCGGAGTCCGTGACCGACGAGGAACTGCGCGGCTTCAGCTGGTTCACCTTCAAGGAGAACGTGGCCATCGCGCTCGCCGTCGCCGAACTCCTCGGCGTGGAACGGCAGACGGCACTGCAGGGGATGTGGCAGGCCCCGCCGGACCCGGGCGTGCTCTCCGTCGAGCGCTACCGCACGGACGACGGCAAGCGGCTGCGCTTCGCCAACGTCTTCGCGGCCAACGACCCCGAGTCCACCCTGATGAACGTCCGCCAGCTGGAGGGCCTCGGCGCGATCCACCGCCCGCTCCACGTCGTGATCAACTGCCGTCCGGACCGGGTGGAGCGCAACGGCCAGATGGGCCAGATCGTGCCGGACCTCGATCCGGACACGGTCTTCCTGATCGGCCACCCGACCAAGAGCGCCCGGGACGGCATCCCGGCCGGCTGGTCGGGGCGGGTGGTCGACCTCGGCGGCGACAAGCGGGACCCGGCCGCGCTGACCGACGAGCTGCTGACCGCGCTCGGCCCGGACTCCTCGCTGGTGGCGATCGGCAACATCCACGGCCAGGGCGAGCTGTTCCTTGAGGAGCTGGCCCGGCTGGCCCCGGACGAGGAGCCGGAGGACCACGGGACCGGGTACGAGCAGCACGGGTACGACCAGCACGGGCACGACCAGCACGGCTACGAGCAACACGGCTACGGCCAGTACGGGCACGACCAGTACGGCTACGCCGAGCCGCCGTACCAGGAGCACGCCCACCCGCGGCACGACTACGCCGAGCCCGGCCGCCCCGAACCCGTCTACGTCCCCGAGCCGCTCCCCGACTCCTGGTTCGACCCGGCCCCCTCCCGCCAGCACATCCCCTTCCCCCACGGAGACCAGCAGTGATCCCCACCGAGCTCACCCCCGAGATCGCCGCCATCGGCATCGCGCTCGGCCTGGTCTTCTCCCTGGTCTGCTACCTGACCACCAACCTCTCCCCCGGCGGCATGATCACCCCCGGCTGGCTGGCCCTCACCCTCGTCGAGGACCTCCAGCGGGTGGCCATCGTGATCGGTGTCACCGTGCTGACCTACCTCGCCACCCGGGTCGTCCAGAAGCTGGTGATCCTCTACGGCAAGCGGCTGTTCGCCGCCGTGGTGCTGATCGGCGTGCTGCTCCAGGCCACCGTGATGCTGGTGCTCCAGCGCGAGCTGCCAACCATGTACGCCAACCAGACGCTCGGCTTCATCGTCCCCGGCCTGATCGCCTACCAGCTGGTCCGCCAGCCCCGGGCGGCCACCCTGATGGCCACCAGCACGGTGACGCTCGCCAACTACGTGGTGCTCACCGCCGGTGTCCTGCTCGGTGCCCTCCCCGGCACCTGATCGCGGCGCCCGATCCCGGCCCGACTCCGCCTTCTCTCCCCGCCCCCGCCGGAGGCCCCCATGCCCGTCACCCGGAAGTCCCTGCTCAGCGGCGGCCTGGCCGTCACCCTGCTGGCCACCAGTGGCTACCTCACCGTCCAGCTGCGGGACCGCGACCGACGGCCCGCCGAGGGCGGCACCGCCCCGCTGATCGCCGCCACCGCCGCGCCGGGCACCGCCCAGGCCGGCGCCGGGTACCGGTACGAGCGGCTGACCGGCCCGGACCGCACGGTGGTCCGCGACGCCCGCGGCGGCGTGGTCGCCACCCTGACCGACGGCGCCCGCACCGCCGCCCTGACCGGCCCGAGCCGCACCTTCGCCGAGCCGGGCACCACCACCGCCACCCTGGTCGGCGACACCTGGGTCCGGCTGATGCCGCAGCCGTGGAAGGCCGGCGCCGAGAGCGAGGGCTGGTTCCGCGGCTGGTTCCAGCAGTCGCTGGGCAGCAGCGCGGACGACGTGCTGGCGATCGCCGTGCAGTACCTCGCGGGCGCGCCCGGCGAGAAGGACGCCAAGGGCGTGCGCTACAAGGGGGACGCCTCGTTCGGCCCGCTCAACCCCAACGGCTCGGCCGGCAACGACCTGCGGCTGGAGCAGACCGACTTCCTCGACTACCTCGGCACCCCGTACACCTTCGCCGACAGGGTCACCAAGCAGCCCGACAAGACCCGTTACGGCGCCTTCGACTGCTCCGGCTTCGTCCGCATGGTGTACGGGTACCGCTCCGGCTACCCGCTGCTCAGCAAGGACGTGGCCGGCCCCGGCCTGGCCCGCACCGCCAACGGCCTGGCCCGGTTCTCCCCCGGCGTCCCGGTCCTGCCGCTGACCACCGCGCCCGGCTCGGACGTCACCCTGCGGCCCGCCTCGATCGACCCGCTGCAACCCGGTGACCTGGTCTTCTTCGAGATCGACGCGCGCACCGGCGCCCGGCTCGACCACACCGGCATCTACCTCGGCCTGGACACCGACGGCCACCCGCGCTACATCTCCAGCCGGGAGGAGGCGGACGGCCCGACCTTCGGCGACAAGGGCGGCACCGCCCGGCTGGACGACAACGGCTTCTACGCGAAGGGGCTGCGCAGCGCCAAGCGGCTGTGAAGCGCCGGCCCCGCCTTCGCCCGCGCGCCCGTCCCGGCCCGCGGCGGTCCGGACGGAATGACCGGCGCCGGGCCCGAAAACCGCCACCGAGCTGTGTTTTCGGGTCAACCGGGTAACGATCCGGCATGCCGGGGCAGGATTTTCTACGCGCGTAGTCGATTCCCGTCTATTCTCGGACCTGTGAACGCATCTCCTCAGTCGGTCGTCTCCTCCGACCCCTACGCCGCCGCCCAGGCCGCCGCCGCGCGCCTGCGCGAGCTGACCGGTGCCGAGCGCCACGACGTCGCCCTGGTGATGGGCTCCGGCTGGGTGCCGGCCGCCGACGCCCTCGGCGAGACCGTGGCCGAGTTCCCCGTCACCGAGCTCCCCGGCTTCCCCGCCCCCGCCGTGGCCGGCCACGCCGGCACGATCCGCTCGGTGAAGATCGGCGACAAGCGCGCCCTGATCTTCCTCGGCCGCAACCACTACTACGAGGGCCACGGCGTGGCGACGGTCGTGCACGGCGTCCGCACCGCCGCCGCCGCCGGCTGCGGGATCATCGTGCTGACCAACGGCTGCGGCGGTCTGCGCGAGGGCTGGGTCCCCGGCCAGCCGGTCCTGATCAGCGACCACATCAACCTGACGGCGGACTCCCCGATCGTCGGCGCCAACTTCGTCGACCTGACGGACCTCTACTCCAAGCGGCTGCGCGACCTCTGCCGCGAGGTGGACTCCACCCTGGACGAGGCCGTCTACGTGCAGTTCCGCGGCCCGCACTACGAGACCCCGGCCGAGGTCCACATGGCCCGGGTGATCGGCGGCGAGCTGGTCGGCATGTCCACCACCCTGGAGGCCATCGCCGCCCGCGAGGCCGGCTCCGAGGTGCTCGGCATCTCGCTGGTCACCAACCTGGCCGCCGGCATCACCGGCGAGCCGCTCAACCACGCCGAGGTGCTGGAGGCCGGCAAGGCCTCCGCCGAGCGCATGGGCGCGCTGCTGGCGAAGGTCCTTGAGCGGATCTGACCCGGGTCTGGCGCACAATCATGAGCGACGGGGTCCGCGGGCGGCTGTGATCCGCTGATCACACCCACCCGCGGGCCCCGTCCGCGTGCGCGCCCCCTCCCCCTTGCCTACTTGCGGAACCCTCCGGCCGACAACCGACGCACTTCCCGATGGAGCTGCAGCCATGACGCAGGCAACCACCACCGACCTCCTCGCCCGGGCCCGGGCCTGGCTGGCCGAGGACCCCGACCGGCAGACCCGCGAGGAGCTGTCCGCCCTGCTGGCCCTGGCCGAGGGCCCGGACGCCGAGTCGGACAGCAAGCTCGCCTGGTCCCAGCTGGCCGAGCGGTTCTCCGGCCGGCTCCAGTTCGGCACCGCCGGCCTGCGCGGCGAGCTGGGCGCGGGCCCGATGCGGATGAACCGCGCCGTGGTGATCCGGGCCGCCGCCGGCCTGGTCGCGTACGTGCGGAAGCAGGGCCTGGGCGACCTCGTCGTCATCGGCTACGACGCCCGCCACAAGTCGTACGACTTCGCCCGCGACACCGCCGCCGTGGTGGTCGGCGCCGGTCTGCGCGCCGCGCTGCTGCCCCGCGCGCTGCCGACCCCGGTGCTCGCCTTCGCCGTCCGGCACCTGGGCGCGGCCGCCGGTGTCACCGTCACCGCGAGCCACAACCCGCCGCAGGACAACGGTTACAAGGTCTACCTGGGCGACGGCTCGCAGATCGTCCCGCCGGCCGACGCCGGGATCGCGGCCGAGATCGACGCGATCAGCGCGCTCACCGAGGTCCCGCGCGCCGAGGACGGCTGGGAGGTGCTCGGCGAGGACGTCGTCGAGGCGTACCTGGACCGGGCCGTCTCCATCGTGGACGGGCAGAGCCCGCGCGACCTGGATGTCGTCTACACCCCGATGCACGGTGTCGGCCGCGACACCCTGGTCGCCGCGTTCCGCCGGGCCGGCTTCCCCGCGCCCACCGTGGTCGCCGAACAGGCCGAGCCCGACCCGGACTTCCCCACCGTGGCCTTCCCCAACCCGGAGGAGCCGGGGGCGATGGACCTCGCCTTCCGCACCGCCGCCTCGGTCGGCCCGGACATCGTCATCGCCAACGACCCGGACGCCGACCGCTGCGCGGTGGCCGTCCCGGACAACGGCAACGGCGGCAACGGCCCCGGCTGGCGGATGCTGCGCGGCGACGACGTGGGCGCGCTGCTCGGCGCGGCACTGGTCGCCAAGAAGGCCACCGGCACCTTCGCCACCACCATCGTCTCCTCCACCCTGCTCGGCCGGATCGCCGAGGCGGCCGGCCTCGGCTACGCCGAGACGCTGACCGGCTTCAAGTGGATCGCCCGCGCCGACGGCCTGCGCTACGGCTACGAGGAGGCGCTCGGCTACTGCGTCGACCCGCAGGGCGTACGCGACAAGGACGGCATCACCGCCGCCCTGCTGGTCGCCGAACTGGCCGCCACCCTCAAGAAGTCCGGCCGCACCCTGGCCGACCTGCTGGACGACCTGGCGCTGGAGCACGGCCTGCACGCCACCGACCAGCTCTCCGTCCGGGTGCACGACCTCGCGCTGATCGCCGACGCCATGCAGCGCCTGCGCGACCAGCCGCCGACCGTGCTGGCCGGCCTGCGGGTCACCGGGGCCGACGACCTGACCGCCGGCTCCGCCGACCTGCCGCCCACCGACGGCCTGCGCTACCGCCTGGCCGGCGAGGGCGTCCGCTCGGCCCGGATCGTGGTCCGGCCGTCCGGCACCGAGCCCAAGCTGAAGTGCTATCTGGAGGTCGTCCTCCCGGTCGCCTCCGCCGCCGACCTGGCCGCCGCCCGCGAGCGCGCCGCCGGGCTGCTCGCCGCGATCAAGCGCGACCTGGCGGAGGCCGCGGGCATCGACGCCTGACCTCCCCGCACACGACGAAGGGGCCCGCCGTTCGGCGGGCCCCTTTCCGTTCTCCCGTGCTCTCTCCCGTGTTCGGACCGCGGTGCTCAGACCACGATCGCGACGACCAGCGCGGCCAGGCCGGCCAGCGTCGGCGCGATGATCCACCAGCACCACCGCACGACCACCGGCCCGGCCGCGTCCGGCCGCGCCGCGTTCCGCTCGGCCTGCTCCTGCAGTACCCCGACCACCTGGTCCGACCAGGCCCGGCTCGGGTCCGGCGCGCCGGCGACCACCGAGGAGCCGGCACCCGGCCGGCCGAAGGCCACTCCCAGCCGGGACGGGTGCCGGTCGACACCGCCGCGCTGCTGGATCCGGTTGGCCCGCTTGCGCTGACGCAGCGACACCGGCACCGCCCACACCTGGTACTTGGCACCGCCCGCGAACAGTTCGACCGAGTACCCCGCCCGCAGCGCCTCCACCGACGCCCAGGGCGCCGTGATCGTCCGCAGCGGATTGCGCACCACCAGCCGCCGGTCGTTGGCCAGCACCGCCGGCCGCAGGGTGTAGGCGATCACCGGGAACGCGAACACCGGCACCGCCGCCAGCGACACGTACGGAGTCTTCCCCGTCCCGCTCAGCGCCGCGTCCCCGATCAGCCACCCGGCCACGGCCAGCAACAGCACACCGGAGATCACGCCGGGAATGGAGCGGTACACGCGGTCCGCGTACACGGGCTCCCCATCGGAGCCGGCCGAGCCCTGGTGAGGCTTGCCGTCGGAATCGGTCATGACCACGATTCTGCCCCATGCCCCCCGCGATCTACAGGGGTGGCGAACACCGTTCCGGACCACGGCCGGGCCACGGCCTCCGTCCGCCCCCGTTCGGGTGAGTCCGTCCGCGACCCGCCCCGCGCGGGGCACCGCGCACGGGACGATCCGTCCGCGACGACCGCACCCGACCACCCGCCCCCCCCCCCCGAAGGACCGACATGGCCACCCCCTCGCGCCGGCACCGCTGGTTGCTGGGCATCCGCGATGAACTGCAAGCCGGTGGCCGCCCGTACGAGATCGAGGTGGAGCCGGAGGTGCGGCTCTGGCTGGAGACCCTGACCTCCGCCGAGTACGCGACGGCCCTGCGCTTCGCCGAGTTGCTCGCCGTGAAGGGCCACGAGCTGACCGAGCCCTACGCCAAGCGGCTTGAGCACGGAGTCTGCGAACTCCGTCCCGGCCCGTACCGCATCACGTTCCGGCTCCCTGGGGACCGAAGGGCAGCGGTGCTGCTGACGGTCTTCCGCAAGCGCCGCGACAACGAGCGCCGGGAGAAGGACCGGGCGTACCAGGCGTACGCGGTCTGTGCGGCGCATCACCGGGCTCCCGGGGAGCATGATGTATTCACCAGGAGCAGGAAGGGCGGCGAGTGATGCGCGGCAGTGACGTCCACGGCCGATGGGATCTGTCCGACGGCTGGGAGGACTCCCCCGAGTACGCGGCGGCGGGCTGGCGGATGGCGCTGGCGGGAGCGGTCCACGAGCAGCGCACCGCCCGGGGGTGGACGGAGGCCGAGCTGGCCGAGGCGTCCGGGCTGAGCGAGGAACTGGTGGAGCGGATCGAGTGCAGCGGCGTCGACCCGACCATGGACGTCCTCCAGGCGCTCGGCCGTGCCTTCGGCGCCGACGCGGCCCTCACGCTGGCCGAGCCCGACCCCGGTCTGCGGTTCGTCCCCCGCGCGGCCGCCTGAACTCTCGCGAACGCCTCTCCTCCGCTCGCCGAGGTCTCGGTCGCGCATCGAAAGGTGGGAGGCCTAGCGGTCGACTACGCGCGTAGATATGCTGGTCTGGTGACTATGTCCACTGTTGCAGCCAATGCCCTCCCGCAGCCTGGCGGCCGGGAGGTACTCCCAGGCGTTGCGGGCAGCGGCCTTCAGGACGTCGCGGCGTCCGAGGCCTCGCTCCGCCGCTTCCTGCACGGCCTGCCCGGCGTCGACCAGGTCGGCCTGGAGGCGCGTGCCGCCGCGCTCGGCACCCGCTCGATCAAGACCACGGCGAAGGCCTACGCCATCGACCTGGCCATCTCGATGATCGACCTGACCACGCTGGAGGGCGCGGACACGGTCGGCAAGGTGCGCGCCCTGTGCGCCAAGGGCCGGACCCCCGACCCGTCCGACCCGACCACGCCCCGCGTCGCCGCCATCTGTGTCTATCCGGACATGGTCGCCACCGCGAAGGCCGCGCTGCGGGGCACCGACATCCAGGTCGCCTCCGTCGCCACCGCCTTCCCCGCCGGGCGCGCCGCGCTCCCGGTGAAGCTCGCCGACACCGCCGACGCGGTCGCCGCGGGCGCCGACGAGATCGACATGGTGATCGACCGGGGCGCCTTCCTCTCCGGCCGCTACCTGGACGTCTTCCAGGAGATCACCGCCGTCAGGAAGGCGTGCGAGCGCCCCGACGGCACCTCCGCCCACCTCAAGGTGATCTTCGAGACCGGCGAGCTGCAGACGTACGACAACGTGCGCCGCGCCTCCTGGCTGGCCATGCTGGCCGGCGCCGACTTCATCAAGACCTCCACCGGCAAGGTCGCCGTCAACGCGACCCCGCCGGTCACCCTGCTGATGCTGGAGGCCGTCCGCGACTTCAAGGCGCAGACCGGTGTCCAGGTCGGCGTGAAGCCCGCCGGCGGCATCCGCACCACCAAGGACGCCATGAAGTACCTGGTGATGGTCAACGAGACCCTCGGCGACGACTGGCTGACCCCGCACTGGTTCCGCTTCGGCGCCTCCAGCCTGCTCAACGACCTGCTGATGCAGCGCCAGAAGCTGACCACCGGACGGTACTCCGGTCCTGACTACGTGACGGTGGACTGATCACCATGGCCAAGAAGAAGACCATCGAAGAGCCGGCGGCCCAGCAGCGCGGCGGCCTCTTCGCCTACGCCCCGGCGCCCGAGTCCCCCGCCGCCGCGGGCGACATCGCCACCTCCTACGGCCACTTCATCGGCGGCGAGTTCGTCGACTCCTCGGGCGGCGAGGCCCTGAAGACGGTCAACCCGGCCACCGAGCAGGTGCTCGCCGAGTTCGCCCGGGGCACCGACGAGGACGTGGACCGCGCGGTCGCCGCCGCCCGCCGGGCCTTCGCCGACTGGTCGGCGCTGCCGGGCAGCGAGCGCGCCAAGTACCTGTTCCGGATCGCCCGGATCATCCAGGAACGCAGCCGCGAGCTGGCCGTGCTGGAGTCGATCGACAACGGCAAGCCGATCCGCGAGACCCGCGACTTCGACATCCCGACCGTCGCCGCCTGGTTCTTCTACTACGCGGGCTGGGCCGACAAGCTGGACTACGCGGGCTTCGGCCCGAACCCGCGCCCGCTGGGCGTGGCCGGCCAGGTCATCCCGTGGAACTTCCCGCTGATGATGCTGGCGTGGAAGATCGCCCCGGCGCTGGCCACCGGCAACACGGTCGTCCTCAAGCCGGCCGAGACCACCCCGCTGACCGCGCTGCGCTTCGCCGAGATCTGCCGCCAGGCGGGCCTGCCGAAGGGCGTCGTCAACATCGTCACCGGCGACGGCCGCACCGGCGCCGCGCTCACCGCGCACCCGGACGTCAACAAGGTCGCCTTCACCGGTTCCACCCCGGTCGGCCGGGCGATCGCCAAGCAGCTGGCCGGCAGCCGCAAGAAGCTGTCGCTGGAGCTCGGCGGCAAGGCCGCCAACATCGTCTTCGACGACGCGCCGATCGACCAGGCGGTCGAGGGCATCGTCAACGGCATCTTCTTCAACCAGGGCCACGTCTGCTGCGCGGGCTCGCGCCTGCTGGTCCAGGAGTCGATCCAGGACGAGCTGCTGGACGCCCTGAAGCGCCGGATGTCCACCCTTCGGGTCGGCGACCCGCTGGACAAGAACACCGACATCGGCGCCATCAACTCGGCCGCCCAGCTGGCCCGGATCACCGAGCTGACCGACGCCGGCGAGGCCGAGGGCGCCGAGCGCTGGTCGCCCGAGTGCGAACTGCCCGGCACCGGCTTCTGGTTCAAGCCGACCGTCTTCACCGGCGTCAGCCAGGCCCACCGGATCGCCCAGGAGGAGATCTTCGGCCCGGTGCTGTCCGTGCTGACCTTCCGCACCCCCGCCGAGGCGGTCGAGAAGGCCAACAACACCCCGTACGGCCTCTCCGCCGGCATCTGGACGGAGAAGGGCTCGCGGATCCTCTGGACGGCGAGCCGGCTCAGGGCCGGTGTGGTCTGGGCCAACACCTTCAACAAGTTCGACCCGACCTCGCCGTTCGGCGGCTACAAGGAGTCGGGCTACGGCCGCGAGGGTGGCCGCCACGGTCTGGAGGCCTACCTCGATGTCTGACACCATCACGCGTCTTGACGTCCTCAAGACCTACAAGCTGTACGTCGGCGGGAAGTTCCCGCGCTCCGAGAGCGGGCGGGTGTACGAGGTGACGGACTCGAAGGGCGAGTGGCTGGCCAACGTCCCGCTCGGCACCCGCAAGGACGCCCGCGACGCCGTCGTGGCCGCCCGCGCGGCGGTCAAGGGCTGGGCCGGCACCACCGCGTACAACCGCGGTCAGGTGCTGTACCGGGTCGCCGAGATGCTCCAGGGCCGGCGCGAGCAGTTCGCCGCCGAGGTGGCGCTCTCCGAGGGCATCGGCCCGAAGAAGGCCGCCGCACTGGTGGACGCCACGATCGACCGCTGGGTCTGGTACGCGGGCTGGACGGACAAGGTCGCCCAGATCGCGGGCGGCGCCAACCCCGTCGCTGGCCCGTTCTTCAACCTCTCCACCCCGGAGCCGACCGGCGTGGTCGGGATCGTCGCCCCGCAGGCCGGGTACGGGCACTCGCTGCTCGGCCTGGTCTCGGTGATCGCGCCCGCCATCGCCACCGGCAACACCGTGGTCGTCGCGGCCGCCGCCGACGCCCCGCTGCCGGCCCTCTCACTGGGCGAGGTGCTGGCCACCTCGGACGTCCCCGGCGGTGTGGTCAACATCATCTCCGGCCGCACCACCGACATCGCCCCCACCCTGGCCTCGCACCAGGACGTCAACGCACTGGACCTCACCGGGGCCATTGCCGCCGACGGTCCCGGCGCGGCGGCGGCGCTGGAGGCGGCCGCCGCGGATACCCTGAAGCGGGTAGTCCGTCCGGAGCTGGACCCGTTCGCCCAGGACTGGACCAGTACGCCCGGTACGGACCGGCTACTCTCGTTCCTGGAGACGAAGACGGTCTGGCACCCGATGGGGATCTGACCGCCCCGTCACCGAGTAACAACTCCACAGACTGGCCGTCCCCAGTGCCCTCTCCCCCCCCAGGGCCCGGACGGTCATTGGACGGACCCGCGCCTCTCCCCCCCTGGCGCGGGTCCGTCGACTTTCACCCCCGTCGGCTCTCACCGCCCGCCCTGGTCGCACCGCCCGCCCTGGTCGCACCCGCACCGCGCCGACGGCGCCGGAAGCCGAAAGCGCCGGAAGCAGGCGCCGTCCGCCCGGTTTCGGCATCGGGCCGGGATGCGTCAGACTGGTGTCCCGTGAGTGACTCCCCGCTGAACCCTGTGCCGATAGCCGCCGCCCGGGTGGTCCTGCTCTCCGGGCCCTCCGGATCGGGGAAGTCCTCGCTCGCCGGGCGCAGCGGCCTGCCGGTGCTTCAGCTCGACGACTTCTACAAGGACGGGGACGACCCCACCCTCCCGCTGCTGCCCGACGGCGCGGTCGACTGGGACTCCCCGCTCGCCTGGCACCGTGAGCAGGCCGTCGCCGCCATCCGCAGCCTGCACCGGACCGGCCGGGCCGACGTCCCGGTGTACTCGATCCCGGACAACGGCCGGGTCTCCACCCGGGTCCTGGACCTGGCCGGCGCCCCCGCGTTCATCGCCGAGGGCATCTTCGCCGCCGAGATCACCTCCGACTGCGCCGCCGAGGACCTGCTCGGCGACGCCCTCTGCCTGCGCAACGGCGCGTTCACCACCGCCTGGCGCCGACTGCGCCGGGACGTCCGCGAGGGCCGCAAGTCGCTGCCCGTGCTGCTGCGCCGCGGCTGGCGCCTGCTGCGCGCCGAGCGCTCCATCGTCGGCCGCCAGGTCGGGCTGGGCGCCCACCCCTGCGCCGGCCCGGAGGCCGCCCGCCGGATCCGCACCGCGGCCGGGCCCCGGGAGCTCAGCCCCTCCCGGTAGGGCCCGGCCCGCCCGCGCGACAACGGCCCCGGACACAACGGAACGGCGGGCCCGGTGCGTCTCCCCCGCACCGGGCCCGCCGCCTTCCCTCGGACAACCGCCGGGCTCCCCCCGTGGCGCCGCTCCCCCGAGCCGGCGCCACCGGCCCGTGGCCGTCCTTACCCGTCCCCCGACGGGAGTTCTCTCCTCCGCGGGCGCGGAGGCCCTCGCCCGCGCGGCCGCGGCCGCTACGCGACCAGCTCGCCGAACGCCCGGACGGTGTCGCCCGACTTGTTCAGGTGCTCGTCGTCGCGCAGCCGGCGCAGCGCGCGCCAGATGCTGCTCTTGACCGTGCCGACGCTGATGTTGAGCACATCGGCGATCTCCGGGTCGGTCTTGCCCTCGTAGTACCGCAGCACCAGCATGGTCCGCTGGTTCTCCGGCAGCTTCGCCAGCGCCTGCCAGAGCACGGCCCGCAGTTCGGTGCCGCCCATCGCGTCGGTGTCGCCGACCGTCTCCGGCAGCTCCTCGGTCGGGTACTCGTTGACCTTGCGGCGCCGCCAGGCGGAGATGTGCAGGTTGGTCATGGTGCGGCGGAGGTAGCCCCCGACCGCGGCCTTGTCGGTGATCCGGCCCCAGGCCCGGTAGGTGCTGAAGAGCGCGCTCTGCAGCAGGTCCTCGGCCTCGTAGCGGTCACCGGTGAGGTGGTACGCCGTGGCGTACAGGGAGGCGCGGCGCTCGCGCACGTACGCGGTGAACTCCGTGATGTGGTCCTCCGCGACGGCCGGGTGCTCCCCCTGCGCGCCTCCCTGCCCGGCCTCGGCGGTGCGACCGGCCGCGGGGGACAACCGCAGCAGCGTCGCACCGGCGGCCTCGCGGCCGGCCGACTCCCCCGGGCCGACCTTCCGCAGACCGCTTCCCCCGTCGCCCCTGGGGGCGTCCTTGCCCTCGACGCGGACGGGGAGGATCCCCCGCAGCGTGAGGGTTCCGGCGGAGTCGGCCGCACTCCCCGTCCGGCCGATCCCGTACAGCTCCCCCGGCCTGCCGCCGCCGCTCACCCGGCGGACGACAGCGTTCCCACCGGTGCTGTGCGCGCATCCCCGTACGGTCACGGCACCCGAGGTCTCGTCGGTCCTGGCCTCGTACCGGGTCCGCGGGGTGGTCGCTGACGAACGCGCGGTGCGGACAGCCGGGTTGGTCCGGGTCTGAAGCATGGCGTTCATCGTGCGCCCCCTGGGTCGGTACGAGCGGTTCCTGTTGCCGCCGTTCAACCGGCCGGTTGGCCCGCTGTCCTGCGGCGACATGGAAAATCCTGCCCGCCGGTTGTGATGGCGCTGTCCGCCGACTGTCACAGGGGTGTCACAGGGGTGGGGCGTTCGCCCGCGCACGCCCTCCCGCCGTACCGGACGCCGACGGGGCGCCCGCCGGTTCCGCCGGACCGGTGCCCGACGCCGGGGGGTGATTCGACGCCCCGGGTGAGCCAGAATGAGGCCGTGCCTTTCCTCCTTCTGATCGAGGACGACGACGCCATCCGCACCGGCCTCGAACTCGCCCTCACCCGCCAGGGCCACCGCGTGGCCACCGCCGCCTCCGGCGAGGACGGTCTGCGGCTCTTCAAGGAGCAGCGGCCGGACCTGATCGTGCTGGACGTGATGCTGCCCGGAATCGACGGTTTCGAGGTCTGCCGCCGCATCCGGCGGACCGACCAGCTGCCGATCATCCTGCTCACCGCCCGCTCCGACGACATCGACGTGGTGGTCGGCCTGGAGTCCGGCGCGGACGACTACGTCGTCAAGCCGGTGCAGCCACGCGTCCTGGACGCCCGGATCCGGGCCGTGCTGCGGCGCGGCGAGCGCGAGAGCTCGGACTCCTCCGCGTACGGCACCGTGGTGATCGACCGCGCGGCGATGACCGTCACCAAGGACGGCGAGGACCTCCAGCTCACCCCGACCGAGCTGCGGCTGCTGCTGGAGCTCAGCCGCCGCCCCGGGCAGGCGCTCTCCCGCCAGCAGTTGCTGCGGCTGGTCTGGGAGCACGACTACCTCGGCGACTCCCGCCTGGTGGACGCGTGCGTGCAGCGGCTGCGGGCCAAGGTCGAGGACGTCCCCTCGGCACCGACGCTGATCCGCACGGTGCGCGGGGTCGGCTACCGCCTGGACCCGCCGGCCTGACCCCCGCGCTCCTGACCCCCGCGCTCCTGACCCCCGCGCTCCTGACCCCCGCCGCTCCTGACACCCGTACGACGACAGGCTCACGTGACTGACCATCAGACGACGACCCGACGGTTCTCCTCGGGCCCGTGGCGACGGCTGCGCTCCCTGCGGGTGCGGCTGATCGCGGTGTTCGCCGCGGTCGCGCTGCTCACCGCCGTCTCGGCCTCCGGCATCGCGTACTGGCTGAACCGTGACGCGGTGCTCAAGCGCGCCCAGGACACCGCGCTCAACGACTTCCGGGTCTCGCTCAGCCGCAACGTCTCCGACCTGCCGCTGAACGCCACCTGCGCGGACCTGACCCAGCTCGCCAACACCGTCGCCAGCTCCGGCCTCAGCTACGACGTGGTCGTCGCCGACCCGGCCCACCCCGGCTGCGTCGCCTCCTCCTCCCCCGGGCGCTACACGCTCGCCGAGGTCCCGGGCAACCTGCAGGACACCGTAGGCCGCCTGCGCCAGGTCACCGACAGCAACCCGTACGCCTACCACCTCTACTGGCAGCGCCAGAACCTGGACGGCCGGCCGTTCCTGATCGGCGGCACCAAGGTGGTGCCGACCGGCCCGACCGCGTACATGTTCAAGTCGCTGGAGAACGAACGGGCCGATCTCAACACCCTCGGCT
The DNA here is from genome assembly GCF_040685575.1 of Kitasatospora sp. NPDC088351. Classification (NCBI taxonomy): domain Bacteria; kingdom Bacillati; phylum Actinomycetota; class Actinomycetes; order Kitasatosporales; family Streptomycetaceae; genus Kitasatospora; species Kitasatospora sp. NPDC088351. The sequence continues at coordinate 140,143 of NZ_JBFBIL010000006.1, read as the reverse complement.
GGTCGCTCGCCATCGCCACCCTGCTCGCCCTGATCGGCTCGGCCCTGCTCGCCCAGGCGGCGTCCGCGACCGTGCTGCGGCCGGTCAAGCGGCTCGGCGAGGCGGCCCGGCGGCTCGGTGAGGGCCACCTGGACACCCGGCTGGAGGTCGAGGGCTCGGACGAACTGGCCGATCTGGCCCGGACCTTCAACCGCACCGCCGCGTCCCTGCACGAGCAGGTCGAGGAGCTGAGCGCGCGCGAGGCGCAGAGCCGGCGGTTCGTCGCCGACATGTCGCACGAGCTGCGCACCCCGCTGACGGCGATGACGGCCGTGACGGACATCCTGGAGGACGAGGCCGAGTCGCTGGACCCGATGATCGAACCGGCCGTCCGGCTGGTGGTCAGCGAGACCCGCCGGCTCTCCGACCTGGTGGAGAACCTGATGGAGGTGACCCGCTTCGACGCCGGTACGGCGAAGCTGGTCGCCGACGAGGTCGACATCGCCGACCTGATCATGTCCTGCATCGACGGCCGGGCCTGGTACGACGCGGTCGAACTGGACGCCCCGCGCGGCGTCCTGGCCGTGGTGGACCCGCGCCGGCTGGACGTCGTCTTCGCCAACCTGATCGGCAACGCGCTCAAGCACGGCGGCTCGCCGGTGCGGGTCAAGGTGCGGGAGGCGGACGGCACGGTGGTCGTCGAGGTGTCCGACAGCGGCCCGGGGATCCCGGAGGACGTGCTGCCGCACGTCTTCGACCGCTTCTACAAGGCGGACAAGGGGCGGGCGCGTTCGGAGGGCAGCGGGCTGGGCCTGTCGATCGCGATGGCCAACGCGCAGATCCACGGGGGGACGATCACGGCGGCCAACGGGGAGGCCGGGGCGGTCTTCACCCTGACGCTGCCGCTGACCCAGCCGCCCACGCCACCGGCCGCCGCCGAGGAGAGTGCCACGTGACCGCCCTGACCTTCCTGACCACCCCGGTCTCCCGGCCGGCCCTCCGCCGCGCCGTGGGCGTGCTCTTCCTGGCCGCCCTCGCCGCCGGCTGCGGCATCCGCCCGACCGCCGTCCCGGTGGACGCGGGCGCCCCCGCCAGCCGTACCGCCTGCCCGACCACGCCGCACATACCGACCGCCCTGGCCACGCCCTCGCCGGCCGGCCCGACGGTGGTACCGCCGCGCACCGCGGCGAAGCCGGGCGTGAGCCCGTCGCCGACGTCCGCGACGGCCTCGCCGGTGCTGCCGCCGTCCGACAACGTGTTCAGCGCGCTGCCCACGCCGTCGGCGCCCACGTCCGCACCCTGCCGGTGATCCGCCCGGCGCGTCCCCGGCCCCGGCCCGGGGGAGCGCCGAGAGGATCACGGTGGACCCGGGAACCGCCGTGCCACCGGGTCACGTCCTTCCCCGCGTGCAGCGAGATGGCACCAGGACACGCGACGAGCGTTCCGGCGTGCGGACCGAGACCGGGCCGGCGGCGGCCGTCCACCGTCCCCTCCAGCTGGCGGGCCTCCTCGGCCTCACCCTCCACCTGACCCTGGTCGGCTGGCTGTTGCTGAGACCCCTGCCGGTGGCCTGGGTCTACGACGCCAACCTGACGCCGCTGGCCTCGCTCCGCTTCTCCTCCGCCGGGCAGGTGCTCGGCGAACTGCTCCTGCTGGCCCCGCTGGGCGTCCTCCTCCCGCTGGCCGGCGGCCGCGTCCGGGCCCGCTGGGTCCCGTCCTTCCTCCGCACCACCGGCGCCTCCGCGCTGCTGGCCACCGCGCTGGAGTTCCTCTCCTCCTGGACCCCGGGGCACGTCCTCGACGTCGACCACATCCTGTTCGCGATCGTCGGCGTCGCCGCCACCCACCTGGCCCTGGTGCCCGCCGCGCGCTCGCTTCTGCTGCGGGCCCGGCACCGGCCCCGCGCGGCCCGGGCGGTCACCCTGCCGGTCCCGGTTCCCACCCCGGTTCCCACGGCAGTCGTGGCGCCGGCCGTGGCACCGGTGTACGCGGAGTCGGCGCGCCGCCTCGACTGAGGCGGCGCGGCCGAGGCGTCTTCGCCGAGGGCCCTTAAGGCTTGTCTGACAATTCCCGCCGCCGGACCCGGCCGCCGACCTCGACCAGGCCGCCGGGCCGGACCGCCGTGACCAGCTGCGAGCCCCGGCCCTGGGTGATCACCAGGTCCCGGTCGAGACCCGCGGTGAGGAGGAGGGCGGCGGCGCCCGTCGCCTCGTCCTCGTCGATGCCGTCGCCCCGGCCCGGGAAGGCCCGCGCCCGCACCCGGCCCGCCGGTTCGTCCTGCCAGGCCCAGGCGTAGATCCACTTGCCGGGCGGCGGCACCTCCAGGGCGTCCACCTCGGCCGCCGAGGCGTACTGCCGCAGCGTGCGCGGCGGCGCCCACGCGGCGCGGGCCCCGATCCGGGTGAACCCGCCGTCCCGCCGGACGGCCACCACCCCGGCGGGGGTGACCAGCCGGTCCACGCCGAGCAGCCAGGCGGCGCCCACGCAGGGGTGGCCGGCGAACGGGAGGCGGAGCGTGGGCGTGTAGATGTCGATGACGCCACGCTCCGGGTCGTCGACGAACACCGTCTCGCTGAAGCCCAGTTCACGGGCGAACGCCTGCCGGGCGGCCACGTCCGGCACCGCACCGCCGTCCCGGACCACCCCGAGTTCGTTCCCGTGCTCGCCGCCCGGTCCGCAGAACACCCGCAGGACCTCGTACCCGGTCATCCGCTCCACCCCGTCCGGGCCCGCCGCCCGTCGTCGCCTCGGTGCACGGGCGACCGCCGCGACCCCGGCCGGGCCGCCCCGGCACCGCCGACAGTACCTCCGGCCGACGATGCCGGGACCGTCAGCGTCCGGACGGCCGCGCGCCCCGGCGCCGGTGCAGGGTGACGGCAATGGTGCCCAGGCCCAGGACGATCGCGGCGGCGCCACCGATCGCCATCGGCCCGGTGTCGGAACCGCCGCCGGTGGACGCCAGCGTGCTGGTCGGGGCCGGCACCGGAGCCGGCCCCGGGGCCGCCGGCCGGACCGGTTCCTGGCCGGACGCCTGGCCGGACGTCTGACCGGGCGCCTGGCCGGTGGCCTGCGAGACCGGGACGACCCGGGCGGTGGACGGCGACGCCGAGTCCGCCGGACCGCTCGCGGCCGGGCCGGTGGCCCGGGTGGACGGAGCCTCCGGCGACGGCGGGCCCGACGGCGTACCGGCCCCGCCCGGAGCGACGACGGCGAAGCCGGCCGCCGGGCCGGCCGCCCGGATCTCCTTCCCGCCCGGGGTGAGCGGGAGGCTGGAACCCGTGAACAGCACCGATCCGGTACCGACCGGGGCGGCCGCGGTGAAGGACAGCCGGACGTTGACCGTGCGGGCCTCACCGTCGTGCAGGTTGATGATGGTGCTCTCCTTGCTGTCCGCCCGGAGCATCAGCTGCAATTGGCCCGGCTCCTGCTGCGCGTAGCCGGTGGCGGGCAGCCAGACGCCCTCGGGCGTCTGGAAGTCGAGGTGGACCAGCTCGCTGGTGAGCGTGTTCCGCCCCTGGAAGGTGACCTCGGGGTAGAACCGGATGTCCCTGCCGCTGTGGTTGGCGATCGTCAGCCTGAACGGCTTCGCGTCGCCACCGGCGGTGAAGGCGGCGGGCAGCCCGTCGACGCCGAGGTCCGGCAGCGCGGGTGCGGGCGGGGTGGTCGGACCGCCGGCCGGAACGATGGTGAAGTCGTTGCCGAAGGGGCTGGCGGCGTAGAACACCCGCTGCTCCGGGGGCAGGGTGGGATCCAGGACCACGGCCTGGAAGAGGGCCGACGCCCGGCCGCCGTTGGCGTCGGCGGTGACGGCGAGGCGCAGCCGGTAGGTGAGCGAGGCGCCCGCCGGCAGGTGCAGCCGGCCGGCGGACGTGTCGAGCTCCCACGAGGCTCCGGCACCGGCACCGGCGCGGGACGGGGCGCTCTTCCACTGCGTGCTGCCGGGCACCTGGTACTCCAGCCTGAGCTGGGTCTCCTTGATCCCCGAGTTGCCGTCCGCGATGGTGAACCCGGTGTCGGCGGTGACCTCGTGGTCGGCGGAGTTCGTGAGGGTGGCGGTGAACTCGACCGGCGCCGCCCCGGCGGTGACACTGCCGGGGACGCCGGCCAGCCCGATCGTCACCGGCCCGTTCCGGCCCTGGGTGTCCTGGGTGTCCTGAGTGGACTGGCCGGACTGGACGGAGAGCGGGAGTGCGGACGCCCCCGGGGCCGAAGCCAGGACCGTACCGGAGACCAGGGCGGCCGCGGCGGCGAGGACGAGGACTCTGCGGTGCTGAGTGCGCATTGGAACCTCACGGAAGGATGCGGGCCTGGCCCGGCAGAAGGCGGTACACGGGCATGAGGGCCGCTGCGGGCCTTGCCCGTACCGTTCTTTCGCCCCCCAACCCCAGCGATCGCGGCATCATATCCGAACACCTGCACGACCTGCAGAGCATTAGTCCCGCAGCCGATCCACGCCGGCCGCAAAAGTCGCAGCCGCACCAGGCCGGCTGACGCGGCCGCCCGGCCCGTCCGTTCCGCCGGCCGGCGGAACGGACGGGCCACCGGGGCGCGTGGGCCCCGGCACCGTTCAGCGCACGCGGCGGATCCAGAACGCGCAGAAGAGGACCAGCAGGGCGGTGACGGCGAGACAGACGCCGGTCTGGGTCCAGTGCATCGCCCATTCGGCGGCCGGCGGGTGGTAGGTGGCGTAGGCCTGGACGATGGTGTCCTGATGCGCCGAGCACTCGTCGGTCGGGCACACCCCGGTGCCGTCCGGCATCCGCGAGAGCCAGTCGCCGGGCAGCGGGATCCGCTGACCGTCCGAGGTGAGCAGGCCGTTCTCCACGATGTCCGATTCGATCGGCGTACTGGTCGGCAGATGACTGCTGGAGAAGACGAGCTGATGATCGGCCGGCAGCGCGGCCATCCGGATGTCGGCCACCGCCTCGCGCGTCGGCGTCAGGAGGTAGCGGGACGCGTCCACCGCCACCCGCACGACGGCGGTGAGGGCGGCCGTGACGACGATCGAGGCGACCACCCGCCGCACGACCAGGCCGACCGCGGCTCCCAGCGCGACTCCGAGCAGGCTGAACCCGACCACGGAGGGGCCCGAGGTCGCCCGGCTCAGCCAGGTGAACCAGTGGTAGTAGCCGGGCACGGCGAAGCGCCCCTGGATCTGGCCGACCCACCAGGTGGAGACCACGGCGAGCAGGCACGATCCCACCAGGGTCGCGACCAGCGGGACACCCAGGCGAGCCGCCAGCCACCGCTGCCGTGACACGGACTGGGTCCAGGCGAGGCCGTACGTCCCGCTCTCGAACTCCCGTGCCAGCAGGGGCGCCGCGACGAAGAGACCGAGCGCGGGCGGCAGGGCCACCAGGAACCAGCCGGTGATCAGCACCCAGGTCAGCCACCGGGTGTCGAGTTCGATGGCCCGGGAGGTGACCTGCTCGCACTCGGCCGGGAAGTGGACGACGTTGCAGTTCTGGATGTGCTGGGTGTCGACGTAGTCGCCGATCCGCGTACCGAGGAAGAGCAGCCAGGCGCAGACCGCCAGCAGCACGACGCCGCACACGAGGAGCGGGGTGCGCTCCTGGCGGACGCTCAGCCAGACGGTGCCGCGCAGGATCCTCCGCCCGGCGGCCGGCGGCGGCGGCGGGGACAGGGACGGCGGCGGGGATGCCAGGTCGGTCGTACTCATCGCGCACTCACCTCGCGTACTGCGGCCGGGCCGGCGACGGGCCCGGGCACGGATGCGGCCGGGGCGCCGGGCGCCGGGGTACGCAGATAGCCGATCAGGATGTCCTCCAGGCCCGGCCGGCTGACGTCCCACCGGGGGTCCACGGGGCCGGCGGGCTTCAGCAGCGCGGTCGCCTGCCGCCCGGTCCGGCGCAGTTCCACGATGTCGTGCCGGGCCAGGTCGGCCGGCAGACCGTCGCCCTCGTCGACGCCGACGGCGAGACGGTGGCTGTCCAGCAGGTCCTCGACGTCGCCGGTGACCCTGATCCGCCCGTCCTGCAGCACGGTAACGTGATCGCACACCCCGTTCAGTTCGGCGAGGACGTGGGAGGAGATCAGGATGGTGGTGCCGTGCTCGGCCGCCTCGGCCATCAGGATGCCGGTGAGCTCCTGGCGGGCCACGGGATCGACGTCGGCGAGCGGTTCGTCGAGCATCAGCAGGTCCGGCCGCTTGCCCAGGACGAGCGCGAGGGCGACCCTGGTCCGCTGGCCGGCGGTGAGGGTGCCCACCCTGGCGTCCGGTGGGAGGCCCCCGTGGCGCACGATCCGCTCCGCGGTCTCCTGGCTCCAGCCCGGGTTGAGCTCCCGGCCCGCCCGCAGCGCCTCGGCGACGGTCAGCCTCGGGTAGAGGGGCTTGTCCTGCCGGAGGTACGCGGTGCGCCGGATGGTCCCGGGCTCGCGCGGGCCGCCGCCGAAGACCGCGACGGAGCCCTCCGTCGGCGCCAGCAGACCTGCGGCGACCGCCATCAGCGTGCTCTTGCCCGCGCCGTTCGGGCCGACCAGGGCGGAGATCCGGCCGGCCGGGAGCCGGAACTCGCAGCCGCGCAGGGCCCAGGATCTGCGGTACTTGAGCCCGAGCCCGACGGTCTCCAGCGCGGGCGACTGCCCGGCCGGTCGGTGGTGCGGGGCAGGTTCGGGGTGGTTCACCCGGGCTCCTCGGAGGCCTCGACAGTGGTGGGGTAGGCCCGGTCCAGGGCGGTGTCGACCAGCGCGGTGACGTCTTCGCGTTCCAGACCGGCCGCACGGGCACGTGCAATCCATCCGGCCAGCTCGGCGTGGAGGGCGGAGTCCTCGGCGGCCTGCGGTTTCGCAAGCGTCCGCCGGACGAACGTCCCCACGCCCCGACGGCTGTCGACCAGACCCTCGCGTTCGAGCTCCCGGTAGGCCTTGAGCACCGTGTTGGGGTTGATCGCCGTGGCCGCCACCACCTCTCGGGCGGTGGGCAGTTGGTCGCCCGGGCGCAGCACGCCGAGCCTCAGCGCCCGCTTGGTCTGCTCGATGATCTGCAGGTACGGCGAGAGCCCGCTGCGCCGGTCGATGAGGTATTCAACGATGGCATCCACCATTTCACTAGTTGTCCAGCCGAATCCCACCCCCGGCTGTGACTGCCCATCAAGCCGCCTCCTGGCAGGCAGGATTGATGATAACCACCATTCCACTAGTTATCTAGTGGAATGGTGGTCTGATGATCGGCAACCGGCCGGGCGGGCGCCTGGGCCCGGCCGTCGCCTGGCGAGGCAGGCCGGCACCGCCCTGCCGCCCGTCGCGCCGGACCTGACCGCGCAGCACGCGACTCCCTCGGTGTGACCCCCGCCACTTCCGCATGGCCCGTGCAGCGAACCGGCCCCGGCCGCCGTCAGGAAGGCAGACACCCACACCGAGGAGACGGACCAGCACATGAGCAGCAGCAACCCGGCGGGCGGCCGAAGGTGAGGCTCGGCCGGCGCTCCGGCGCTCGCGGCACCCCACCGATCGACTTCGCCGCGTTCGTGCAGCAGCGCTCCGGCGCCCTGTTCCGGACGGCCTACCTCCTGACCGGCAACCGCGAGCTCGCCGAGGACCTGCTCCAGGAGGCCCTGGAGAAGGCCTGCCGGCACTGGAAGCGCGTCGCGGTCGCCGACTCCCCGGAGGCGTACGTCCGTCGGATCGTCGTCAACCTCGCCAACGACCGCTGGCGCAGGCTGAGCCGGGCGGGCGTCCGCGCCGAGGCGGTCCCCGAGGACCTCCCCGCCCCGGGCGACGCCTACCGCACGGTCGAACTGCGCGACGAACTCGTCCGGGCCCTGCACGCCCTCCCGATCGGCATGCGCAGCGTCGTCGTCCTCTCCTATCTGCACGACCTGGACGACCGTCAGATCGCCGACGTCCTGAACATCTCGCCCGGCACCGTCCGCTCCCAACTCGCCCGCGGGCTGGCCAGACTCCGCACCGCCGCCCTCCCCGCCCACGAAGGTGCGTGATGACGACCGACCACGACCCCACCCTCGACCCCCATCTCGGAAGGGCCCTCCGCCAGGCCATGAACAGCTACGCCGACTCCGCGCCCGCCCCCGCCTTCGACGCCCCCGCCATCCTCCGCCGCACCCGCCGCCGACGCGGCCTCCTCGCCACCGCGGCCTCGGCGGCGGCCGTCGCCGTCGTCGCCACCGGCGCGTTCCTTCTCCAGAGCCCGCCGTCCGGGCCCCGGACGCCGCTCACCCCGGCCGCCCCCGTCTCGCCACCGGTCGGTTCGGGCACCCCGTCCCCCTCCCTCGGCTCCGGCACCCCCTCGCCCGTCTCCTCCCCCGGCTACGGAGAGCCCTCGCCCGGGCCCACCCCTTCGCCCGACGCGGCCCGGATCACCGTCCCCGACGTCGTGGGTCTCTCCCAGGCCTCCGCCGAGCAGGCCCTCGCCGCGGCCGGACTCCGGGTCGAGACCCACCTCTTCACCGACTGGAAGGTCCCCGCCGGCAGCGTCATCAACACCCAGCCCGCCGCCGGCGCCCTCCTCCCCCCGGACGCCACCGTCACCGTCTTCGTCTCCAAGGGCAGGCCCTGATCCCGGGAGCGGGACGTCGTCCCGGCGGACTTCCCGCTCCCGACCGTTCCCGACCGCGGCCGGCCCGCTCCCGAACCGCCCGGGGCGGGCCGGCCGCGGTCCGGTCACGCCCGCCCTCCGGGGCGACCCCGAGGGGAACCCCGAGACGCCGCTACGCCTCCTCGACGAGACGCCCCGCGCCCGGATCGGCTTGCGGGGTGAGGCTTCGGCGACCGGCGCGACGGAGCATGGAGATACGCCCACCGGAGAGGCCGGCACCGGGCGCGACACCACGGAGCACGCCATGAGCCGCCTCGCCCGCCCCCGCCACAACCGCGTCATCGCCGGCGTCTGCGCCGGGATCGCCGAGCGCTTCGGCCTGACGCCGTGGACCGTCCGACTGATCTTCCTGGCCTCCTGCCTGCTGCCCGGGCCGCAGTTCCTGATCTACCTGGCGCTCTGGGTGCTCCTCCCCCAGGAGCCGTGAGTCACGAGCCCCGCACCGCAGGGGCACGCCGCGAGCAGCCGACGGGCCGCCCGCACCCGGGGTCTCCGGGGCGGACGGCCCGTCGTGGTGCCGGCGCTGGGTCAGCCGGTCAGGCCCGGCAGCGGGAGGGTCTGGGCCAGCCCGCCGAGCGGGGTCTTGTCGAGGCCCGGGATGCTGGGCACGGCGGCGCGGTCGGTGACGCCGGAGAGCGGGGCGGCGGCCGGCAGGGCCTGGCCGGCGGTCGGGGCGAGGGTCCCGAGGGTGCCGGCGACCTTGTCGGCGCCCGGCAGCTTGGCGGCGGTGTCGACGACGGCGCCGGTCACCGCGGGGTTGGTCACCGCCCCGGTGGGGAGCCCGAGGCCACCGGCGGCGACGGAGTCGGCGGACGCGCTGCCGGCGCCGACCGCAGCGATGGCGATACCGAGCACGGCGGTGCCGGCGGCCTTGAGAGCCTGCTTCATGAGTTCGTCCTTGGGTCCTCGTCGGTGGCCGACGTCCGGGCACAGCGGCTCACCGCCGCCACAACCTGTCAGCAGTGACTGGCACACCGTAGTGACTGGACCGGACCAGGACCAAAGGGAGTTAACCCGCCGGAGTGGATAGTCAGATGAACGCCAACACCCTTGCCGCAGTGCGGCGTTCATCCGGCCACCCGTCGGCGGCGCTCAGGCGCCGACGCTGAACAGCCACTCCGCCTTGAGCTCGGCGTAGCCCGGCTTGATCACGTCGCTGATCATCGCCAGCCGCTCGTCGAACGGCAGGAACGCCGACTTCATCGCGTTCACCGTGAACCACTCCAGGTCGCCCAGCGTGTAGCCGAACGCCTCCACCAGGTGCCCGAACTCACGGCTCATGCTGGTGCCGCTCATCAGCCGGTTGTCGGTGTTGACGGTGACCCGGAACTTCAGCCGGCTGAGCAGCCCGATCGGGTGCTCGGCGTACGAAGCCGCCGCCGCCGTCTGGAGGTTGGAGGTCGGGCACATCTCCAGCGGGATCCGCTTGTCGCGCACGTACGCGGCCAGCCGGCCGAGCTCGACGCGGCCGTCCTCGTGCACGGTGATGTCGTCGACGATCCGCACGCCGTGGCCGAGCCGGTCGGCGCCGCAGCACTGCAGGGCCTCCCAGATCGACGGCAGGCCGAAGGCCTCGCCCGCGTGGATGGTGAAGTGGTTGTTCTCGCCCTTGAGGTAGTCGAAGGCGGCCTGGTGGCGGGTCGGCGGGTGGCCGGCCTCGGCACCGGCGATGTCGAAGCCGACCACGCCCTGGTCGCGGTAGCGGTTGGCCAGCTCGGCGATCTCGGTGGAGCGGGCGGCGTGGCGCATCGCGGTCAGCAGGGTGCCGACCCGGATGCGGTGGCCGGCCGCGCGGGCGCTGGCCTCGCCGAGCCGGAAGCCCTCGTTGACGGCCTGGACGACCTCGTCCAGGGTCAGGCCGGCCTCCAGGTGCTGCTCGGGGGCGTAGCGGACCTCGGCGTAGACGACGCCGTCCGCGGCGAGGTCCTCGGCGCAGTCGGCGGCCACCTTGATCAGCGCCTCGCGGGTCTGCATCACGGCGCAGGTGTGCGCGAAGGTCTCCAGGTAGCGGACCAGCGAACCGGAGTCGGCGGCCTCGCGGAACCAGACGCCGAGTTCGGCCGGGTCGGTGGTCGGGAGCCCGTCGTAGCCGCAGGCGGCGGCCAGCTCGACGATGGTCTCCGGGCGCAGCCCGCCGTCGAGGTGGTCGTGCAGGAGCACCTTCGGGGCGCGGGCGATCTGGTCGGGGGTGGGGATCCGGGGGCCAGTGCCCGCGGTGGTGACAGGGATCTGCTTCTCCATTGCGGGAGTGTAGCCCCTACGCGCGTAGACCGACTACCGCCCACACGTCCGAATCGGCCAATGCGCACCGGGAATTCCACCGAAGGGGCGAGCCCCGGCACGTCGTGGACACCCCCGGTTCAGTCGTGCTGCAACAGCCTCCCCCGCCGCGACAGCACGAAGTCCCGGAACGCCGCCACCGGCGGGGTGAGCGGCCGGCCCGCCGCCCAGGCCAGACCGATCGCCCGCCGGGTGCGCGGCGCCGTCACCTCCAGCTCCACCACCCCGGGCCGGGGCACCAGCGCGGGCGGCAGCAGCGCCACCCCGAGCCCGGCCGCGACCAGCCCGCGGAGCGTCTCCGCCTCCTCCCCCTCGAACGCGATCCGCGGCACGAACCCGGCCTCCGCGCAGAACCCGTCCGTGATCGCGCGCAGTCCGTACCCGCGCTCCAGCCCGACGAACGGCTCCTCGGCCACCTCGGCCAGCCGGATCCGGCGCCGCCCGGCCAGCCGGTGGTCGGCCGGGACGACCAAGTGCAGCCGCTGCTCGTCCAGCGGGCGGGTGACCAGCGCCGGGTCGTCCGGCAGCGGCGCGACCAGACAGAGGTCCAGCTCCCCGGCCCGCAGCCGCTCCAGCATCGCGCCGACGTAGTCCTGCACCAGCTGGAACCGCACCTGCGGGTGGGCCGCCCGGAACCCGCGCAGCAGCGCCGGCACCGCGTCCGTCCCCATGGTGTGCAGAAAGCCGAACGCCACCCGCCCGGCCGCCGGGTCCGCCTCGGCGCGGGCTGCCTCGGCGCCGCGCTCGACCTCCGCCAGCGCCCGCTCCACCGAGGCCAGCAGCAACCGCCCGGCCCTGGTCAGCCGGACGGTGCGGCCCTGACGGGCCAGCAGGTCGACGCCCAGCTCCTCCTCCAGCCGGGCCACCGCCCGCGACAGCGTCGGCTGCGGCATCCCCAGCAGCGCGGCCGCCTGCGTGACGTGCTCCAACCGGGCCACCGCCGCGAACTGGGCCAGCCGGGGCGCCAGTTGGACGGCCGGCAGCTCCGGCCCCAGCTCGGCGAGCCGGTGCGGCGGCTCGCCGCCCTCCGTACGGTCCGTGCTGTCCGTCACTCTTCCTCCACTCCGACCGCCGCCACCTCGGCTCATACCTGAACACATTGATTATCGGCGGTTCATGCATTGGACGCATCAACGGCACAGGCCTAGGTTCGACGGTATGCAGCCCTCCGATACCGGGGCATCCGTGGCCACGCCGGATGCCCTCACCACGCCGTCCCCCGCCACCGCGGCCGACGACCGCCACCGCCCCGGCCAGCGCGCCTTCCGCCGCGCCAACCTCGCCCTGTTCGCCGCCGGGGTCGCGACCTTCGTCCTGCTCTACTCCACCCAGGGCCTGCTGCCGGTCCTCTCGGCCGACCTCGACATCACGCCCGGCCAGGCGAGCTGGACGGCCTCCGCCGCCACCCTCGGCCTCGCCCTCGCCCTGCTGCCGGCCAGCGCGCTGTCCGACCGGTACGGGCGCACCGCCGTGATGACGGCCTCCACCCTCGCCGCCTCCGCACTGGCGCTGGCCCTGCCGTTCGCGCCGGACCTCACCACCCTGGTCGCGCTGCGGGTCCTCCAGGGCGCCGCGCTCGCCGGGCTGCCGGCCACCGCGATGGCGTACCTCGCGGAGGAGGTCCACCCCAGCGCGCTGGCCTCCGCGATGGGTCTGTACGTGGCCGGCAACAGCATCGGCGGCATGGGCGGCCGGCTGCTCTCCGGCTGGACGGCCGCCGGCTTCGGCTGGCGCTGGGGCCTGGCCGCCTCCGCCGCCCTCGCGCTGCTGGCCGCGCTGGCCTTCCGGCTGCTGATCCCCGCCGCCCGGCACTTCACCCCGGCCCCGGTGGACGCCCGCGCGCTGGCCCGCACCGTCGGACGGCACCTGCGCAACCCGCTGCTGGTGCGGCTGTACGCGCTCGGGCTGCTGTTCATGGCCGTCTTCGGCGCGGTCTACAACACCGTCGGCTACCGGCTGATCTCCGCGCCGTTCCAGCTGCCGGAGTCGGTGGCCGCGTCGATCTTCGTGGTCTACCTGGTCGGCACCGGCACCTCGGCCGCCGCCGGCCGGCTCTCCGGCCGGCTCGGCCGGCGCGGTGCGCTGTACGTGTCGATCGGCGTGACCGCCGCCGGGCTGCTGCTCTCGCTGGCCGGCTCGCTGCTCTGCGCCCTGCTCGGCCTGGTCCTGATCACCGCCGGCTTCTTCGCGGGCCATGCGACCGCCTCCTCCGCCGTCGGCCGCACCGCCACCGAGGGCCGCGCCCAGGCCTCCGCGCTCTACCTGATCGCCTACTACCTGGGCAACAGCGTCGGCGGCACGATCGGCGCCGACGCCTACCACTCCACCGGCTGGCCCGGCGCCGCCACCGTCGGTCTCACCGCGATGGCCCTCGCCGCCGCCGTCACCCTCTACGCCACCCGCCAGGCGCACACCGCCCGCCGCGCGCCCGACGGGCTGCCGGGAAGACTTTCCGCCCGGTAGACATTCGGTATGGCCGGTCTCAAGCGCCGCCGTCGCCCCCACCTGGTGTCCACTCCCGTCCGGAAGAGGGGGGTCGTCACCATCCCGCAGGAGACAAGGGAGCAACTCGATCTCCAAAAGAGTGACCAGTTGGTCGTCACGGTGGAGGGCGGCCGGATCGTTCTGACCCCGGCCTCGGTCGTCCCGGACGACCAGGCGTGGTTCTGGAGCCCCGGCCGGCAGGCCGGGGAGCAGGAGGCCGACGGGGCCGTCGCCCGGGGCGAACGCGGCGAGGTCTTCCAGGACGGCGAGGAGTTCCTCCGGTCCCTGGCGGACGAGGCCGGGCTGGACCTGGAGGAGATCGAGCGCCGGGTCGGCACCCACGACATCTTCAACCGGCCGTGACAGTCACTCGCGGCGGGCACACCCCGGCGGATACCTGACGCAAGGTGTCAGGTATCCGCCGTAGTTTCCTCTCGTCCCGCCCGAACGACCAGAGGAACCCGCCATGGCCACCTTCGTTCTCATCCCCGGCGCGCTGCACGGCGGTTGGTGGTACCGGCCGCTGACCGAGGGGCTGCGGGCGGCCGGGCACGAGGTGTACCCGGTCACGCTGAGCGGGGTCGCCGAGCGCGGCCCGCTGAACGGCGGGGGCGTCAATCTGGACACCCACAGCGGGGAGGTGCTCGGGCTGCTGGAGGCGGAGCGGATCACCGACGCGGTCCTGGTCGCGCACAGCTACGGCGGCATGGTCGCCTCGGCGGTCGCCGACCGGGCGCCGGAGCGGATCGCCGCGCTGGTGTACGCGGACGCCTTCGTACCGCTCGACGGCGAGTCGGCGTACGGCATCGTCGACGACGTCTGGAAGGAACGGTACCTGCGCGGCACCGCGGCCGGCGGCGACGGGTACACCATGGTCGGACTGCACCCCGGACTGGACCCGCGGGCCACCGCGCACCCGCTGGCGACACTGCTCCAGCCGGTGCGGCTGACCGGTGCCGGGGAGGGCGTGGCCCGCCGGACGTACATCCACGCCGAGCGCTTCGAGGACACCCCGTTCCTGCCGACGTACGAACGTCTGCGCAAGGACCCCGCCTGGGCGGTGCACACCCTGCCGGTCGGCCACGACCTCGTCCGCGAGGCCCCCGAGGAGTTCCTGGGGATCGTCCTCGCCGCGGCCGGCTGAGTCCGGGCCGCCCGGAACGCGCGCCGCGCCCGTACCACGGGGGTACGGGCGCGGCGCGGCAGCGGGCCGGGTCAGGCGATGCGGTCCAGCACGATCGGGTTCGGGGTGAAGGCCGTCCCCGCCGGGGCGACCTCGATGCCGCCGGCCAGCGCCTCGATCGCGTAGTCGTAGCGCTCGGGGGTGTCGGTGTGCAGGGTCAGCAGCGGCCGGCCGGCCACCACGGTGTCGCCGGGCTTGGCGTGCAGCTCCACACCGGCGCCCGCCTGGACCGGGTCCTCCTTGCGGGCCCGGCCGGCGCCGAGGCGCCAGGCGCAGACGCCCACCGCGTAGGCGTCCAGCGCGGTGAGCACACCGGAGGCGGGGGCCGGGATGACGTGCTGCTCGCGGGCGACCGGCAGCGGGGCGTCTACGTCGCCGCCCTGGGCGGTGATCATGCGGCGCCAGTGGTCCATCGCGGAGCCGTCGCGCAGCGCGTCGGCCGGGTCCTTGCCGTGCACGCCGGCCGCGGCCAGCATCTCGCGGGCCAGGGCGAGGGTCAGCTCGACGACGTCCGCCGGGCCGCCGCCGGCCAGCACCTCCAGCGACTCGCGGACCTCCAGCGCGTTGCCCGCGGTGAGGCCGAGCGGGGTGGACATGTCGGTGAGCAGGGCGACGGTGTTGACCCCGGCCGCGGTGCCCAGGCCGACCATGGTGCGGGCCAGCTCCCGGGCGTCCGCCAGGTTCTTCATGAAGGCGCCGGAGCCGACCTTGACGTCCAGCACCAGGGCGCCGGTGCCCTCGGCGATCTTCTTCGACATGATCGAGGAGGCGATCAGCGGGATCGCCTCGACCGTGCCGGTCACGTCGCGCAGCGCGTACAGCTTCTTGTCGGCGGGGGCCAGGCCGTCGCCGGCCGCGCAGATCACCGCGCCGGTCGAGCCCAGCACGTCGAGCATCTCCTCGTTGGAGAGCAGGGCGCGCCAGCCGGGGATGGACTCCAGCTTGTCGAGGGTGCCGCCGGTGTGGCCCAGGCCGCGGCCGGAGAGCTGCGGGACGGCGGCGCCGCAGGCGGCGACCAGCGGGGCGAGCGGCAGGGTGATCTTGTCGCCGACGCCACCGGTGGAGTGCTTGTCGCTGGTGGGCAGCGGCAGCGAGGAGAAGTCCATCCGCACCCCGGAGCGGATCATCGCGTCGGTCCAGCGGCTGATCTCGTGCGGGTTCATGCCGTTCAGCAGGATCGCCATGGCCAGGGCGGACATCTGCTCGTCGGCGACCTCGCCGCGGGTGTAGGCGTCGATGACCCAGTCGATCTGAGCGTCGCTCAGCTCTCCGCGATCGCGCTTGGTCCTGATGACGGAGATGGCGTCCATGGCTGCTCCAAGAGGGGTTTCGAAAGCCAAGAGGGGTGTCGGAAAAGCGAAGAGTGTCGCGAGCCGGCCCGGTCACGGCCCACTCGCGACACTCTACGCGCGTAACAAACAGCGGGGCTAGAGCCGCTCCGGCCCGAACGCGTCGGGCAGGACCTCACTCATCGGCTTCACGCCGGACGGCAGGTCGATCAGCAGCTCCGGTCCGCCGTGCTCGTACAGCAGCTGGCGGCAGCGCCCGCACGGCATCAGCAGCCGCCCGGCGCCGTCCACACAGGTGAACGCGGTCAGCCGGCCGCCGCCGGTGGCGTGCAGGGTGGAGACCAGTCCGCACTCGGCGCAGAGCGCGAGCCCGTACGAGGCGTTCTCGACGTTGCAGCCGGTGACCAGCCGCCCGTCGTCCACCAGGGCGGCCGCGCCGACCGGGAAGCGGCTGTACGGGGCGTACGCGTGCGTCATCGCCTCACGCGCGGCCTCGCGCAGCAGCTCCCAGTCGACCGCGGGCGCCGTCACTTGCCCTGGCCCTTGCGGTAGATCTGGCCGTCGGCCTTCGGCGGCCGCAGCCGCTGCGAGGCCAGCGAGAGCACCACCAGGGTGATCACGTACGGCGTGGCCACGATCAGCGGGCGCTGCACCTCGTCGGTGGTGGCGTACCAGGCGGCCAGGCCGCCGGCGACCACGAAGGTGATCAGCGCGGCCGGGAACTTGCGGCGGTACAGGTGCCAGAGGGCAAGCAGGGCCATCGCGATGGAGACCGTCAGGATCAGCACGTGCACCGACTCCGGGTCACGCAGCTGGAGGCTGTCGGTGAAGCCGAACAGGCCGGCGCCGATGGCGAGGCCGCCCGGCATCCAGTTGCCGAAGATCATCGCCGCGAGGCCGATGAAGCCCCGGCCGAGGGTCTGGCCGTCCTTGTAGAAGTGCGCCGCGACCAGCGAGAGGTACGCACCGCCGAGGCCGGCGAAGGCGCCGGAGGCGATGACCGCGAGGTACTTGTACTTGTAGACGTTGACACCCAGCGACTCGGCCGCGGTCGGGTTCTCGCCGCAGGAGCGCAGGCGCAGGCCGAACACGGTGCGCCAGAGCGCGAAGTAGCTGACCACGATCAGCGCGCCGGCCAGCAGCACGACCACCGAGATGTTGGTGACCAGACCGCCGAGCACGCCCGCGGCGTCCGAGACCAGGAACCAGTGGTTGCTCTCGATGTCCTTCAGCCAGGAGGAGAGGCCGGGGATGGTGATGTACGGCAGCGGATCGGCCGGCGGGGACTGGTTCGCACCGGCGCCGACGGAGATGTAGTCCTTGTAGTAGATCCGGTTGACGTACGCGCAGATGCCGGGGATCAGCAGGTTGATACCGACACCGGAGACGATGTGGTCGACGCCGAAGGTCACCGTGACGACCGCGTGCAGCAGACCGCCGAGCGCGCCGCCGAGCGCGCCGGCCACCAGGCCGAACCACGGGTTGACCAGGTAGCCGCCCCAGGCACCGCAGAAGGTGCCGGCGACCATCATGCCTTCCAGGCCGATGTTGACGACGCCGGCCCGCTCGGACCAGAGACCGCCCAGACCGGCCATGCCGATCGGCACGGCCGCGCTCAGCGCGGCGGTGACCTGCCCGGAGGAGGTCAGCGAGTGGTTGCCGGTGGCCAGGCCCACGGCGGAGAAGAGCACCAGGGCGCCTGCGATCAGCAGCAGCACCACCGGCCAGGACAGCTTGCGCTTCTTTGCGGGAGCGCCCGGCGCCTTCGCACGGGCGGCGGTGGCCGTACTCATGCCGACACCTCCTTCTTCACGTTGGCCGCGGCCAGGGCGGCGAGCTCGGCGCCGACCTTCTGCTGCTGGCGCTTGAGTCCGTAGCGGCGCACCAGCTCGTACGCGACGACGACGCAGATGACGATGGTGCCCTTCATGACATCGACGATCTCGAACGGGAAGCTGCCGTTCTTCGGCAGCGGCAGCTGCGAGCCGGTGGAGTCGAGGAAGGCGAACAGCAGCGCCGCGAAGGCCATGCCGATCGGGCTGTTCCGGCCGAGCAGGGCGACCGAGATGCCGAGGAAGCCCAGGCCGGGCTGGAAGCTCTGGCCGAAGTAGTACGAGTTCTGCAGCAGCTCGGGCATCCCGATCAGACCGGCGATCGCACCGGAGACCGCCATCGAGATGACGACCATGCGCTTGACGTTCACCCCGGACGCGGTGGCGGCGGACTCGGAGCGGCCGGTGGCGCGCAGGTCGAAGCCGAAGCGGGTGCGGGTCAGGGTGAACTGGAAGACCACGCCGACCAGGGCGGCGATGAAGATGAAGCCCCAGAGCGGGCCGCCGGCCGTGTCGAACGCGAAGAAGTGGCTGGACTGCGAGAGCGGGTCGGTCTGGATCGAGTTGCTGGTGGTGCCCTTCTCCGGCGCGAAGATTCCGGGGACGAGCAGCAGACCGACGATCGCGATCGCGATGGCGTTCAGCATGATGGTCGAGATGACCTCGCTGACGCCGCGGTAGACCTTCAGCAGGCCGGCGATGCTGGCGTAGAGACCGCCGACCAGCATCGCGGTGATCAGCAGCAGCGGGATCTGGATGAAGGACGGCAGGTCGAGCCGGCTGCCGACGAAGGCCGCGAACAGCGCCGCGACCTTGTACTGGCCCTCGACGCCGATGTTGAAGAGGTTCATCCGGAAGCCGAAGGCGGCGGCCGCGGCGGCCAGGTAGTAGGTGGTGGACCGGTTGAGGATCGCCACCTGGCCGTCCGACTTGGTGCCGTACGTGATCATCACGTTCCAGGCGTCGAACGGGTTCTTGCCCGAGGTCGCCAGCAGCACCGAGCAGATCGCCACGGAGAGGACGACGGCGAGCACCGGCGCCGCGAGGGCGAGCACGATCCGCTCGCCGTTGAACCGCTGGGCCAGGGTGCTCTTGGCCGCGGGGTTGGGACTGGTCATGGTGGTTACTCCCCCGCCTGCGGGTCGTCGGCGGTGTCGGTGGGGGCGGCGTCCTCGGCCTCGGTGCCCTCGGCGGCGATGGCCCGCTCCTCGGCGACGGCCTCCGCGTCGGACTCGAGGTGGCCGCGGGCCGCACCGGTCATCGCGGTGCCGAGGTCCTCCGCGGTGACGGTGGCCGGGTCGGCGTCGGCGACCAGACGGCCGCGGTAGATGACCCGGATGGTGTCGGAGAGACCGATCAGCTCGTCCAGGTCGGCGGAGATCAGCAGCACCGCGAGGCCGGCCCGCTGGGCCGTCCGGATGTGCTCCCAGATCTGCGCCTGCGCGCCGACGTCCACACCCCGGGTGGGGTGCGAGGCGATCAGCAGCTTGGGCTGGTGGCTCATCTCGCGGCCGATGATCAGCTTCTGCTGGTTGCCGCCGGAGAGCGAGGCCGCGGTGACCTCGATGCCGGGGGTGCGGACGTCGTACTGCTCGACGATCCGCTGGGTGTCCTTGCGGGCCGCGGCCGGGTCCAGCAGCAGGCCCTTGGAGTTGGGGGGCTCCGTGACGTGGCCGAGGATCCGGTTCTCCCAGAGCGGGGCCTCCAGCAGCAGGCCGTGCCGGTGGCGGTCCTCGGGGATGTAGCCGATGCCGGCCTCGCGGCGGGCCCGGGTGAGCGAGCCGGAGAGGTCCTGGCCGTCCAGGGTGACGGCCCCGGCGTCCAGCGGGAGCATGCCCATGATGGCCTCGACCAGTTCGGCCTGGCCGTTGCCCTCGACCCCGGCGATGCCGAGGATCTCGCCCTTGTGGATGCGCAGCGAGATGTCGTCGAGCACGACGCGCTCGATGCCCTCGGCGTCGGTCTTGGCGATCCGCAGGCCGCGGACGTCCAGCATCTCGGTCGTGGTGACGGTGGACTCGCGGCTCTCCGGGGAGGGCAGCTCGGCGCCGACCATCATCTCGGCGAGCTGACGGGCGCTGACGTTCCGCGGGTCGGCGTCGCCGACGGTGGTGCCGCGCCGGATCACGCTGATCGCGTCGGCCACCGACAGCACCTCGTGCAGCTTGTGCGAGATGAAGATGACGGTGACGCCCTCGGCCTTGAGCTCGCGCAGGTTGTCGAAGAGCGCGTCGACCTCCTGCGGGACGAGGACGGCGGTGGGCTCGTCGAGGATCAGGATCTTGGCGCCGCGGTAGAGCACCTTGAGGATCTCGACCCGCTGGCGGTCGGCCACGCCGAGGTCCTCGACCAGCGCCTCCGGGCGCACGCCCAGGCCGTACTGGTCGGAGATCTCCTTGATCTTCGCCTTCGCCCTGGCGCCGATGCCGTGGAGCTTCTCGCCGCCGAGAACGACGTTCTCCCAGACGGTGAGGTTGTCGGCGAGCATGAAGTGCTGGTGCACCATGCCGATGCCGCGCGCGATGGCGTCGCCCGGGGTGTTGAACTCGCACTGCTCGCCGTTGATCGCGATGGTGCCCTCGTCCGGCTTCTGCATGCCGTAGAGGATCTTCATCAGCGTCGACTTGCCGGCGCCGTTCTCGCCCATGAGGGCGTGCACGGTGCCGGTGCGGACGGTGAGGTTGATGTCGTGGTTGGCCACGACGCCGGGGAAGCGCTTGGTGATACCGCGCAGTTCGACGGCCGGTGTCGCCGTCCCCGCGCTGGGGGTACCGCCCTTGCTGAGGGCGGGGTCGGATGCGGTGATGGCGATCTCCTGGTGGTCTGGAGGCGCGTCGTTGCGCTGGAGGGCCAAGAAAAGACGGTGGGGTACGGGACGGGGCCCGGGGGTACGCGTTGAGCGCACCCTGCCGGGCCCCTCCCTGATGCTGTGTCAATCATTGCGCTGCCAGGCAGGTGGCAGCGGCAGCGACGTCCGCTACGCGGCGGCCCTTACTGGGCGGGCGCGGTCGGGACGGTGGTGGCGCCGCTCTTGATGGCCGTGGCGGCCTCGTCGAGCTTGGCCTTGATGTCGTCGATCTTGTTGCCGGTGGTGGCGAGCGAGACACCCTCGGACTTCAGGTCGAAGTTCTTGATGCCGGTGAAGGGAGTGCCCTTCTTGATCGACTCGACGTAGGCGAAGACGGCGTTGTCGACGTTCTTCACCATCGAGGTGAGGATGCTGTTCTTGTACTTCGCCAGGGCCGGCTGGTTGGCCTGGTCGGAGTCGACACCGATGGCCAGCGCGCCGGGCTTGTTGGAGACGGCCTCGATGGCGCCGTTGCCGGAGGAGCCGGCGGCGGTGTAGATGACGTCCGCGCCCTTGTCGAGCTGGCCCTGCGCGGCCTCCTTGCCCTTGTCGGGCGAGTTGAAGCCGGAGAAGTCCGGGGGCGTGGTCAGGTAGGTGACCTCGACCGGCATCTGCGGGTCGACGGACTTCACGCCCGCCTTGAAGCCGGCCTCGAACTTCTTGATCAGCTCGGTCTGCACACCGCCGATGAAGCCGACGTGCTTGGCCTTCGACTTGTTGGCGGCGGCGACGCCGGCCAGGTACGAGCCCTCCTGCTCGGCGAAGAGCAGCGAGGTGACGTTGGAGGGCTGGTCGTCGGCGTGCGAGTCGATGATCGCGAACTTGACGTCCGGGTTCTCCTTGGCGATCTTGTTGACCGCCGGCTGGTACACGAAGCCGACCGCGATGATCGTCTTGTAGCCGCCGTCGATCAGGTTCTTGAGACGGGTCTCCTTGTCGGCCTCGGCCTCGCCGGTCTTGGCGTCGGCCTCGGTGACGGTGGCACCCAGCTCGGCCTTGGCACGGTCCAGACCACGCGCGGCGGAGTCGTTGAACGACTGGTCGCCGCGGCCACCGATGTCGTAGGCCATGCCGACCTTGAGCGAGTTGTCGGAGGAGCCCCCCGAGGAGGTGTTGTCGGTGCTCTTTGCGCCGCAAGCGGCGAGCGAGGCAATGCCCAGGGAACCCGAGAGCACAACCGCGGCGAGCTTAGTTGAACGGCGCAAGGGAGTATCTCCTTCTCACACGCACCCGATGAGCGTGGTCGGACGCCACCGTAACGCGCGTAGAACACGGTTGTATTACGGGGTGGCGGAGCACCCGGGTTGTTACCAAACCGTGGTCTCACGGTCGTCCCGACGCCCCGCTCCCGTCCGCGAACGGTGGTCCGGAACCGGCGACGCCCAGTCTACGTAACCGGGGGAAAGGGCCAGAATCCCGCCAAAACGGGCGGGTGGCTCAGAGCTCGTCCGGCTCCAGCGCCAGCGCGGTGAACAGCTCGACGCCGATCCCGATCGCCCGCTCGTCGACGTCGAAGCGGCCCTGGTGCAGGTCCCGCACGGTCGGGTCGCCGGGGGGCCGGACGCCGAGGCGGGCCAGCGCGCCGGGGGCGTGCTCCAGGTACCAGGAGAAGTCCTCGCCGCCCAGGCTCTGCTCGGTCTCCTCGACCACCTGCCGGCCGCCCTGCCCGAACCGCGCCGTCATGGCGGCCTCCAGCAGCGCCACCGAGACCGCCTCGTTGACCACCGGGGGCACGCCGCGGTGGTAGTCGAGCGTCCACTTCGCCCGGTAGGTCTCGGCGAGCTTGGCGATCAGCTCGTGCAACAGCTCCGGCGCCTCGCGCCAGCCGGCCAGCTCCAGGCAGCGGACGGTGCCCTCCAGCTCCGCGTGCTGCGGGATGACGTTGGGCGCGGAGCCGGAGGAGATCCGGCCCCAGACCAGGCTGACCCCCCAGCGCGGGTCCATCCGGCGGGCCAGCGCCCCCGGCAGATCGGCCGCCATCCGGGCGATCGCGGTCACCAGGTCGGTGGTCAGGTGCGGCCGGGCGGTGTGGCCGCCGGGCCCGTCCAGGTGGAGCACCAGACGGTCGCAGGCCGAGGTGATCGCGCCGGTGCGCAGGGCGATCCGGCCCGCCTCCACCTTCGGGTCGCAGTGCACCGCGAAGATCCGGCCGACGCCCTCCATCCCGCCCGCGCCGATCACGTCCAGGGCCCCGCCCGGCATGACCTCCTCGGCCGGCTGGAAGACCAGCCGGACCGGGCGGCGCAGCTCGCCGGCGCGGGCGGCCTCGGCCAGCACCAGCGCGGTGCCGAGCAGCACGGAGGTGTGCACGTCGTGGCCGCAGGCGTGGGCCCGGCCGGGCACGGTCGAGCGGTAGGGCACCTCGGTCTTGGCGTCGTCGATCGGCAGCGCGTCGATGTCGGCGCGGAAGGCCAGGAATTCGGCGCCGCGCGGGGTGCCGTCCGGGACGATGTCCGCGATCAGACCGGTGCCGCCCGGCAGCACCCGGGGGGTGAGGCCGGCCGCCAGCAGCCGGTCGCGCAGCAGGCCGGTGGTGCGGAACTCCTGGCGGCCCAGCTCCGGGTGCCGGTGCAGATCACGACGGAAGGCGATCAGCTCGGACTCCAGTCCGCCGACCCGGGCGCGCAGGTCTGCGGCGGGGCGGGCAGCGGTGAGAGTGGTGGCCGACTGGGCGGACTCAGGGCGGTTCATCTCATCAAGGGTAGGCCTGTTGGGGGGATTTGGCCCGACTTCCGGGAAAGAAGTCCCCGGATGGGTGCATACCGGCCGCACAGGTGGGTATGACATCTCGTTTCAGCCGCCTTCCCCGGGGTCACCTGACCTGTGCAACGACCACCCGGGCCGGGGGTCACGGGCAGGCCGGCAAACCCCACCACCCTTGCCTCCCGGGCACCTTGACGTCCGCTCAGAACCGTTCGACGGGCGTGTAGGTGCCCCACACCTCACGCAGCGCATCGCACACCTCGCCGACCGTGGCACGGGCGGCCAGCGCCTCCTTCATCGGGTACAGCACGTTCTCCCGGCCCCCGGCGGCCCGGCGCAGCCCCGTGAGGGCGCGGCCCACGGCCGAGGAGTCGCGCTCGGCCCGCAGCCGGGCGAGCCGGCCCGCCTGCCGCGCCTCGATCGCCGGGTCCACCCGCAGCGGCTCGTACGGCTCCTCGGCGTCCAGCTGGAAGCGGTTGACGCCGACCACGGTCCGCTCGCCGGAGTCGGTCTCCTGCTGGACGCGGTAGGCGGTGCGCTCGATCTCGGCCTTCTGGTAGCCCGTCTCGATCGCGGCCACCGCGCCGCCGAGCTCCTCCACCCTGGCCAGCAGCGCGACGGCGGCGGCCTCCACCTCGTCGGTCAGCGCCTCCACCGCGTACGAGCCGGCGAACGGGTCGACGGTGGCCGTGATGTCGGTCTCGTACGCGAGCACCTGCTGGGTGCGCAGCGCGAGCCGGGCGGCCTTCTCGGTGGGCAGCGCGATGGCCTCGTCGAAGCTGTTGGTGTGCAGCGACTGGGTGCCGCCGAGCACCGCCGCGAGCGCCTGCACGGCGACCCGGACCAGGTTGACCTCGGGCTGCTGCGCGGTGAGCTGCACCCCGGCGGTCTGGGTGTGGAACCGCAGCATCCACGACTTCGGGTTCCTCGCGCCGAACTCCTCGCGCATCACCCGGGCCCAGATCCGGCGGGCGGCACGGAACTTGGCGACCTCCTCCAGCAGGGTGGTGCGGGAGACGAAGAAGAAGGAGAGCCGGGGCGCGAAGTCGTCGACGTCCATACCGGCCGCGACGGCGGTGCGCACGTACTCGACGCCGTTGGCGAGGGTGAAGGCGATCTCCTGCGCGGGGTCCGCCCCGGCCTCGGCCATGTGGTAGCCGGAGATCGAGATGGTGTTCCACTTCGGGATCTCGGCCCGGCAGTAGCGGAACACGTCGGCGACCAGCCGCAGCGAGGGTTTGGGCGGGAAGATGTACGTGCCGCGGGCGATGTACTCCTTCAGCACGTCGTTCTGGATCGTGCCGGTCAGCCGGCCCGGCGCCACCCCCTGTGCCTCGCCGACCAGTTGGTAGAGGAGCAGCAGCAGTCCCGCGGGCGCGTTGATGGTCATCGAGGTGGAGACCCCGTCCATCGGGATGCCGTCGAACAGGACGCCCATGTCCTCGACGCTGTCGATCGCGACGCCCACCTTGCCGACCTCGCCGGCCGCGATCCGGGCGTCCGAGTCGTAGCCCATCTGGGTGGGCAGGTCGAAGGCGACGGACAGGCCCGTGGTGCCGTTGGCGATCAGCTGCCGGTAGCGGGCGTTGGACTCGGCGGCGGTGCCGAAGCCGGCGTACTGGCGCATCGTCCACGGCCGGCCGGTGTACATCGACGGGTAGACGCCCCGGGTGTAGGGGTACTCCCCCGGCCGGCCCAGGCGCTGCCGGGGGTCCCAGCCGGCCAGGTCCTCGGGACCGTACAGGGGCTCGATCGGGAAGCCCGACTCGGTGCGGCGCGGCTCGGCTGCCATGGGACTCTCCACGGGGGTGAGGAGGGGGATCGTCGGCCGGTAGTCGGCTGATCCCGCAATGTAACGGGCCCGCTCCCGGCCGGGCGGCCGCCACGACAGCGGGGTTCCCCGCACGGGGGACGGCCGTCTCCGTTGAGATGATCGGGTGAGCGACTGAAGTACTTCCCAAACCGACGTGTTCCCCCGAGGGAGTGGCAATGACCGAGCAGAAGGTGGCCGTGGTCACCGGCGCCAGCAGCGGAATCGGCGCGGCGACCGCCCGCCGGCTCGCGGCCGAGGGCTTCGACGTGGTGCTGACCGCCCGGCGGACCGACCGGATCGAGGCGCTGGCCAAGGAGATCGGCGGCCGCGCGCACACCCTGGACGTCACCGACCGGGCCGCCGTGGACGCCTTCGCGGCCCGGGTCGGCCGGGTGGACGTGCTGGTCAACAACGCCGGCGGCGCGATCGGCGCCGAGTCCGTGGCGACCGGCGACCCGGCCGACTGGCTGGCGATGTACCAGGTGAACGTGCTCGGCGTGCTGCACATGACGCAGGCGCTGCTGCCGGCGCTGCGGGCCGGCGGCGACGGCACGGTGCTGGTGCTCTCCTCCACCGCGGCGCTGGCCGCGTACGAGGGCGGCGGCGGCTATGTGGCGGCCAAGCACGCCGCGCACACCATCGCGGCGACGCTCCGGCTGGAGCTGTGCGGGGAGCCGATCCGGGTGATCGAGATCGCGCCGGGCATGGTGAAGTCCGAGGGCTTCGCGGTGACCCGTTTCCGGGGCGACGAGGAGCGGGCGGCGGCCGTGTACGCGGGCGTGGCCGAGCCGCTGACCTCGGAGGACATCGCCGACACCGTCGCCTGGGCGGTCACCCGGCCGTCGCACGTCAACATCGACCTGCTGGTGGTGCGCCCGCGGGCGCAGGCCGCCAACCACAAGGTCCACCGGGCCTGACACCGCGCGGGGCGGACGGCCCAGGGGCATGATCAAACGTGTCACCCGGCAGTGGTACACACGTGCGATGACATCTCTTCGGGCCGCCCGCCCACGGGTGCTGCTGACCGTGCTCGCGGCCGGCACCCTGCTCCTCGCCTCCGCCTGCGACGACGGCGCCACGTCCGGCCAGGACCGGGCCGCCGGCACCACCTCGCCCGCACCGGCCGCACCGATGGCCACCCCGACGCCGGCCCCCCGGCCCACCGGGGCCGACGACCCGGCACTGAAGCCCTTCTACGGCCAGCAGATCACCTGGGCCGCCTGCCCCGCCGATCCCAAGGCCGCCGAGGCCAAGATCGACATATCCGGGATGCAGTGCGGCCGGCTGCACGTCCCGCTCGACTACGCCGACCCCGCCACCGACGCCCTCGACCTCGCGCTGATCAAGCTGCCGGCCGCCAGGCCGGACCAGCGGATCGGCTCGCTGATGGTCAACCCCGGCGGCCCCGGCGCCTCCGGCGTCGAGATGGTCAAGTACGGCGCCGAACGGTTCGACGGCACCCTGCACAAGCGCTTCGACGTGATCGGCTTCGACCCGCGCGGCACCGGCGACAGCTCCCCGGTCGTCTGCCTCGACGACAAGCAGCACGACGCGCTCGGCGAGCAGGACGACCTGCCGGACCCCCAGGCCCGCAAGGCCCGGCACCAGCAGCGGAACGCCGAGTTCGCGGCCGCCTGCCAGGCCGGCTCCGGCAGGCTGCTGCCCTTCATCGGCACCCGCAACACCGCCCGCGACCTGGACGTGCTGCGCGCCGCCGTCGGGGACCAGAAGCTCAACTACCTCGGCGTCTCCTACGGCACCTACCTCGGCTCGCTCTACGCCGAGGAGTTCCCGAAGAACACCGGCCGGCTCATCCTGGACGGCGCCGTCGACCCGACCCAGGAGAGGCTGGACAGCAGTATCAAGCAGCAGATCGGCTTCGAGAAGTCCTTCGAGCGCTTCGCCGCCGACTGCGTCGAGAACCACGCCGACGAGTGCTCGCTCGGCAAGGACCCGGCCAGGGCCGCCGAGAAGGCCGCCGACTTCCTGGACGGCCTGCGCGACCACCCGCTCACCGTCAACGGCCGCAGGGTCGGCAGCGGCCAGGGCTGGACCGGCACCATGAGCCTCCTCTACGGCGACGAGAAGACCACCTGGAAGTACCTGCGGCTCTCGCTCAACCTCGCCATGCTGCACGGCAAGGGCGACGGCCTGCTGGCCTTCGCCGACGAGTACAACGGCCGGGACGAGAAGGGCCACTACGACCCCAGCCAGGACGCGCTGAGGGCGATCCGCTGCGCGGACGTCGCAGCCCCGGCCCCCTCCCCCGAGCGGGCCCAGGCGGCGGTGAAGCAGCTCCAGGAGCAGGCCCCGCTGCTCACCAAGGGCACCACCGCCGACGACCTCAGCGAGCCCCAGTGCGCGAACTGGCCGTTCGAGACGCCCGAGAAGCCGCACACCGTCCGCGCCGAGGGCAGCGCGCCGATCCTGGTGGTCGGCACCACCGGTGACCCGGCCACCCCCTACGCGGCGGCCGAGGCGCTGGCCAAGGGCTTCGCCAACGCCACCCTGCTGACCCTGACCGGCGAGGGCCACGGCGCGTTCGGCAAGGGCAACGTCTGCGTCGACCGGGCCATGGAGGCGTATCTCACCGAGGGCACCCTGCCGGCCGCCGGGACGCGCTGTTCCTGACGGCCGCTCCCGTGCGGGGCGGTTATTAGCAGATGAACACGGGGAGGGTGCTGACGCAGAGCTGTCAACGTCACAACTTGATAGCTCGATCGGATGAATTCCGCGTGCACCCTCCCCAACTGATGACCGCTCAACTACCGTTGAGCCGCTGCCCGGCGGGCGCTGGACGCCGCCCCGCAGCTCCATACTTCAGCTGCTCCACCACCCCATTTCACCGGCACCTTCCCGCCCTCACGAGGAGGACCCGCTGGCCAGCGACATCCCGTCACAGCGGCTCGATCCCAGTTCCGAGCCGACCCTCCTCGGGTTGCACCGCTTCAACGAAGCCGACGTCGGCGCCGCCGAGGAGGCCCTGTTGGCCTGCTGCGGCAGTCACCGCTGGGCCCTCCGGCTCACGGCGCACCGTCCCTACCCCGACATCGAGTCCCTGCTGGCCGCCGCCAGCGAGGCCTCCTACGACCTGCGCCCGGCCGACCTGGCCGAGGCGCTGGCGGACGAGAGCTGGATGCCGCAGCCCCTCCTGGGCATGCGCGCACCCGGCAGCCAGGCGGCGCACACCGCGCTGCGGGCGGCCCACGCCGCGTACGAGGCCAGGTTCGGCCACGTCTTCGTGGTCTGCCTGGAGGGCGTGGCCCCCGAGGAGATGCTCGACACCGTGCTCTCCTCGATCCGCACCCGACTGGCCAACGACCCGGACGAGGAGCGGCTGACCGCGGCCGACGAACTGCGCCGGATCGCCCTCACCCGCCTGGAGCACCTGGTCGCCACCCAGACAACGACCGGGGCGCGCTGAGCCCCGGTCACCACGCCCCGTCCCCTCATCCCTCCCTACCTCTCCTCACCGCTTCGTCTGCGCGGCGCGCAGCTTGGCCACCTGCTGCCGGACGATCCGCTCGTCCGGCGCGGCGGCCGGCCCCGCGCCGACGCCGACGGTGGTGAAGACCGCCAGCACCGGACCGACCCGGGCCAGCACCGCACGCTGGGAGAGCGTCACCGTGCCCGATTCATTCGTCAGAGTGAATCCGGTCACGGTGTCCGCTCCCCCGTGCGTGGGCGTGTCGTCCCGGCCCAGCCGGTGCCTGGTCCGCACCCCCCGCTTCCCCTTCTCCGCGGGCGGCGGCGGGGCGGTGGAGGCGAACGACGCGCACGGGCCGAACAGCTTCTCCAGCTCCGCCAGGAGCTGCGCCGCCCGCCCCGCCCGGTAGCCGAGCAGCCCGCCGTACACGCCGCCCCTGGGGTCGGCCGCCCGTGCCACGCTCAGATCGGTCTCGGCGTACGGCCGACCGGGGCCGGGCGAGGCCGAGCCGCCGCCGGCCGCCACGGCCGGGGTCACCACGTCCAGCAACGGCTGGCAGGCGGGCGTGTCCGAGACCTCCCGGCCGCCACCCGAGCCGGTCTCGCCGTGGCCGGACGTCATCACCGTCACCGTGTAGCCGGGCCCGAGGTCGCCGTCGGCCACCGCGGCCGCCCGCAGCTCGGCGGCGGACAGCTCGCGCCCGGCCCCGGCCTGGTCGGCGGAGCGGCCGACCGTGGTGCAGCCGGCGGCGAGCAGGACAGAGACGAGGACGGCGACGGACGGTCGGGGCGGGCGGAGCGGCACGGGGGCCTCGGCAGGGTGTCGTCGACGGGAGGGGCCGCCACCGTAGCGCAGCCGAACGGTCACCCAGAGCGAGCAATGGCGCCCCGGTTCCCGTCCGGCTAGGCCAGTCGTGCCTGATTGATCACACCTCGGGCCCCCGGAGGCGGTTCCCGACAACGCGTCGATAGGATGCTGGCGGCCGGTGGACCGTACCCGGCCGGGCTGACCGACACCGAAGCCGGCCGAGCCCCCAATCCGCTCCCGGAGGGTTTTTCCGTGCCGGCTGGAACGCTGTACCGCGGCCGGGAAGGCATGTGGAGCTGGGTGGCTCATCGAGTCACCGGCGTCCTCATCTTCTTCTTCCTGTTCGCTCATGTCCTGGACACCGCCCTGGTGCGGGTGTCGCCCGAGGCGTACGACACCGTCATTCAGACGTACAAGACGCCCCTGGTGAACCTGATGGAGTACGGCCTGGTGGCCGCCATCCTGTTCCACGCTCTCAACGGCCTCCGGGTCGTCGCCGTCGACTTCTGGTCGAAGGGCCCGAAGTACCAGAGGCAGATGCTCTGGACCGTGGTCGGGGTGTGGGTCGTGCTGCTGGCCGGCTCGTTCTACAACATCCTGGAACACACCCTGCTCACGTGGTTCGGGAAGTGATCTGAGACATGTCCACGGAAATCTCCGACGCCCTGGTGGTCCCCTCCGCCCAGGCGCACACCGGCAAGGGCCTCGGCACCGGTAACCCGGCCGACGAGTTCGTCATCGAGCCGCCCCGCAAGCGGACCAGGAAGACGCCGCGCCGCACCCGCACCAACTTCGAGATGCTGGCCTGGCTCTTCATGCGCCTGTCCGGCATCGTCCTCGTGGTGCTGATCCTCGGCCACCTGCTGATCATGCTGGTGCTCGACGGCGGCGTCTCCAAGATCGGCTTCGCCTTCGTGGCCGGCCGCTGGGCCTCGCCGTTCTGGCAGGGCTGGGACCTCCTGATGCTCTGGCTCGCCATGCTCCACGGCGCCAACGGCATGCGGACGGTCATCAACGACTACGCCGAGAAGGACTCCACCCGGCTCTGGCTGAAGGGCCTCATGGGCGCCGCCACGGTCTTCACCGTGCTGCTCGGCACCCTGGTGATCTTCACCTTCGACCCGAACATCTAATCGGACATCGACAGAGGCCAGAGGCGAGTTAGAACCCCCATGCAGATTCACCAGTACGACACCGTCATCGTCGGCGCAGGCGGCGCCGGCATGCGCGCGGCCATCGAGTCGACCCAGCGCAGCCGTACCGCCGTGCTGACCAAGCTCTACCCCACCCGGTCCCACACCGGCGCGGCCCAGGGCGGCATGTGCGCCGCCCTCGCCAACGTCGAGGAGGACAACTGGGAGTGGCACACCTTCGACACGGTCAAGGGTGGTGACTACCTGGTCGACCAGGACGCCGCCGAGATCATGTGCAAGGAGGCCATCGACGCCGTCCTCGACCTGGAGAAGATGGGTCTGCCCTTCTCCCGGACCGAGCAGGGCCGGATCGACCAGCGCCGCTTCGGCGGCCACTCGCGCAACCACGGCGAGGCCCCGGTCCGCCGCTCGTGCTACGCGGCCGACCGTACCGGTCACATGATCCTCCAGACGCTGTTCCAGAACTGCGTCAAGCACGGCGTCGAGTTCTTCAACGAGTTCTACGTCCTCGACCTGCTGATCAACGACGGCAAGACGGCCGGCGTCGTCGCCTACGAGCTGGCCACCGGCGAGATCCACGTCTTCCAGGCCAAGTCCGTCGTGTTCGCCTCCGGCGGCACCGGCAAGTTCTTCAAGGTCTCCTCCAACGCCCACACCCTCACCGGTGACGGCCAGGCCCTGGTCTACCGCCGCGGCCTGCCGCTGGAGGACATGGAGTTCTTCCAGTTCCACCCGACCGGCATCTGGCGCATGGGCATCCTGCTCACCGAGGGCGCCCGCGGCGAGGGCGGCATCCTGCGCAACAAGGACGGCGAGCGCTTCATGGAGCGCTACGCCCCCGTCATGAAGGACCTCGCGTCCCGTGACGTCTGCTCCCGCGCGATCTACACCGAGATCCGCGAAGGCCGCGGCTGCGGTCCGGACGGCGACCACGTCTACCTGGACCTCACCCACCTGCCGCCGGAGCAGCTGGACGCCAAGCTCCCGGACATCACCGAGTTCGCGCGCACCTACCTCGGCATCGAGCCCTACACGGACCCGATCCCGATCCAGCCCACCGCGCACTACGCCATGGGCGGCATCCCGACCAACGTCGAGGGTGAGGTGCTGCGCAACAACACCGACGTCGTCCCCGGCCTGTACGCGGCCGGCGAGGTCGCCTGCGTGTCCGTGCACGGCGCCAACCGGCTGGGCACCAACTCGCTGCTGGACATCAACGTGTTCGGCAAGCGCGCGGGCATCGCCGCCGCCGACTACGCGCAGACGGTGGGCTTCACCGAGCTGCCCGAGAACCCGGCCGAGAAGGTGCAGGCGCTGGTCGACGGCCTGCGCGAGTCCACCGGCACCGAGTCCGTGGCGCAGATCCGCAAGGAGCTGCAGGAGACCATGGACACCAACGCCATGGTCTACCGCACCGGCGCGACCCTGAAGCAGGCCGTCGAGGACATCGCCGCACTGCGCGAGCGCTACAAGCACGTCGCCATCCAGGACAAGGGCTTCCGTTACAACACGGACCTGCTGGAGGCCGTCGAGCTGGGCAACCTGCTCGACCTGGCCGAGGTGCTGGCGGTCTCCGCGCTGGCCCGTGAGGAGTCGCGCGGCGGCCACTACCGCGAGGACTTCCCGACCCGTGACGACGTGAAGTTCATGCAGCACACCATGGCGTACCAGGAGGTTGCCGAGGACGGCACCACCTCCATCCGCCTCGACTACAAGCCGGTCGTCACGACCCGCTACCAGCCGATGGAGCGTAAGTACTGATGAGCACTCCGACTGTGGAGAAGCACTCGGCCGCTCTGGACGCGGTCGAGGCGGGCGGTGTCGAGCTGATCACCGTCACCTTCCGGATCCGCCGGTTCAACCCGGAGGAGCACCCGGACCCGGTGTGGGTCGACTACCAGCTGACCCTGGACCCGAAGGAGCGCGTCCTGGACGCGCTCAACAAGATCAAGTGGGAGCAGGACGGCACCCTCACCTACCGCCGTTCCTGCGCGCACGGCATCTGCGGCTCCGACGCGATGCGGATCAACGGCCGCAACCGGCTGGCGTGCAAGACCCTGATCAAGGACGTCAACCCGGAGAAGCCGATCACGATCGAGGCCATAAAGGGCCTCGCGGTCCTCAAGGACCTGGTCGTGGACATGGACCCGTTCTTCCAGGCGTACAAGGACGTCATGCCGTTCCTCATCACCAAGGGGAACGACCCGACCCGCGAGCGCCTGCAGTCCGCCGAGGAGCGCGAGCGCTTCGACGACACCACCAAGTGCATCCTGTGCGCCGCGTGCACGTCGTCCTGTCCGGTCTTCTGGAACGACGGCCAGTACTTCGGCCCGGCCGCGATCGTCAACGCGCACCGCTTCATCTTCGACTCGCGCGACGAGGGTGCGGAGCAGCGGCTGGAGATCCTGAACGACCGCGAGGGTGTCTGGCGCTGCCGGACCACCTTCAACTGCTCGGAGGCCTGCCCGCGTGGCATCGAGGTCACCAAGGCGATCCAGGAAGTGAAGCGGGCGCTGGTCACCCGCCGTTTCTGATCCCGGCCTGAACCGAGGCCCCGTCCGGTCATCCGACCGGACGGGGCCTCGGCCGTTTCTCAGCGCAGCACGCCGAGGTCCTTCGGGGCACTCCAGCCGCTGTACGTCACCAGGTGCCGGTCGGCCGTGACGGCCCACAGGTCCGGCGCACCGTCACCGTCGCCGTCGCCCGAGCTGCCCAGCGTCGGGTACGCCCCGACGGTGAAGCCGCTCGCCACGACACCGGCGGCGGGGTCGGCGAGGGCGGAGAAGTCGAACAGCCCGTTGGCCTGCTTCGGCACCGGGTACGCGTGCAGCGTGCCGTCGGCCCGCTCACGCGCCCAGAGCGTGAGGCTCCCGGACGCGTCCGGGCCGGGTGCGATCAGGTCGTAGCCGCTCCAGTCGCCGGTGGTGGTGAGCTTCCGGGCCTTCTGGGAGCCGAACCCGAAGTTGCCGCCCGCGTGCAGCCAGAGGTTCCCGTCCTCAAGCGTCAGCAGCGACGGTGAGGTGGCGTCGGTCACCGGGCCGAACGCCACGACCTGGTCCGCCTTGGACCAGTCGGACGCGAAGTCCGCCGGGCAGGCGACGGTTGCCCCGGCATCGTCCTGGCAGCTGCGCGAGCGCTGGGCGTCCGTCATGTACCCGGTGAAGGATCCGTAGTCGACGTTCTGGTACAGGTAGAGGTAACCGTCGCCCGGCTTGTGGATGAAGAGGTCGTCCGAGGACGGCGCGTGGGACTTCGACCAGCCGCGGTGGGCCACCTGGAACGGCGCCCAGCTGCCGTCGTACGGTGCCCGGTTGCCCTGGATCGTCGAACTCGGAGCGGTGTCGCCCGCGTTGACGCCGAAGTACTGCAAGTTGCCCTGGGCGTCGGGCAGCAGGATGTCCGCGGTGCCGTCACCGTCGACGTCGCCAAGAGTCTTCGGCGGGTTCGGGTTCGATGGGGCGTAGAAGGTGTAGGACACCCGGCCGGAGTTACCCGCGTCATCGATCACCTCGACGTTGAGGGTGTTGGTGCCCCAGTGCAGGACCTTCAGCTGGAGGGTGAGCGTCCCGTCGGCGCCCGGCCTGACGGTACCCGGCGCGGTGCAGTCGCCGCCCACGCCCAGCATGTCGAAGCCGTACCGGACGCAGGCGACACCGGAGGCCTCCCCACCGTCCGGGGCCGGGTCGGCGGCGTTGAGCACGAAAGTGCCGACCTGGCCCGCGTACTTGGTGGCCGTGCCTCCGGATCCGTCGGCCGGGAAGTCCGGGGACGCGACCGAGACCGTCGGCGAGGTGGTGTCCACCCGGAAGTGGCAGTCCGGCGCCGGCGCGGAGGTTCGGTCGCCCTGCAGCGCCCAGGTGCGCCAGGTGTAGCTGTGCCCGTCCAGCAGACCGGGGACATTGATGCGCGCCTGCCCGGCGTAGGCCGGGGCAACGCCGCTGAACACGGCGCTGTCGGCGCCCGTCATCTGGTCCCAGACCTCGAAGCGGGCCGAGAGCGAGCCGCTGCCGTCCCCGGCGACCGTGGCGTTGAGGGTGGGATCGCTGCCAGTTCTCGCCATCCAGCCCGGCGTGGCGGTCCAGTCGCAGGCGTCGGTGCGCACACCCGTGGACGAGATTCGCGGCTGCGGATAGGCCGTCGTCCCCAGGACCATCGGGCCCGTGTCGGCCGAGGCCGTGGTCGGCACGGCGACCAGACCGGCGGCCACGACGATCGCGGCGACCCCGCCGAGTCGACGGTGGTGCACGTGGTTCATGAATCCCACCCCTGAAATCGAAGACAGATTCGATATGTGATCAAGCGGTGGGGATCCTGCCAGCGGCCCGGGCGGCCCCGCAACAGGAATAAACCGGTCAGCCGGTGGCCGGGGTGCGGCGGGTCGCGCGCAGGCCGCGGACGCCGACGGTGCCGACCAGGACGCCGAGAACGAAGGAGGTGACGGCCAGCAGGAGGTGGATCCAGAAGAAGGCGGTGGGCTGGGAGTGGTCGCCATTGGTGAAGGCCTGGCCGCCGGAGTCCTTCCAGAGGTTCTTGACGAAGGTTGTCTATGGCAAAGTACTAAGTACCAAACACCAACGAGCCGAAAGGGCAGGTCAGCGCCTATGCAGCGCGACGACCACACCATGACACCCTTCCTCTCCCCCACCGTCCTGCCCGCACACATGGACGCCGTCCGCGTATTCCTCTACGCGCGTCAATCTTCGGCCCGAACGGACGGCTCCGAGGTCTCCACCGAATCCCAACTTGCCGCCGGTCACGCGCTGGTCGCCTCCCGGAACATGCAAGGGGGCGTGCCGTGGATCGTGGTCGGTGAGTACGTGGACAAGGGACGTTCCGGCTGGGACCCGAAGGTTCGCCGCGAAGACTTCGACCGCATGATGGGCGACGTGCGCGCCGGGGAAGGTGACGTGTGCATTGTCAACGAGCTGTCGCGTCTCACCCGCCAGGGTGCCCATGACGCGCTGGAGATCGACAAGGAGTTCCGCGCCCACGGCGTCCGATTCATGTCTGTTCTTGAGCCCTTCCTTGACACGTCCAATCCTATCGGGGTGGCCATCTTCGCCCTGATTGCGGCCCTTGCGAAGCAGGACAGCGACACCAAGGCCGAGCGTCTGGCCGGGGCCAAAGCACAGATTGCGGCCTTGGGTGGTATCCACTCGTCCACGGCCGTCTACGGCATGCGCGCCATCCGGAAGCAGGTTGACAACCTGGTGATATCCGTACTCGAACCGGACGCCGACAATCCGGACCACATCGAGATGGTGGAGCGCATGGTAGCCATGTCTTTTGATGGCGTGTCAGATAACAAAATCGCAACGACATTCGAAGAGGAGAAGATTCCGGCCCCCGGAATGTCCAAGCGCCGGAACACCGAGAACCGTATGAAGAGCATCACAGCGCGCCGGATGGACGGTTCGGAACGGCCGATCGCGTGGCGGGCTCAGACGGTCCGCTGGATTCTTAACCATCCCGTTATCGGCGGGTTTGCGTTCGAGCGGGTACCGCGTGGCAAGTCGCACATCAACGTCATCCGTAGAGATGAGGCCGGACAGCCGCTCACGCCCCATGAGGGCATTATTTCGGGTGCGCGCTGGCTGGAGTTGCAGGAGAAGCGCAAGCAGCGCTCCCGCCCCGAGGCACAGCCCGGGAACGCGAACGTCGTCCCGACCCTTCTCTCTGGTTGGCGGTTCCTCGGGTGCCAACTCTGCGCCGGTTCCATGGGGCAATCCTCGGGTTTCCAGGGGCGCACGAAGGTTTGGACCGAGACCTACATTTGCGCGAACCCCAAGGGTCACGGCGGACTCGGGATCAAGCGAGAAGACCTCGACGACCACGTTGCCCGTCGGGTGTGGGCGAGGCTAAATCACGCCGATATGGATGATGAGCAAGACCGCGAATGGCTCGCTGCTGTGGCCGTCCGGTATGCGACCCAAAAGGACCTTGCCGGGGTCGCTGAGGAACGCCGAGAGACAGCGACGCACCTTGAGCACGTGCAGCAGTCGATCAAGGACTTGCAGCAGGACCGTAAGGCCGGGCTGTACAAGGGCCGCGACGAGCTGAACACGTGGCGGGCGACCATCGGCCAGTACCGGAAGTTCGAAGAACAGTGCACCGCCCGTTTGGCCGAGCTGGACGAGCAGGTATCCGGCAGCATCCAACTTCCGGACGAGTGGTTCTCTGGGCTCGACCCGATCGGCGAGGAAAGTGTGTGGGCAAGTTGGTCCACCAAGGAACAGCGCGACTTCCTCTCGTACTTCCTCACGGGGGTGATGGTAGGCCGAGGCCGAGACCCCGAGACCAAGAAAATCATCAAAACGGAAGACCGAGTCCACTTCACGTGGGTTGAACTCCCCAAGGAAGATGACGAAGAGGACGAGCAGGAACTAGCGGCGGTGTGACACGCGCCACACTAGAAACGGTCGTTTCCCTCGCGGGGAGCGGCCGTTTCGCATTTAGGCGGTTCTCGCCGACACAGCGGAGAGGATCGACACCGCCCCACACCCCCTCTGACCTGGGCTTAGTGTTGAATGTCGATTCTGAACCCAAAAGTAGGTCGCCTATAGGTTTTCTTAGGGCAAGCCAAAACAGGGTTCGTAATCGACATTCGACACTCCGTGCCCCTCCCCGCCCCGCCGCTGCACCGAGAGGCCGCCTACGCACAGGCAGGCTCCACAAGCGGCCAGAAGGGGGCTACGGCGAGCTCGGGAGGCCGGGTCGGCAATGGGTGCCATTGGGGGCGAGAGCGGCCGCTCACGGGCCCTTCCAGGGCTTTCGCCACAAAAGCCCCAGAGTCGCAGTCCTGCGCCCGCCTCCCTCGCTGCGCCGCCGTCACCGCGAGTGATCACCGTCCGCCGTCTCACAAACGATGGTTATTGAGACACCCGCCGACAGTGCCGATCCAGGGTTGATTCGGTGTTCAAAACCCGTCTCACAACCCTCCCCCGGAGCTTGATGTTTTGAGACGCGTTATGAGACGATCGGGGCATGACGACGAACAAGACCACCGGCCACCTGATCGGCTACGCCCGAGTGTCCACCGACGACCAGGAAGCCCAGCTCCAGCACGACGCGCTGACCGACGCTGGCTGCGCCCGGATCTTCACCGACAAGGCCAGCGGGAAGAACACCGACCGCCCGGAGCTTGCCGCCGTCCTGGACTACCTCCGCCCCGGTGACACCCTGTGCGTGTGGAAGCTGGACCGCTTCGCCCGGTCGCTGATTGACCTGGTGACCATGGTGGACGCGCTGTCGGCCCGGGGTATCGGCTTCAAGGTCCTCACGGGCGCGCTGGCCAGCATCGACCCGAACACCCCTGACGGCCGCCTGATGCTCCAAGTCGTCGGCGCCATGGCCGAGTTCGAGCGCTCGTTGATCAAGGACCGCACCCGCGCCGGACTGGAAGCCGCCAAGGCTCAGGGGCGGACTGGCGGCCGACCCGCTGTGATGGACGCTGACAAGGTCGCTGCTGCCATGGCGCGCAAGGCCAAGGGAGAAAGCGTCTCAGCCATCGCGAAGGCTTTGGGCGTCTCACGCGCCACGCTGTACCGCGCGCTTGCCGACAGCGAGTGATCCGAACGCAAGTACCGAGAGACCGTCTGCCCGCTGAGGTAGGCGGTCTCTCTTGCGCTTGGGGGTGTGGGGTAGGACCCGAAGTCGAAATCTCCGGCGACCGGCTAGGGATAACAGCCCCGTTCGCGTACGGGTCACCAGGTCCGGGCCTCGTGGCCCAATACGCGCGCACACGCGAGGGGCAGCGGCCAGTCACGCGGCGTACGCTGCCGCCATGCCATCTACCCCGATCGGTGCTCTGATCAAGGAACTGCGGGTTGCCTTAGGCATGTCGCAGAACGACCTTGTTGCGCGGCTGGAAGAGGTCACGGGCCAGACGTTCCGGCGAACGGACATCAGCCGCTGGGAGAACGGGGGCAGGACCCCGAAGAAGTGGCTACCTGCGATGGCTACCGTCTTGCAAGTCCCTCTGACCACACTTGAGATGGCGGACGTGGACAGAAGATCGTTTCTTACGACGGCAGCAGCGACAGCGATAGCTCCCGGCACGGCTGCCGATCTACTTCACCATGGCTTCGCGTCGGCGCTGCGCAGCGGTCCCAGCGTGGACGACTGGCAGGATCGCTTGGTGACGTACGGCCGGGACTACATGTCAGCCGGGGCTGCCGAGATTCAGCGCCGCCTTGCCGGTGATCTGGTGGTGCTACAACAGCAGCTCGAACGGCCCGGAATGTGGGACGTGGCAGCCAAGTTGGCGACGCTCTACGCCAAGACGTTCCCGGGCAGCGATGGGGCGCGTGCGGGGAACTGGTACCGGGTCGCTGCCACGATGGCGGACCGCTCGGAGGATGTCACTGCGCGGGTGTGGGTGCGGGGTCGCGCGGCCATCGCGCTGGGCTACGAGGGCGCATCACTGGCGGTCGCCGATCAGATGGCCGACCAAGCCCTAGCCCTCTCTCCTAGGCCGTCCCTCGGGCGCCTGAACGCGCTCATGGGCAAGGCGCACACGGCGGCGATCAGAGGTGACCGACGCGGCGCGCTGACGCTGATGGACGAGGGATGGCGCGTGTTCGAGAAGGCGGCGAGCCCAGCGAACGAGTCGTCCGACTACGCCGTGCCGGAGTGGCGCATGAACGTCTTCTGCTCCCTGCTGTTGGCGCGACTCGGCGAAGAACGGCGCGCCCTGGAAGCGCAAGAGCAGGCTGGGAGGCTGCTCCCGGACAGCCTTCCTCGGTTCCGGACGCACCTGGAGATGCACAAGGGGCTCATGCTGGCGCAGTCGGGCGATCGGGCGGGCGGAATTGCCTACGCGCGTTCGGCGTTGGATGCGCTACCACCCGAGAAGCACTCACTTACGCTGCGGCTCCTCATGGCTGAGGTTGAGGCTGACGCATAGCTGTCTGGCTACCCCCTCTGGCTACCCCCTCGCTGGCGGCCGGTCGGAGGGGGCACGCTCCTGCTCCGATTGTGGATGAGGAGTGGAGCCGATGGCGGCCAGCACCAGCACCAGCACCACCGAGATCGGGACTGAGGCCGACACCAGCGACGGAGTCACGGCCCACAGACGTAAGACGTTGCGACCTCCCAGCAAGCGCGCCAGCCCCGCCCTGATCCGCGCCTGTCAGGCCGACTACCGGAAGGCCCAAGCTGAGGAGCAGCGCCGCCCGCCGAACCCGTTCCAGTTCGCCCCGCTGGACTGGGAGGAAGGGGCGCAGCGTGGTCGGGTCTAGCCCCCGCGAACTCATCCGTCGCATCCTTTCCGCCCTTCCCCCGCCGGAGGTTGAACCCTCCCCGGACGGGTCGGAGTGCGATGGCTGCTCCAAGCTCCACGATGCGATCCGGCGCTACCCCGAAGAGTGGTTCCCGACGATCGCGTGCCACCTTCAGCGCAGCCTCGCACAGCACCTCGCTGCCGATGAGGAGGCGATCCGGGATGGAGCCTGAACCTGAACCGGTGGAGGAACTGGACATCCAGGTGGACGAGGACGACCGGCCTGCCCCACCCCTTGAGCCCGTACCCGAGTCGCCGACCATAACCCGCATCCGGAGCGCCCTCGCGGAGACCAACCGGCGGTCCCGTTGGTGGCGGGCTTGAGTGGACGGCGCGGCCGGACGCAGTGGACCGTGCGTAGGGCCGTCTACTGCCTCGGGTGGCTGTTGTGGGTGGCGGTCGTCACCTTCATCGTGGCCCGAGGAATGAGCGCCTGAAACAGCGAGAAGGGCCCTTGCGTGTCGGGGGGTGGTCTTGTCCTTAGCCATGGGTCCATCCTGGACAACCGCGCTGCGCCGGACGGCGGGCGGTTGTTCGAACCTGATCAGTACTGGCCGTTGTGGTGCCCCGGGCCCATCCGCGTACAGAGTAGTTGTCCCTAGATCGTAGTCCAGATGATCATGGACCAGACGCCGAAGGCGGTCAGGAACCAGGAGGTACGGCGGCTGAGCTTCATGGTGGTCCTCGGCGGGCGGCGGTGTGCAGACGGTGTGCTCCCAGTATGCGCGGGCGGCCGGTCGGCGTACGGCGGGCCCCTCCTGCGGGGGACAGAGCCGGAGTGGCGAACAACGAATCCCCGGAGTGGGTACGGTCTGCTGGTGCCCACTCGCCGTAAGCTCACGCACCTGCTCGCCGCGGTCGCCGCGGCCCTCCCGACCCTCCTGGCCACCCCCTCCGCCGTCGCGGCCCCGTACGCACCCGCTCCCCCGCCGGCCGCGGTGGGCGGCGAACGGCTGGGGCTCCCCGGGGCCCAGGTGGCCCCACTGGCCGGCGCCCCCGCGTTACCGGGCGGCCTCACCGGGCAGTCCTGGATAGTCGCCGACGCGGCGTCAGGAGACGTGCTGGCGGCCAGCAATCCGCATCTGCGGCTCGCCCCGGCCAGCACCCTGAAGATCCTCTTCGCCGACACCGTGCTGCCCAAGTTCGACCGCAACACGGTGCACAAGGTCCGCGACGAGGAGATCACCGGGATCGGCGCCGGCAGCAGCCTGGTCGGCATCAAGGAGAACCTGGAGTACCGGGTCGAGGACCTGTGGCGCGGGGTGTTCCTGAGCTCGGGCAACGACGCGGTGCACGTCCTGGCCCATATGAACGGCGGCATCCGGCAGACCGTGACCGAGATGCAGGCCCGCGCGGACGCCCTCCAGGCCCGCGACACCAGGGTGATCTCGCCCGACGGCTACGACATGGACGGCCAGGTCTCCTCCGCCTACGACCTCACCCTGTTCGCCCGGTCCGGCCTGCGCAATCCCGACTTCCGGACGTACTGCGCCACCCGGGAGGCCCAGTTCCCCGGCGCGGTCGACAAGAACACCGGCCAGCGCGGCAGCTTCGGGATCGCCAACACCGACCGGCTGCTCGGCAAGTACCCCGGCCTGATCGGGGTGAAGAACGGTTTCACCACCAACGCCGGTTCGACCTTCGTCGGCGCGGCCCAACGGAACGGGCGCACCCTGCTGGTGACGGTGATGCACCCGGACACCTACCAGAAGGTCTACGACGAGACGGCGGCGCTGCTGGACTGGGGCTTCGCGGCGGCCGGCAAGGTCACCCCGGTCGGGCGGCTGGTGGACGAGGCCCCGGCCGACGGCGTCGAGCCCACACCGACCGGGCAGGCGGGCGGCACCACCGGCCAGCCCGCGCCGCCGCCGCGCACCTCGACGGCGGCCCAGCCGGCGGCCGGCGCCGACGGGGAGTCCGGGATCGGCCTGGCCGGCCGGCTGGGGATCGCCCTGGCCTTCGTGGTGGTCGGCGGCGGGGCGCTGGTCCTGCTCTGGCGGCGCGTCCACGCCGACTGATCCGGTGGGGGAGCCCGTGCGGCCCGGCCTCAGCCCTGATCCTGAGGCCGGGTCTTCCCCTGCTCCGCCGCAGCCGCCCCGGCCCGGTCCGCCTCCGTCAGCATCGCCCGGGCCCGCTCGCGGGCCCGGTCCCGGGCGGCGGCCGGGTCGGCCAGGGCCGTCCAGGCGACGCAGTACATCAGCAGCCGGCTGACGAAGTTGATCCACAGGAGCAGCGCCACCGGCACGCCGAAGGCCCCGTACAGGCTCTTGCCGGCGACCGATCCCAGGTAGGAGGCGAGCAGGATCTTCAGCAGCTCGAAGCCGACCGCGCCGATCAGCGCGCCCTGCAGCACGTCACGCCGGTGCTGGCCGCCGATCCGGGGGAAGGGCGCCAGCAGGTAGGCGAAGAGCAGGGTGTCGGAGGCGACCGCGATGAGCAGGCCGACGGCGGTCAGCAGATAGCCGCCGGGCCCGCCGGTGCCCAGGCCGATCCAGTCGGCGATCCGGCCCGCCAGGGTCGTCCCGGCGGCCGAGGCGGCCAGCGAGAACAGCGAGACCACGCCGAGGCCGAACAGCACCGCGCAGTCCCAGGCCTTGCGCAGCACCGGGTTGCCGTCGTCCTCGGGCAGTTGCCAGATGTCCCGGATCGAGGTGCGCATGGTGTCCACCCAGCCGAGGCCGGAAACCAGCAGCAACAGGCCGCTGACCAGCCCGACGGTACCGGCGTTGGCCACCAGCGACGGCAGGTTGAGCGCGTCCGAGATGCCGGGCAGCTGGTCGGAGACGCGCTTCTCGATGTCGGCGACCCGGCTGTCGGTGAGGGTCGCGACCGCGATCGCCAGCGCCACGGTGAGCAGCGGGAACAGCGCGAGGAAGCCGAAGAAGGTGACCGCCCCGGCGAGCCGGTTGCCGCGGGCGGCGCTGAAGTGCTCGTACACCCGGTACGGGCGGCTGCGCAGGAGCCGGGCGACGAGCGGGCCGATCACCGGGAGGCGGGTGAGAAAGTCCACCGTCCGGTTATACCGGCCGCTCACCCGAACGGTCGTCAGGCTCCCCGGCCCGCCCCCGACAAAGGGTCAGCGGCCCACCAGGCGGCGGGCCCGGCCGAGCGCGCGGACCGTCTGGTAGGTGCCGTAGCGGCCCTGGCTGAGCAGCTCGGTGCGCAGGCCGGCCACCCCGGCCGGCGGCCGGTAGCCGGCCGGGCGCAGCCGGGCGCAGTGCGCGGCGGCCCGGCGGAAGTACTCGCGGCGGTCACCGGGCGGGATCCGGCCCGGCCTGGAGACCACGGTGTTGAGGTGGTGCAGCATCCGGCCGTAGACCACCGGGCGCCAGTGGTCCAGGTCGGGGCGGCCGTCCAGGAAGGCGAAGACCAGGTCGTACTGGGCGAAGACGTCGAAGTGCTTGCGGCTGGCGGTGGCGAGGATGTTGCCGCCCTCCTGGCGCTGGCGGTAGTGCACCCCGACCTGGTCGAGCAGGGTGATGCTCGCGGCGGCCAGCAGCGCCGGGTACGTCCAGGGGGTGTCCTCGTAGTAGCCCGCGGGGAAGGTGAGGCCCTGTTCGGTGATGAAGCCGCGGCGGTACGCCTTGTTCCAGACCACCTGGAGCAGGTCGAGCAGGTCGGGGCGGGCGGCGAGGCCGAAGACCTCCGGGGAGGCGGCGCCGAAGACGTGGGCCGAGGCGGCCCGGGTGATCCGGCCCTCGGCGTAGGTGCGGGCGTAGTCGTAGACCAGGATGTCCGGGTCGCCGCCGGCCGC
The DNA here is from genome assembly GCF_040685575.1 of Kitasatospora sp. NPDC088351. Taxonomy (NCBI): domain Bacteria; kingdom Bacillati; phylum Actinomycetota; class Actinomycetes; order Kitasatosporales; family Streptomycetaceae; genus Kitasatospora; species Kitasatospora sp. NPDC088351. The sequence goes on along the minus strand of NZ_JBFBIL010000006.1, from coordinate 96,735 downwards.
GAGCCGGTCGTCGACGGCCTTCAGCAGGCCGGGGGTGAGCGTGTCGTCGCTGTCCAGGAAGACCACGTACTCGCCGGTGGCGACCGCCAGGCCGGCGTTGCGGGCCCGGCCGAGGCCGACGTTCTCCGGCAGGTGGAGCACCCGGACGCGGGGGTCGCGCGCGGCGGCCTCGTCGAGCATCGCGCCGCAGCCGTCCGGGGAGCGGTCGTCCACCGCGATCAGTTCGAGGTCCGGTCCGCCCTGGCCGAGCACGGAGTCGAGGCACTCGGTGAGGTACTCCTGGACCTGGTAGACGGGGACGATGACGCTGAAGCGGGGCATGGGCACAGCGTAGTGGCCGGGCCCCGGCCCGGGCCCATCGCGTCCGGCCTCCGGCGGCCCGGGGGCCCGGAAGGCCGGACGGTAGGATCGACGGGCACGTACGCACCGGTTCAAAGTGCGGTCAGACCCGACCGGGCTGCCACGCTCCTTCCCAAGAAAGGCCTGCGTAGCCGATGGCTCCCCGCCTCTCCATCGTCGTTCCGATCTACAACGTCGAGCGCTATCTCGTCGAATGCCTCGACTCGATCGCCGCCCAGACCTTCACGGACTTCGAGTGCGTCATGGTCGACGACGGTTCGAAGGACGGCAGCGCGGCGCTCGCCGATGCGTACGCGGCCAAGGACTCCCGGTTCCGCCTGGTCCGCCAGGTGAACAAGGGCCTCGGCGCGGCCCGCAACACGGGTATCCGCCACATCGACCCGGACTCCGAGTTCCTCTGCTTCGTCGACAGCGACGACTCGATGCCGCCGAGCGCGTACGAGCTGATGATCAACACGCTGGACGAGACCGGCTCCGACTTCGCCACCGGCAACGTGCTGCGGTTCCGCGCGGTGGGCTACTACCAGTCCGGCGGCCATGTGAAGCCGTTCAAGGAGACCAGGCTCAAGACCCACATCACCGAGATCCCCGCGCTGGTCACCGACCGCACGGCCTGGAACAAGGTGTACCGCCGCTCCTTCTTCGACGCGGCCGGCCTGCTCTACCCCGAGGGCATCCTGTACGAGGACGCCCCGGTCAGCGTGCCGCACCACTACCTCGCCAAGAGCGTGGACGTGCTCTCCGAGCCGATCTACCACTGGCGTGAGCGCGAGGTCGGCGAGATGTCGATCACGCAGATGCGCACCAACCCCAAGGGCCTGATCGACCGGGTGGCCTCGGTGGAGCTGGTCCGCGGCTGGCTGAAGAAGCAGACCGACCCGCGCTTCTCCCAGTACCTGCACTCCTACGACGAGAACACCCTCGTCGAGGAGATCCCGATGTTCTTCTGGTCCGTCGTGGACGGCGACAAGGAGTACCGGGACGCCTACCTCAAGCACGTCAGCCGGCTGCTCCGGGCGATCGGCCCCGAGCACGTCCGCAAGCTGCGCGCGCCGCTGCGGCTGAAGTACCACCTGACCCTCCAGGGCCGGATCGACGAGTTCGTCGAGCAGATGAAGTTCGAGGGCGAGAGCAACGGCGGCGCTCCGGCGCGCGGCCTGCTGCGCCCGTACGCCGACTACCCGTTCCTGCGCGGCGGGCGCAAGAGCGTGCCGGCCGGCGTCCTCAAGCTGGACAACTCGCTGGTCATGCGCAGCCGGCTGTACGAGTCGGCCTGGGTCGGCGGCAGGCTCCAGCTGACCGGGCACGCCTACCCGGAGCAGCTCGGTGCCGAGAACCGGCACGACATGGTCAAGGTGCTGGTGCTGCGCGAGGCCAAGGGCCGCCGGGTGCTGGCCGTGCCGACGAAGGCGCAGTACAGCCCGGAGGCCACCGCCAGCTCCAAGCACGACCTGTACAACTGCGACTGGGCCGGTTTCACCGCCAGCATCGACCCCAAGCGGCTGAAGCAGCGGGGCCAGTGGAAGGACGGCAACTGGCGGGTGCTGGTGGCCGGCGCCGGCAAGGGCGGCGTCTACAAGGGCCGGATCTCGGCCGGCTGGAGCGACACCGCGCAGTACATCCCGGCGCACTGGGTCGAGCCGGACGTGCGGATCGTGCCGTGGGTCCGCGACGGCCACGTCTACCTGCGGGTGGAGAACGTGCGCGCCCGGGTGACCGGCCTGGCCGGACAGGGCGGCCGGGTGGAGCTCTCCGGCGCGGCCCGCTCCGGCCCGGACCTCGCCGGGGCCCGGTTCAAGCTCACCCACGTCGAGTCCGACCGCGAGCTGCTGTACCCGCTGGAGCTCGGTACCCCCGTCGGGATGCTCCAGCCGTTCAGCACCTCCTTCCCGGTGGACGAGCTGACCGCCGTCCGCGAGGCCTGGGCCGCGCTCGACCCGGTCGCCAACGAGCGCAGCCGCGACCGCTGGGACACCGCCCTGCTGCTCGCCGACGGCTCCACCGTCCCGGTGGCGCTGGACGACCGCAGCGCCCCCGAGCGGCTGCACCTCGCGCTGAACCCGCTGGCCCCGGTCCACGAGCGCCGCGCGCTGTACTCCAAGCCCTCCCCCGGCGGCTACCTCCAGCTCTCCGACCAGCTGCTGCAGCCGGTGGTGGAGGAGGTCGCCTCCCGCGGCGCCGACGGCTTCCTGCTCAGCGGCACCTTCCCGCTGCCCGGCACGCACCGCTGGGAGCTGGTGGTCCGGCACAACTGGCGGGAGGAGGAGCACGCGTACCCGGTGGAGATCGCGGACGGCCGGTTCCGGGCCGCGCTGCCGCCGGTGCCGACGGCCTCCTTCGCCGGCCGGGTGCCGCTCGCCCAGGGCACCTGGGACGTCTTCTTCCGCCCGGTCGGCGCCCAGGCCGGCATCACCGCGCAGTCGCCCGCGCTGATCGCGCCCGAGTGCTTCGACTCGCTGCCGCTGGAGGTGGAGTCGCGCGGCAAGCGGATCGTGCTGGAGCGCCGCCACTACGACGGCCTCTCGCTGGAGTCGCACTCCGCGCTGCTGCCCGAGGAGCGCAGCGGCTACCGGCAGCGCCAGCTGCGCGGTGTCGACTACCCGGCCGCCCGCCGGCACCCGCTGCGCGACACCGTGCTCTACAACGTCGCGCTCGGCGGGCTCTACGCGGACTCGCCGCGGGCGATCCACGAGGAGCTGGTCCGCCGGGGCCTGCCGCTGGAGCACCTGTGGGGCAGCGACGACCTGCAGGCCGAACTGCCGCAGACGACCGGCGCGATCCGGCTCTGGAGCCCCGAGTGGTTCGAGGCGCTGGCCACCGCCAAGTACATCGTCACCAGCGCGCACCTGCCGGACTTCTTCGTCCGCCGCCCCGGCCAGGTGGTCGTGCAGACCTGGCACGGCAGCCCGCTGAAGCAGATCGGGTACGACTTCGAGAAGGTCTGGTTCACCGACGCCAACTACCTGAAGGGCGTCGCCAAGGAGGTCCCGAACTGGAACCTGCTGGTCGCCGGGAGCCGCTTCGCGGCGCCGGTGCTGCGCCGCGCGTTCGACTTCAAGGGCGAGATCCTGGAGAGCGGTTCGCCGCGCAACGACCTGCTGTTCGCCCCCGACCGGGAGAAGACCGCCGAGCAGGTCCGCGAGCGGCTCGGTCTGCCCGAGGGCAAGAAGGTGGTGCTGTACGCGCCGACCTTCCGGGAGGACCGCCGCCGTCCGAACGGCGGTTACCAGCTGGACCTGCGGATCGACCTGGAGGCCGCCAAGGCCGCCCTCGGCGACGACCAGGTGCTGCTGGTGCGCCGGCACAGCGTGATGTGCGGTCAGATCCCCGGCGCCGGAAACGGCTACATCTGGGACGTGGGCAGCTACCCCGACATGGCCGAACTGCTGCTGGTCGCCGACGTGCTGGTCACCGACTACACGGCGACGGTGTTCGACTTCGCCGCGACCGGCAAGCCGATGCTGTTCTTCACGTACGACCTGGAGCACTACCGCGACAACCTGCGCGGCTTCAGCATCGACTTCGAGTCGGAGGCGCCCGGCCCGCTGCTGGCCACCTCCGAGGAGCTGGTCGCCGCGCTGGGCCGGGTGGACGAGCTGGCCGGCGAGTACGCCGGCAAGTACACGGCGTTCCGCGAGGCGTACTGCGACCTGGACGACGGCCAGGCCGCCGCCCGCGTGGTGGACGGCATGCTCCGGCAGGAGTAGCGGCGGCGCTCCGCCGCACCCTCCGAGGCGCCCGACGCGACGACCGCGTCGGGCGCCTCGGCGCTCTCCGGCGGCCGGCCACACGCTCGCGGATCCGGGGCGGGCCAGCCTCCGGTCAGGCGAAGGAGTAGCCCCGCCAGGGCCGCCAGACCTCGTCGGCGTCGAACCGGGAGAGGCCGAACCCCGGCACCGGGAAGGACGCCTGGAAGGCCCGGGCCTGCTCGTGGGCCTGGTCCAGCACGTCGTCCGACAGGCCGTGCGCCACCGTGACGTGCGGGTGGTAGGGGAAGGCCAGTTCCCGGGCCAGCGGGCCGGAGCGGATGTCCGCCTCCAGCAGCCGGCACTCCTGCGTGCCCTCCTCGACCCGGACGAAGACCACCGGCGAGACCGGGCGGAAGCTGCCGCCGCCCCGCAGCACCATCCGGAACGGCCGGTGCGCGGCGGCCACCGCCGCCAGGTGCTCCTCGATCTTCGGCAGCAGCGCGGCCGGCACCTCGGTCGGCGGCAGCAGCGTGACGTGCGTGGGTATCGACCGGGCCAGCGGATCGCCGTGCCCGGCCCGCGCGTCCTGGATCGCCGAGCCGTACGGATCCGGGACGCTCACGGACACGCCGATGGTGACGACCTCGGGGAGGTCGCCACCACCGGGCAGGCTCGCGAGCGGCATCACCGCTTGGCGGCCGGGAGGAAGCCGATCCGGTCGTACACCGTCTCCAGCGTCTGCGACGCCACCGCGCGGGCCTTCTCGGCCCCGATCGCCAGCACCCGGTCCAGCTCGGCCGGGTCGTCCAGGAAGGTGTGGGTGCGCTGCTGGAAGGGCGTCACCCACTCGGTGAACAGCTCGGCCAGCTCGGTCTTCAGGGCGCCGTACATCCGGCCCTCGAAGTGCGCGACCAGCTGGTCGATCGACTGGCCGCTGAGCGCGGAGTGAATGCGCAGCAGGTTGGAGACGCCGGCCTTCTCCTCCTCGTCGTAGGAGACGACGGTGCCGGTGTCGGTGACGGCGCTCTTGAACTTCTTGGCGCTCGCCTTCGGGTCGTCCAGCAGGTTCACCAGGCCCTTGGCCGAGGAGGCGGACTTGCTCATCTTGGCGCCCGGGTCCTGGAGGTCCAGGATCTTGGCCGTCTCCTTGAGGATGTACGGCTTGGGCACCGTGAAGGTGGGCCGGTAGCGGGTGTTGAAGCGCTCCGCGAGGTCGCGGGTGAGCTCCAGGTGCTGGCGCTGGTCCTCGCCGACGGGCACCGCGTCCGCCTGGTAGAGCAGGATGTCGGCGATCTGGAGGACCGGGTAGGTGAAGAGGCCGACCGAGGTGCGGTCGCTGCCCTGCTTGGCGGACTTGTCCTTGAACTGGGTCATCCGGGCGGCCTCGCCGAAGCCGGTGAGGCAGTTCATCACCCAGGCGAGCTGCGCGTGCTCGGGCACGTGGGACTGGACGAACAGGGTGCAGTGCTCCGGGTCCAGGCCCGCGCCGAGCAACTGGGCGGCGGAGATCCTGGTGTTCTGGCGCAGCGTCGCCGGGTCCTGCTCGACGGTGATCGCGTGCAGGTCGACCACCATGTAGAAGGCGTCGTTGGCCTCCTGGAGATCGACCCACTGGCGCACCGCGCCGAGATAGTTGCCGAGGTGGAACGAGCCGGAGGTGGGCTGGATGCCGGAGAGCACCCGGGGACGGTCCTTGACCGGACCAGTGACCGCTGCGTTGACCATGGGGGTCATTGTTCCAGTTCCACCGACCGGTCAGGAAACCTCTGCCCCGGGAGGTTCCGGCAGTGTGACGGCACTCACCCTGACCCGGGCGATCCGGCGGCCCTCCAGCTTCGCCACCGTCAGCAGGACGCCGTCGGCCCCGTCGGCGATCCGGACGTGGTCGCCGTCGGCCGGCAGCCGGCCGAGCGCCGCCACCAGGCAGCCGGCCACCGTCTCGTACGGGCCCTCGGGCAGGGCGACGCCGGTCTCCTCGGCGAAGTCGCCCAGGTTCAGCAGGCCGTCCAGCTCCATGCCGCCGCCGGCCAGCCGGCGGGTGGTGGTGGGCTCCTGGGAGTCGTACTCGTCGCGGATCTCGCCGATCACCTCCTCGACCAGGTCCTCCAGGGTGACGATGCCGGCGGTGCCGCCGTACTCGTCCACCACGATCGCCAGGTGATGGCCCTCACGGCGCATCTCGCCCATCGCCGCCAGCACCCGTTTGGTGCCGGGCAGCAGCTTGACCGGGCGGGCCAGGTCGCGGACCTTCACGGCCTGCTCGCCGCGGGCGCCGTAGAGGTCGCGGACGTGGACGAAGCCGGTCACCGCGTCGTAGCTGCCCTCGACCACCGGGTAGCGCGAGTGCGGGGAGGAGTCGGCCTGCTCGCGGACCTCGGCCAGCGGGCGTTCGGCGTCCAGGAAGGTCACCTCGGTGCGCGGGACCATCACCTCGCGCAGCTGGCGCTCCCCGGCGGAGAACACGTCCGCGATCAACGCCCTTTCGTCACTGCCGAGTTCGGTGTTGGTGGCGACCAGGCCGCGCAGCTCCTCGGAGCTCATCGAGCCGCGCCCGGCCGCCGGGTCGCCGCCGAGCAGGCGGACCATCAGGTTGGTGGAGTGCCCGAGCAGCCAGATCACCGGGCGCAGCGCCACCGACATCACGTCCACCACCGGTGCGGCGAGCACGGCGATGGAGTCGGCCCGCTGGAGGCCGATCCGCTTGGGGGTGAGCTCGCCGAGCACCAGCGAGGCGTAGCTGATCAGCAGGGTCAGCCCGACCAGGGCGAGGGCGTCGGCGACGCCCTCGGAGAGCCCGGCCCGGACGAACAGCGGCGCCACCTTGCCGGCCAGGGTGTCCGCGCCGAAGGCGGCGGACAGGAAGCCCATGCAGGTCACGCCGACCTGGACGGCGGCCAGGAACCGGTTCGGGTCGGCCGCGAGGTGCGCGGCCCGGGCGGATCTGCGGGTGCCGCGCGCCGCCAGCGATCTGATCTGGCCCTCGCGCAGCGAGATCAGCGAGATCTCGGCGACGTTGAACAGCCCGCCCAGCATGATGAAGACGAGGACGAGCGCCGCGTCCTCGAGGGTTTCGGTCACAGCGGGTCAGTGTAGGACCGGCCGGCGGCCGGGGACGGGACGCCGCGTGGACCGGCCGGCGGCCGGTCCGCACGACGGCCCGCCTCCTCCGGAGAGGCGGCGGGCCGTCGGACGTTCCGTGGTGGCGGGGCTCAGATGAGGCCCAGCTCCTGGACCGCGTCGCGCTCCTCGGTCAGCTCCTGGACCGAGGCGTCGATGCGGGCGCGGGAGAAGTCGGAGATCTCCAGGCCCTGGACGATCTCGAAGGAGCCGTCCTTGGTGGTGACCGGGAAGGAGGAGATCAGGCCGGCCGGGACACCGTAGGAGCCGTCGGAGACGACACCCATCGAGGTCCAGTCGCCCTCGGCGGTGCCGTTGACCCAGGTGTGGACGTGGTCGATGGCGGCGTTGGCGGCCGAGGCGGCCGAGGAGGCGCCACGGGCCTCGATGATGGCGGCGCCGCGCTTGGCGACGGTCGGGATGAAGGTCTCCGTCAGCCAGGCCTGGTCGCTGCCGATGGCCTCGAAGGCGGGCTTGCCGGCGATCTCGGCCTGGAACACGTCCGGGTACTGGGTCGCGGAGTGGTTGCCCCAGATGGTGACCTTCTTGATGTCGGCCACGGTGGCGCCGGTCTTGATGGCCAGCTGGCCGACCGCGCGGTTGTGGTCCAGACGGGTCATCGCGGTGAAGCGCTCGGCCGGCACGTCCGGGGCGTTGCGCTGGGCGATCAGGGCGTTGGTGTTGGCCGGGTTGCCGACGACCAGGACCTTGATGTCGTCCGCGGCGTGGTCGTTGATGGCCTTGCCCTGCGGACCGAAGATGCCGCCGTTGGCCTGCAGCAGGTCGCCGCGCTCCATGCCCGCGGTGCGCGGACGGGCGCCGACCAGCAGGGCGACGTTGGCGCCGTCGAAGGCCTCGCCCGCGTTGTCGGTGATCTTGATGTCGCGCAGCAGCGGGAAGGCGCAGTCGATGAGCTCCATCGCGGTGCCCTCGGCGGCCTTGAGGCCCTGCGGGATCTCCAGGAGGCGCAGGTTCACCGGCACGTCGGCGCCGAGCAGGTGGCCCGAGGCGATGCGGAAGAGCAGCGCGTAGCCGATCTGGCCGGCCGCTCCGGTGATGGTGACGTTGACGGGGGTGCGGGTCATTTCTACCTTCTCCAGCAAATCGCCAGGTGCCCCAGGCACACCGGCGCACTGGAGCCGAGGACGGTCTCTCGACATCGAGAGACCGGCGTCAGGTTATCGCAAAGGGAAGCGTACGCCGCGGGTGCGGTCGTGGCAGATAGGTCACAGACGGCGGCGGCCCCCGCCCGGGATGCCGGGCGGGGGCCGCCTGGGGCCGGACCGCTCAGTGCTTGGGACGGCCGATCAGGTTGCCGATGTTGTCCAGCAACGGCATCTCCAGCCACGGGTTGGGCTGGGCCACCAGGGTCAGCAGCACGATCGACACGCCGAGGAAGGTCAGCACGATCACGTCGGTGAAGCGGCTGCGCACCGCCAGCATGCCGACCTCGGGCAGGACCAGCCGCAGCACCGCGCCGAGCAGCACACCGCCGCCGAGGATCAGCAGCCCGTACTTGAAGCCGTCCTTGAAGTCGGCGAACCAGGTGACCGCGAGCCCGGCGCCGACCACCAGCAGGACCAGCGTTATCGGCCACTGGCGGACCGGCAGGGCGTGTTCACGGCCCAGGGCCGCCGCCGAGCCCTCGGGCGGCAGGGTGCCGGTGGTCTTGACCGGCGGCCTGCGCCGGGTCCGCACCGGTCGGGGTTCGCTCATGCCTGGCCGCTCCCCCGGTGTCAGATGCCGGCGCGGCGCTCGGCCGCCTCGACGATGTTGTTGAGCAGCATGGCACGGGTCATCGGGCCGACGCCGCCGGGGTTCGGGGAGATCCAGCCGGCCACCTCGGCCACGCCCGGGTGCACGTCCCCGACGATCTTGCCCTCGCTGCGGCTGACGCCGACGTCCAGCACGGCGGCGCCCGGCTTGACGTCCTCCGGCTTGACCAGGTGCGGCACACCGGCCGCGGCCACGACGATGTCGGCCTTGCGCAGGTGGTAGGCGAGGTCACGGGTGCCGGTGTGGCAGAGGGTGACGGTGGCGTTCTCGCTCCGGCGGGTGAGCAGCAGGCCGATCGAGCGGCCGACGGTGACGCCGCGGCCGATCACGACCACCTCGGCGCCGTTGATCTCGACGCCGTGCCGGCGCAGCAGCTCGACGATGCCGAGCGGGGTGCAGGGCAGCGGCCCCTCGATGCCCAGCGCCAGCCGGCCGAGCGAGGTGGGGTGCAGGCCGTCCGCGTCCTTGTCCGGGTCCATCAGCTCCAGGACCGGGTTCTGGTCGAGGCCCTTGGGCAGCGGGAGCTGGACGATGTAGCCGGTGCAGGCCGGGTCGGCGTTGAGCTCGCGGACGACGTTCTCGACGTCCTCCTGGGTGGCGGTGGCGGGCAGCTCGCGCTGGATCGAGGCGATGCCGACCTCGGCGCAGTCCTTGTGCTTTCCGTTGACGTACCAGCGGCTGCCCGGGTCGTCGCCGACCAGGACGGTGCCGAGGCCGGGCGTGACGCCCTTGGCCTTGAGGGCCGCCACGCGGGCGGCGAGTTCGGACTTGATCGCGGCGGCGGTGGCCTTGCCATCGAGAATCTGGGCAGTCATGAGCCCATTCTCCCGGATCGGGGCGGCCGTCCGTGCCAGGCCCCGGCGGGTACCGGACATGCTGAGCACGTTGCGGTTGCGCCACAGTCCGGTCCGGCGCGCGGGCACGGCTGGACATCGCCCGGCCGCCCGGTTGACGATATGCGGGCATTCCCCGCCGCTTCCGGCCCTGTGACGGGCCGACGGAACACCGGCGGGGGCGTAACCGGGGGAAAGAACCAGTGAGCCGACCAGACCAGACAGTGCCGCCCGACCACCGCGGCATCGCGTTGTCAGAACCGCGGCCGTCGATGCTCCTGTTCCCACGTCGCTGAGCCGCGTCCGGCGCCGGGCATCCGCGCCGCCCTGTCAGTGCGCTCCGCTACTGTCCCGTCCGGCCGGTGGTCCGTCCCTCCGGTCCGTCCCGGGTCCTCCGCTGTCCCGTCCCCACGTCCCCATCCTGCCCGGAGGCATCGATGAGCTACCCGTCCGACCCGAACAACCCGTACGGCCAGCAGCCCCCGCCGCCGCCGCAGCAGCCGCCCGGGTACGGCTACCCGCAGCAGGCCCCGCCGGCCGCCGGGTACGGCTACCCCCAGCAGGCCCCGCCGGCCGCCGGATACGGCTACCCCCAGCCGCCGCAGCAGCAGGCGTACGGGTACGCGCCGATGCCGGGCACCATCCAGGCCAACAACGGCTACATCAACATCGCGCACCTGGGCACGGTGAAGATCGCCACCATGGGCCAGCGGTTCCTGGCCCGGCTGATCGACTTCGCGGCGGTCGGCGCGGTCTTCGCGCTGGCGGCGGCGCTCGGCCTGGCCAGCGCGGTGGGCATCGCCAAGGACCAGAAGGACTGCGTCTACACCCCGGGCAACCTGACGGCGTACAACGACTGCGTGGCCCAGAACCAGGATGCCGCCAACGGCATCGCGGTGACCTTCCTGATCGGCTTCGGGCTGCTGGCCGCGTTCAACCTGCTGTACGAGTGGCTGATGGTCTCCCTCGCGGGCGCCACGCTCGGCAAGATGGCGATGGGCCTGCGGGTCGTCAAGGAGAGCAACGGCGGGCACCCCGGCGTCGGCGGCGGCTTCATCCGCTTCATCATCCCGATCGTCGGCGGCATCCTCTGCTACATCGGCGCCCTGCTGGTGTACCTGTCGCCGTTCTTCGACAACTCCGGGAAGCTGCAGGGCTGGCACGACCGTGCCGCCGGCACCCTGGTGATCAAGAAGTAACGCGCACCGCACGACAGAGCGGCCCGGTCCCCTCCGCGGAGGGGACCGGGCCGCTCTGTCACGCCGTCACCGGGATCAGTGGAAGAAGTGGCGGGTGCCGGTGAAGTACATGGTCACGCCGGCCTCGGCGGCGGCCGCGATCACCTCTTCGTCGCGGATCGAACCGCCCGGCTGCACCACGGCCTTCACGCCGCCCTCGATCAGGATCTGCAGGCCGTCGGCGAACGGGAAGAACGCGTCGGAGGCCGCGTACGAGCCCTTGGCCCGCTCGCCGGCCCGCTCGACCGCGAGCTTCGCCGAGTCGACCCGGTTGACCTGGCCCATGCCGACGCCCACCGAGGCGCCGCCCTTGGCCAGCAGGATGGCGTTGGACTTGACCGCCCGGCAGGCCCGCCAGGCGAAGGCCAGCTCGGCCAGCCCGGCCTCGGTCAGCGCCTCGCCGGTGGCCAGCGTCCAGGTCGCCGGGTCGTCGCCCGCGGCGTGCACCCGGTCGGCGTCCTGGAGCAGCACGCCGCCGGAGATCGGGCGGACCTCCTGGCGGTTGGCCGGTGCCTCGGGGGCGAGCAGCACCCGGAGGTTCTTCTTGCGGGCCAGCACCTCGACGGCGCCGTCCTCGTACGCCGGGGCGACGACGACCTCGGTGAAGATCGGCGCGATCTGCTCGGCCAGTTCGACGGTGACCGGGCGGTTGACGGCGATCACGCCGCCGTACGCGGAGACCGGGTCGCACTCGTGCGCCTTGCGGTGCGCCTCGGCGACGTCGGCGCCGGTCGCGATGCCGCACGGGTTGGCGTGCTTGATGATCGCGACGGCCGGCTCGGCGTGGTCGTACGCGGCGCGGCGGGCGGCGTCGGTGTCGACGTAGTTGTTGTACGACATCTCCTTGCCGTGCAGCTGCTCGGCGCCGGCCAGGCCCCCGGTGCCGTCCACGTACAGCGCGGCGCCCTGGTGCGGGTTCTCGCCGTAGCGCAGCACGTTCTGCCGCTCCCAGGTGGCGCCCAGGAACTCGGGGAACCGCTCGTCGCTGGGCGCGTAGCCGGCCTCGAACCAGGAGGCGACCGCGACGTCGTACGCGGCGGTGTGCGCGAACGCGGCACCGGCCAGGCGCTTGCGGGTGGCCAGGTCGAAACCGCCCTCCTGGGCGGCCTTCAGGACGTCGCCGTAGCGGGCCGGGTCGACCACGACGGCGACCGACGGGTGGTTCTTGGCGGCGGCGCGGACCATGCTCGGGCCGCCGATGTCGATCTGCTCGACACACTCGTCCGGGGTGGCGCCGGAGGCGACCGTGGCCTTGAACGGGTAGAGGTTCACCACGACCAGGTCGAAGGGCTCGACGCCCAGTTCGGCCAGCTGGGCGCGGTGCGACTCCAGGCGCAGGTCGGCGAGCACGCCGGCGTGCACGCGGGGGTGCAGCGTCTTCACGCGCCCGTCCAGGCACTCCGGGAAGCCGGTCAGCTCGGAGACCTCGGTCACCGGCACACCGGCGGCGGCGATCCGGCCGGCGGTGGAGCCGGTGGAGACGATGGAGACCCCGGCGGCGTGCAGGCCCTGGGCCAGCTCCTCCAGACCGGTCTTGTCGTACACGCTGATCAGCGCACGACGGATCGGACGGATGTTCTCGGAGACAGGGGGGGTGGTGGAGCTGGCACTCATGCCGGGATCCATACCTTTCGGTCCTCGATGCGGTGGCCCTCGCGGGCCAGCCGGCCCACGACGTCGACGAGCAGCTTGCGCTCGACAGTCTTGATGCGCTCGTGCAGCGCTTCGCCGCCATCGGCGTGGTCGGCGTCGGTGACCTCCACGACGCCCTGCGCGATGATCGGCCCGGTGTCCACTCCGGCGTCGACCAGGTGGACGGTGCAGCCGGTGACCTTCACTCCGTACGCGAGCGCGTCGGGGACGCCGCGCGCACCGGGGAAGGACGGCAGCAGTGCGGGGTGGGTGTTGACGATCCGTCCGGCGAAGGCCTCGATGAACCCGGGGCCGAGGATCTTCATAAAGCCTGCCGTGACCACCAGGTCCGGCTCATACGTCGCGACGGAGGAGGTCAGCGCGCGGTCCCAGCCGGCCCGGTCGGGGAAGTCCTTCACCCGGTGCACAAAGGTCGGCAGGCCGGCGCGGTCCGCGCGCTCCAGGCCCGCGATGGCGTCGCGGTCCGCGCCGACGGCCACGATCTCCGCTCCGAAGGCCGGATCGGCGACGGCGTCGATCAGCGCCTGCAGGTTGGTGCCCGAACCGGAGACCAGCACCACCAGGCGGGCCGGTCCGGGCTTGCGGGGCGGGAAGAGCTGAGCGGGGGCGGCGGCCACTGCGCGATTCTCCGTAGGTCAGGGGCCGCCCGCTGGTACGTCCACCGGCGGTGGGGCCACTACGAACGGCAGGTCGAGCGAGGGGGAACACCCGGGAAACCCGCCGCGACGCGGGCCCGCGGGAACCTGGGTGAGCTGCTGACCGTCACCACGATAACGGCTGGTCGGACGGCCTCCGAAACACCCGGACGGCGCTACGCGCGTAGTTGAGACGGGGATCTCTCCGGACCACCCACCGCGGATCCGGACCCCGACCGCGGGCCCCCGAATCGGCCCACGCGCGGCTGCGGGATCATAGGGTGCGTGGGCACCTGCCCCACGAACCGAGAAGGAATGGCTGAACCATGAGCAGCGGTGACAACACCGGCGAGCGCAACCCCTTCGCGCCGCCGCCGGCGGATGCCCCGGACCAGCCGTGGCAGCCGCGCACTCCCCCGCCCGCCGAGGGCGGGGAGGCACCCGACGACGCGGCCTCCGAGGAGCGTCCGCAGGTCCCGCCGCCGCACCCGTGGAGCCCGGGCCACCAGGGCGGCGGCTGGCACCCCCGGCCGCCCGCGCCGCAGCAGCCCCGGCTCGACCCCGGCGACCCGGCCCAGCGCCGGGCCCGCAACGCGGCCCTGGCCGGGATGGCGTCGCTGGTCTGCGCGATCGCCGGGATCTACTACGTCGCGCTGTTCGTCGGCGCGCTCGCCATCCTCTGGGGCGTCAACGCGATGCGGGCGCCCAAGCCGGCCACCGGCACCACCACCGGCGGCACGCCCACCGCGGCCGCCGCCGTGCCCGCCACGCCGAACCCGCTGACCCCGGCGGCGCTCGGCGGTGTGCTCACCGGGGCGGTGACGGTGGTCTTCGTGTCCTGCGTGATCGGGCTCAGCCTGTACTACAACGACTACGTCACCTGCGTCCGGGACTCGCTCACCGCGACCGGCGAGCAGGGCTGCGACCGGCTCGCGCCCAAGTGGTACGTGGACATCGCCACCAAGGGCGAGTAGGCAGCGGCCCGTCGAGGGGGCAGGTCGGCCGGGGCGGTCGGCGGCGGGAACGGTCGGCGACAGGGGCGGGCAGGGCTCAGCCCGCGCCGTCCGCGCGCCCGCCCAGCCGCACCACCACCGCGTACGCCCGGGCGCGCAACGCCAGCGCGCTCCGGCGCGCACGACCCGCGAGCGCCGGGCCACCACGCAGCGCCCCGAACCGCACCAGCAGCGCGCCCGGCACCGCCACCGCGGCGACCCAGCCCGCGGCCGCCAGGCCCGTCCGCCACGGCACCGGGCCCAGCCGAGCCATCCGGCCGCCGGCCAGCGCGCCGCCCGAGAACCCGCCCAGCACCGCCGCCGCGGCGCCGGTCAGCAGCGCCGCCGCCAGCACCGCCGCGACCGTCGCGACCGGATGCCACGGGGCGCCCTCGCCGCGCCGCCCGGCCGCCGCCCGGCCCAGCAGCAGGGCCGGCACCACCCCGGCCAGCGCGGGCAGCAGGCAGGCGAGCAGCCGCCAGCCGCCCGCGCCCGACTCCGGCAGCAGCGCGAACAGCGGGAACTCGGGCACCGGCCCCAGCACCGTGCCGGACGGCGCCACCACCGTCCCGGCCCCGGCGGCGAAGCCCGGGCCCAGCGCGTACGCCGTGCCCCAGAGCACCGCGTTGGGCAGCAGGACCAGACTGAGCAGAACCAGTCCGGCCACGGCGGCCGGGCCGGCGGCGAGCGGGGTCGCCCCGCGCCCGCCGCCGGCCGCCGCGTCCAGCAACGCCGCCACGGCGACCACCACCCCGCCCGCGGCCACCAGGGCCGCCCCGGCCGCCAGCGCCGCCGCACGGACCACGGGCGCGCCGCCGGTGGCGCGGGCCCAGACCGGCACCCGCCCGCAGAAGGCCGACCAGCACGCCCGGCCGCGCTCCCCCGACCGGACCGAACGGACACCCGCGGCGGTCGCGGCGGCGGCCAGCAGCGCCACCGCCAGCACGTCCGGCAGCACCCGGCTGCGGAACGCGCCGCCGCCCGAGCACTGCACCACCACCCCGGCCGCCACCGCGCAGTAGCCGGCCCAGACCGCCACCGGGCCGCTCCGGCGCGCCCGCAGGCCCCGGCGGGACGCCACCCGGGCGCCCATGCGGTGGAGCTGACCCACCGCCAGCAGGCCGAGCAGCAGCGGGGTGACGGTCAGCGGGGCGTCCACACCCCCGCGCAGCACCGGCGCGCCGTGCCCGAGCAGCCAGAGCGCTCCGGCCAGCCGGGCGGCGCCGGGCGCACCGTCGTCCGCGTACGGGGTCACCACCCAGAGCCCGAGCACCGGCACCGCGACCACGGCCAGACCGAGCAGCGCCGTCCGCACCCCGACGAGCAGGTCGGCCAGCACGGGTCTGGCGCCCAGTTCGCCCGGCACTTCCAGGATCGGACGGCCCATCAGCTGCGTCATGCGCCTCATGGTGCCAAGGCGACTCGCCATGCTCCGTGAAGGGGCAAACCGCCGTCGTGTCCCAGATTATTGGCTTATGCGCATTTTCAGACCATGCTCTCACGCCGCCGCCCCCACTTCGGCGCGGAACGTCTGATGACCACCCCGCCGACCGCCGAGCGCCCCGACGGCTCCCCCGACGGCTCCCCCGCCGACGGCCAGCCCGCGCCGCAGGACCGTTCGGGAAAGGGCCGGTCCGGACCCGGCCGCACCGCGAAGGCCGCCGGAGACGCCGGCGCCACCGCCCGCACCGAGGAGGAAATTTTCCGGCTGCTACGGCGGCTGACGCCGCGTGAGGTCCAGGTGCTGGCCCACCTCGCGGCCGGCCAGGACCTCGCCCGGTCGGCGGCGGCGCTCGGGGTCACCCCGGACACCGTCCGCGGCTGGCTGCACCGGGCCATGCGGAAGCTCGGCACCCGGACCCCTGCCGAGGCCGCCGCCCTCGCCGCCCTGCTGAGCCCCGCGCGGACCGCGCCCGCGGGGAACGGGCCGGACGGAACCGCCGGGCCCGACGAACCTCCGGGCGTACGCACCGCCGGGCCGGGCGCCGCGACCGCCGGGGACCGCCCGGAGCCGGGTGGCGGCCCCGCCCGGCGGCCCCCGGTGGTCGGCACGGAGCGGAGGCGGCAGCCGCCCGGTACCGGCTCCCCCGACGGGGCGGGCACCCGGCCCGCGGACCCGGCCCGGCCGGGCGCCGGGCGGCAGCCCGTCGTCGGCACCGGGCAGCGGCCCGCGCCGACCGCGCCGACGGACGCCAGGCCCCCCGGTGAACCGGCCTCCCGTCACGGCGCCCATGACGGCTACGGTGCCCACGACCGTCAGGGGGCCGGCGCCGGGCACCCGCCCGCGTGGTCCGCGGTCACCCCGGCCCCGCCGCCCGCCCCGGCGGTCCGCGCCCCCGTCGCCTCGTTCGAGGAGTCGTACGAGACCGCCCACACCCGGCTGGTGCAGCAGGTGTTCCTCGTCGCCACCTGCAGGCACCGGGCCGTGCACTGCGTCGGCCGGGCCTTCGGGGAGGCCCGGCGGCGGTGGGAGGAGGTGGTGGCCGGCGGCGACCCGGAGGTCTGGGTCCGGGTGCGCGCCTGCGACCTGGCGCTCTCCCCCTGGCACCGGGGCGGTCCGCGCCGGGCGCACGTCTGGCGGCTGCCGCACCGGCGGATCAGGGTCCGCCCGGCCGACGAGTCCCAGCCGGTGCTGCCGGACCACGACCGTCTCACCGACCGCGACCACGCCCTGCTCAAGGCGCTCAAGCGGCTCTCCCGCCCGCAGCGCCGGGCGCTGGTGCTGCACGACGGGCTGGGGCTGCCCGCCACCGCCGTCGCGGTCGAGGTGGAGTCGACGCTGACGGCCGCCGAGGGCCGGGTCTGGGCCGCCCGGACGGCGCTGGCGCACTGGGTGCCGGACCTGGTCGGGCCGGATCCGACGGCGGACGGCTTCGCCGACCGGCTCAGCGGGCTGCTGCACCGGGCGGCCGTCCGCGCCTGCCCGGAGCCGCACCGCTCACCGGTCCCGGTGCTGCGCGCACGCAGCGGGCTGCGCAACGCCGCCCGGACCGGGGCGGCGGCGCTGCTCACGGTGGCGGTGAGCGGTGCGGCGGTGGCGACCCTGGCCGGCGAAGGGCCGTCGGTGCTGTTCCGCCCGTCCGCGCCGCCCACCCCGGTGCTCTGCGTCCCGGCCGAGAAGGACGCCGTCCCGGCCCTCCCCGACGGCCCGGAGCCCGGTGTCCGCAGTTTCTGGTGCAGCACCGCCCCGGGCGTCGAAGCCGTCATGGTGGCCCCCCCGCCGCCCCGGGCCGCCCGCCCGTGGGAGCTGACCACCACCAGGCACGCCGCGCCGCTGCCGCCGCCGCCCGGGCCGGTGGACTGCACCCGCCGGCCGCTCCGCCCCTGCGCGGCGGACGACGGCTGAGCACGGCGGAGGCGGAAACGTCGAGCGCCCCTGCCCGGACCGGACAGGGGCGCTCGACGAGCGGGGCGAGCGTCAGCCGATGAGCTCGCGCGCCAGGCGGGCGGTCTCGGACGGCGTCTTGCCGACCTTGACACCGGCGGCCTCGAGGGCCTCCTTCTTCGCCTGGGCGGTGCCCGAGGAGCCGGAGACGATGGCGCCGGCGTGGCCCATGGTCTTGCCCTCGGGGGCGGTGAAGCCCGCGACGTAGCCGACGACCGGCTTGGTGACGTGCTCGGCGATGTAGGCCGCGGCACGCTCCTCGGCGTCGCCGCCGATCTCACCGATCATGACGATCAGCTCGGTCTCCGGGTCCTCCTGGAACGCCTTGAGGGCGTCGATGTGGGTGGTGCCGATGACCGGGTCACCGCCGATGCCCACGGCCGAGGAGAAGCCGATGTCGCGCAGCTCGTACATGAGCTGGTAGGTCAGGGTGCCGGACTTCGAGACCAGGCCGATCTTGCCGGAGGTGGTGATGTCGGCCGGGATGATGCCGGCGTTCGACTGTCCGGGGCTGATCAGGCCGGGGCAGTTCGGGCCGATGATCCGGGTCTTGTTGCCCTTCGAGCCCGCGTACGCCCAGAAGGCGGCGGTGTCGTGCACCGGGACGCCCTCGGTGATGACGACGGCCAGGCCGATCTCGGCGTCGATGGCCTCGACGACGGCGTCCTTGGTGAACTTCGGCGGCACGAAGATGACGGTGACATCGGCACCGGTCTTCTCGATGGCCTCGGCGACGGTGCCGAAGACGGGCACCTCGGTGCCGTCGACGTCCACGGTGGTGCCGGCCTTGCGCGGGTTCACACCGCCGACGATCCGGGTGCCGGAGGCGAGCATGCGGCGGGTGTGCTTCATGCCCTCGGAGCCGGTCATGCCCTGGACGATGACCTTGCTGTCCTTGGTAAGGAAGATAGCCATGGTGTTAAGTCCCCTTCCTTACTTGTTGGCCAGCTCGGCGGCGCGGTCGGCCGCACCGTCCATGGTGTCCACCTGCTGCACCAGCGGGTGGTTGGCGTCGGTCAGGATCTTACGGCCCAGCTCGGCGTTGTTGCCGTCGAGGCGGACGACCAGCGGCTTGCTGACCTCCCCGCCCTTCTCCGCCAGCAGGGCCAGCGCCTGGACGATGCCGTTCGCGACGGCGTCGCACGCGGTGATGCCGCCGAAGACGTTGACGAAGACCGACTTGACGTCGGCGTCGCCGAGGATGATCTCCAGGCCGTTGGCCATGACCTCGGCCGAGGCGCCGCCACCGATGTCGAGGAAGTTCGCGGGCTTCACGTTGCCGTGCTTCTCGCCGGCGTAGGCGACGACGTCGAGGGTGCTCATGACGAGACCCGCGCCGTTGCCGATGATGCCGACCTCGCCGTCGAGCTTGACGTAGTTCAGGCCCTTGGCCTTCGCCGCCGCCTCCAGCGGGTTGGCGGCGGCCTTGTCCTCGAGCGCCTCGTGCCCGGGCTGACGGAACTCGGCGTTCTCGTCCAGGGAGACCTTGCCGTCCAGCGCGATGATCTTGCCCTCACCGGACTTGATCAGCGGGTTGACCTCGACGAGGAGCGCGTCCTCGGCGATGAAGACCTTCCACAGCTTCTGCAGGACCTCGGCGACCTGGTCGGCGACCTCGGCCGGGAACTTCGCCGCGGCGACGATCTCGGCGGCCTTCTCCGGGGTGCAGCCCTCGTTGGCGTCGACCGGGATCTTGGCGAGCGCGTCCGGGTTCTCCTCCGCGACGACCTCGATCTCCACGCCGCCCTCGACGCTGGCCATGGCCAGGAAGGTGCGGTTGGTGCGGTCCAGCAGGAACGAGACGTAGTACTCGTCCTTGATGTCCGCGGTCTGGGCCAGCATCACCTTGTGAACGGTGTGGCCCTTGATGTCCATGCCGAGGATCGCCTCGGCCTTGGCGACGGCGTCCGCCGGGTCGGCGGCGAGCTTCACGCCACCGGCCTTGCCTCGGCCACCCACCTTCACCTGAGCCTTGACGACGGCGCGGCCGCCGAAGCGCTCCGCGATGGCGGCAGCGTCTGCGGCAGTCTCGATGACATCGCCGTCAAGCACGGGCACACCGTGCTTGGCGAAGAGGTCCCTCGCCTGGTACTCGAACAGGTCCACGTGTTTGTCCTTGTTCGTGGTCGCGGATTGTGTCTCTACGAGCGTGCCACGGCAGGATCTTCGCTGCGGGTCGTCGGGGCGGTGCGGGTACGCAGAAGAACGGCCTTGCGGCCCACACAGCCACGGGCGCACACGTCAATCAACACGCGCGTCACGTCCGTCTGGCAGGTTATCCCCGGACGACGGGAGTGTTTCGCCCGGGACCGGCCAGTCTTTGGTGAGAACCGTCACAGCCAGCCTACGGGGGTCCGTCACAGGCCCTGTCCTGCGGCGGACCGGGTTCGCGCATCCGGGTGAATCCGCGCCCCCGGCCGTTACACCCCCTGGTCGGGCACCGGTATGGGGCGCTTCTCGATCGCCGCCGCCATGATCTCCGGGAAGACGTCCGGGGTGCAGGCGAACGCCGGGGCGCCGAGCGCGGCCAGTGCCGCGGCGTGCGCGTGGTCGTACGCGGGCGCACCTTCGTCGGAGAGCGCGAGCAGCGCGATGAACTGGACGCCGGCCGCCTTCATCGCCGCCACCCGCTTGAGCATCTCGTCGCGGATTCCGCCCTCGTAGAGGTCGCTGATCAGCACCACGACGGTCTCGGACGGGCGGGTGATCCTCGACTGGCAGTAGGCGAGCGCCCGGTTGATGTCGGTGCCGCCGCCGAGCCGGGTGGCGAACAGGACGTCCACCGGGTCGGTGAGCTGCTCGGTGAGGTCCACCACCGAGGTGTCGAAGACGACCAGCCGGGTGTCCAGGCTCCTCATCGAAGCGAGCACCGCGCCGAACACCGCCGAGTGCACCACGGACGGCGCCATCGAGCCGGACTGGTCGATGCAGAGGATGACGTCCTTCTTCACCGCGCGCTGCGCACGGGCGTAGCCGACCAGCCGCTCGGGGACGACCGTGCCGTACTCGGGCAGGTAGTTCTTCAGGTTGGCCCGGATGGTGCGGTCCCAGTCGATGTCGCGGTGGCGCGGGCGGTTCACCTTGGCACTGCGGTCCAGCGCGCCGCCCAGGGTGGCCCGGGTGCGGTCGGCGAGCCTGCGCTCCAGCTCGGCGACCACCTTGCCGACCACCGCGCGGGCGGTCTCCCGGGTGGTCTCCGGCAGCGCGTGCTTCAGCGAGAGCAGGGTGCCGACCAGGTGGACGTCCGGCTCGACGGCCTCCAGCATCTCCGGCTCCAGCAGCAGGTGGTCCAGGCCGAGCCGGGTGATGGCGTCCTGCTGCATCAACTGCACGACGGTGGAGGGGAAGTACTCGCGGATGTCGCCCAGCCAGCGCGCCACCTGCGGCGCCGAGCCGCCCAGGCCGGCGCTGCGGCGGCCGCCCGTCGCGGCCCTGCCCTCCGGCGGAGCCCCGCGGTACAGCGCGGCGAGCGCACCGTCCATGGCGGCGTCCCGGCCGCGCAGCGCACAGCCCGTCCCGTCCGCCTCGCCGCCGAGCACCAGCCGCCAGCGGCGCAGCCGTTCCTCGGCGGCGGGGGAGGTGGTCACTGCCATCGGATGCTCCTTCGGTGGGTGCGGATCAGGTGTCGCGGCCGGCGGCCTGCAGGGGAATCCGCGGCAGTCCGCCGGGGAGGCCGAGCAGGAGGGCGAGGGTGGGCAGCGCGGCGTCGGCCCTGGCCTGGTCGAGCAGGGCCCCGTCCGTCCCGGCCGGGGCCGCAGCGGCGTCGAGCGGGCCGGCCGCGACCCGGCTGCCGACCGTGGTGCGCACCCCCGCCTCCAGCGCGGAGAAGGTACGGCGCAGCAGTGGCAGCACATCGGTGAAGACCTCCGCCGGCACCGCCGTCAGCCAGGCGTCGAGCAGGCCGAGCAGCCGAGGGTCGTGCAGCAGCAGGGCCCCGCCGCCGGTGAGGAAGCCCTCGACCCAGCCGGCCGCGTCCGCCGGGGCGTTGGCCACCGAGAGGACCAGGCCCATCCGACGGCCGGCCTCCTCGGAGCCGAGCCGGCCGTCGTCGAGCAGCAGCCGGACGGCGCGGCCGCGCAGCAGGCCGGGGACGCCCGTCGCCGGGCCGCCGGTGGGCTCGCGACGGGCGAGCGAGCGCAGGGCGGCGGCCCACCGGTCGGCGAGGTCGCCGGAGGCATCGGGGGCGTCGGGGGAGTCAGGGGCGTCGGCCGGTTCCAGCAGGCCGATCGCGCCGTGCACCTCGTCGAGGTGGCCGCGCATCGCCGCGGCGCCGGCCGCGTCAAGACCGGTGCAGGCGGGCGGCAGCCCGACGCAGATCCGGTCGGCGAGACCGGTCGCGGCCTCGGCGAGCGCGCCGTTGTCGGTGCCCCGGACGTCGCCGTAGCGCAGTGCGCGGACCAGGGCGGGCAGGGCGCCCGCGAGGTGGGCGACATCGGTGTCCAGGGCCGCGCAGTCGGCGAGCACCCGCATCACGGCGGGCAGCGCCCCGCCCAGCCCGGCGAGCAGGCAGGTCTCCACCAGGCCGGTGAGTTCGGCGAGTTCGACGGCGGCCCGGGCGGTGCCGACGGCCTTGCCGACCGCCGCGTCCTCGACCGTGGTGCCCCACTGGGCGGCCTCGGCGATCCGGACCGCGAACTCGGGCTGCCAGCAGAGCCGCCAGCTCTCCCGGAAGGTGCCCGTCGAGTGGACGGCGGACCGCACCGGCACGCCCCACTCGACGCCGAGCAGGCGCAGCCGGTGCAGCAGCCGCGAGCGCGCCGCGTCGTTCTCCTTGCGCAGGTCGAGGTCGAGGTCGCGCGGCTCGACGTCCGGCTTCAGCCGCAGGGAGCGCTGCAGCCGGGACAGGTCCCGTTGCAGCGGCACCGCCGGTGCGGCGTCCGGCACCGTGCCGAGCGCGTCGCCGATCACCAGCCGGTCCCGGACCAGCTCCAGCGCGACGTCCGACCCGTCGCACATCACCGACCGGACGGCGTCGAGCGTCTCGGTCAGCCCGGCCAGCGGCCGGCCGCGCATCACCGCCAGCGTGCGGGCCAGCCGGACGGCCTCGATGACGTGCGCGGAGGAGACCGGGTGGTCCTCGGCCCGCAGCAGCTCGGCGGCCCTGGCCAGCCACTTCGGCAGCGGATCGCCCGACGCGGCGAACAGGTGGTGGTACCAGCCCGGCGAGGCGATCCCGGCGCCGTACCCGGTGAGTCGGGAGAGCCGGCGGTGCGTCCAGGGCACCCAGGTGATGTCGGTCCTGACCTTCTTCGGCAGGCCGGCGAGCAGCGCGCGGTCATGGGCGACCGTCGGCATGGCGGCCAGGACCGGGACGTGGAAGGCGCCGCAGACCACCGCGATCCGCCGGTGGCCGGCCCGCCGGGCGGCGCGGATCTGCTGGCGCATGTACGCCTCCCGCAGCTCGTCGCGCCGCCGCTCCCCGGCCCCCTCCTCGCGCAGCGCGGTCATCGCCTCCGCGACGGCCGCGAACGGGGCGAACTCGTCGGCGCCGGGCGTGCGGTGCTCGATCACGTCCTCCCACCAGCGCTCCGGGTCGTCGTGGCCGGCCGCCTCGGCGAGCAGCGCGATCGGGTCGCCGGGCACCGCCTCGTCCGGCCCGGGATCCGCCTCCTCCGTCACGGCGAAGCCGTACGCCGCCGGGAGGTCGATGAAGCGGACCGGGAGTTCGCGCTCGACGCCGTAGCGGATCGCCACCCACTCCGGGGAGAACTCGGCGTACGGCCAGAACGCGGCCCTGGCCGGATCGTCCACGGCGTGGGCGAGCAGCGCGACCGGCGGCACCATGTCCTTCTCGCCCGCCAGCCTGATGATCGGATCGGCCTCCGGCGGGCCCTCGATCAGCACCGCGTCCGGCCGCAGTCGCTCCAGCGCGGCGGCCACCGCGCGGGCCGAGCCCGGACCGTGGTGCCGTACGCCCAGCAGCGTCACCTCTGCGCTCATCGCGCCCTCCCTCCCTGGAACTCGAACGACGGCCGTCTCAGCGGGTGTGCTCGCGGGCGGCACGGTAGAAGTCCTTCCAGCCGTCCCGCTCGCGGACGACGCCCTCGACGTACTCGCGCCACACCGCCTGGTCGGCCACCGGATCCCGGACGACGGCCCCGAGAATGCCCGCCGTAACGTCGCCGGCCCGCAGCACGCCGTCGCCGAAGTGGGCGGCCAGGGCAAGCCCGTTCGTCACGACCGAGATCGCCTCCGCGGTCGACAGCGTCCCGCTCGGGGTCTTCACCTTCGTCCGGCCGTCCGTCGTGATCCCGGCCCGCAGCTCGCGGAAGACGGTGACCACACGCCTGATCTCCTCGGCGCCGCCGGGCAGTTGGGGCAGCTCCAGCGAGCTGCCGAGCTGGTTGACCCGGCGGGTGACGATGTCCACCTCCTCCTCCAGCGAACCGGGCAGTGGCAGCACCACGGTGTTGAACCGCCGGCGCAGGGCGCTCGACAGCTCGTTCACGCCCCGGTCCCGGTCGTTGGCGGTGGCGATCAGGTTGAAGCCCCGCACCGCCTGCGTCTCGCCGCCCAACTCCGGTACCGGCAGCGTCTTCTCCGACAGGATCGTGATCAGGCTGTCCTGCACGTCCGCCGGGATGCGGGTCAGCTCCTCGACCCGGGCGATCTTCCCGTCGGCCATCGCCCGCATCAGCGGCGACGGCACCAGCGCGTCCCGGCTCGGGCCGTGGGCCAGCAGCTGGGCGTAGTTCCACCCGTACCGGACCGCCTCCTCCGGCGTGCCCGCGGTGCCCTGCACCAGCAGCGTCGAATCACCACTGATCGCGGCCGCGAGATGCTCCGACACCCAGGTCTTCGCGGTACCCGGCACGCCGAGCAGCAGCAGCGCGCGGTCCGTCGCCAGCGTCGTCACCGCGACCTCGACCACCCGGCGCGGGCCGATGTACTTGGGCGTGACCACGGTGCCGTCCGGCAGCTCGCCGCCCAGCAGATAGGTGGCGACGGCCCACGGCGACAGCTTCCAGCGCTCGGGGCGCGGACGGTCGTCCTGCGCGGCCAGCGCGGCCAGTTCGGCAGCGAACGCGTCCTCCGCGTGCTGCCGCAGAACGTCGGTCATAAGGGCTCCTTCGGGTCGGCCGCCGGACACACCTGTGGCAGGCGGCGAGGTGATCGGGGGGAGCCAGGTCGGCGTCCCGGCCTGCGAGAACCACCATGCACCGGGCCACTGACAATCCTGATCGGCCCTCAGTTCGACCGCTCCGGCTGTCAGTCCCCCCGCCTACCGTCGTCGGCATGGAGGAACGCTGGAGCACCGAACACGTCCTGTCCCTCGCGCCCGACGCCGCGTCGCGGAAGGCGGCGGGCAAACTCTCCTCGGCCGCGCCCTGGTCCGGTACCGGCACCGACGGCACCGCGCTCTGGGGCGCGTGCAAGGGCAGCGGCAGCACGCCGTACCGCACCGCCGTGGAGCTGGCCACGCCCGCCTACACGTGCACCTGCCCGAGCCGGAAGTTCCCGTGCAAGCACGCGCTCGGACTCCTCCTGCTCTGGAGCGGCACCCCGGAGGCCGTCCCGGACGGCGCCGAGCCCGCCGACTGGGCGTCCGAGTGGCTGAAGCGCCGCCAGAACCGCGCCGAGCAGCGCGCCGCCAGGGCCGACACCCCGGCCGACCCGGCCGCCGCCCGCCGCCGGGCCGAGAAGCGCTCCGCCAGGGTCGCCGCCGGCGCCGGCGAACTGCGCCTCCGGCTGGCCGACCGGATCCGCCACGGCCTGTCCGACGGGAGCAGCGCCGGCCCCTGGGACGAGGTCGCCGCCCGCATGGTCGACGCCCAGGCCCCCGGCCTCGCCACCCGCGTCCGCGAACTCGACACCACCCCGCAGGACAGCCTCCTGGAGGAGTACGCCATGCTCCACCTGCTCGCCACCGCCGCCACCCGGGTCGACGAACTGCCCGACCCGCTCGCCGCCACGGTCCGCGCGCGGGTCGGCTACACCACCGACACCGCCGAACTCCTCGCCGGACCCACCGTCCGCGACCGCTGGCACGTCCTCGGCAGCCGCGACACCGCCGACGAACGCCTCACCACCCGCCGGCTCTGGCTGCGCGGCGCCAAGACCGGCCGGCTCGCCCTCCTCCTCGCCTTCGGCCGCCCCGGCCAGGCCCCCGACCTCGCCCTCCCCACCGGCCACCTGCTGGAGGCCGACCTCGCCTTCCACCCCGGCGCCCGCCCCCTGCGCGCCGCCCTCGGCGCCCGCTACGGCACCCCCGAACCCGGCCCCGCCGCACCCCCCTCGGGCCTCAGCCCCGCCGAGGCCGTCGCCACGTACGGCGCCGCCGTCGCCGACGACCCCTGGCTCGACACCTGGCCCACCGTCCTCACCGCCGTCGTCCCCGTCCTCACCCCCGACGGCTGGCACCTGACCGACGGCCACCACACCCTCCCCGTCCGCCGCACCACCACCCCCGAACCCGCCCTCTGGCGCCTCGCCGCCGTCTCCACCGGCCGCCCCCTCACCGTCTTCGGCGACCACGGCCACCAGGGCTTCACCCCCATCACCGCCTGGGGCCAGGACACCCGCCCCATCAGCCTCACCACCCCGTAACCCCCGGCCTCCCTTCCCCTCCCGCCCCTCTCTCCCTTCCCCCCACCGCTCACCCACCCACCCGCTCCCGCCCCTTCCTTCCCCCTCCTCCCGCCCCCCTTCCCGCCCCTTCCCTCCCTCCCACCCACCACCCGACCAGGGCGAGAGGGACGCGCTGCGGGAGGGGGCGGCGTACGGGGTGGTCGCGGAAGGGGGCGTGGCGGGTGATTTTCAGACTGCCAACGGCGAAAGCGCCCACCAACAGAATCGGCAGTCTGAAAATCATCCAGCCCCCGGAGCGACCACCCCGGGAGCCGCCCCCGCCACCACCCTCCCGAGAGCCCCCCGAACAGCACCCACCAACCCACAGGAGCCCCCGTGCCACCCACCACCCCCGCCGACCCCTGGGAGACCCTCCACACCACCGCCCTCCTCGGCACCGACCGCCGCCCCCTGCCGGCCGATCCCCCCACCGGCTCCCCCGCCCACCGCACCACCGCCCAGGCGGTGGACCGCACCGACCCGGCCACCGCCCTCCTCGAACTCGCCGCCCTGGCCGCCGTCCGCCGCCGCGCCGGTGCCCTCCCCGCGCCCGCCACCGAACCCCCCGGCCCGCCCGCTCCCGAGGACCCGCGCCCCGAACTCCCGCCCCCCGCCGCCCGTCGGCTCTCCCTGCTGCTCAGCAACCGCGGCGCCGGAAGCAGCTCGAGCCACGCCCTCGCCAACCTCGCCGAGCTGCTCCCCCAATGGCTCACCACCGCCCGCTCCCGCGGCTACCGCCCGCCCGCCGCTCTCGTCCCGGCCCTGCTGGACGCGGCCCGGGCCCGTAGCGAACTGCGCCCCGACGCCGTCGCACTGGCCGGCCCGCTCGGCCGCTGGCTCGCCGCCCAGAACCCGGACTGGCGCTTCGTCCTGCGCACCACCACCGACCCCGCGCCCGCCGCCGAACTCCCCGAGGACGACCGCCTCTGGCACGAGGGCCTCTTCGCCGAACGCGTCACCCACCTCACCGCGCTCCGCCGGAGCGACCCCGCCGCCGGCCTGGCCCTGCTCCGGAGCAGCTGGCCCACCGAACGCGCCGAGGACCGCCTGCTCTTCCTGGACGCCCTGCAGGAAGGCCTCTCCCTCGCCGACGAACCGTTCCTGGAGGCCGCCCTGGGCGACCGCAGCAAGAACGTCCGGGCCACCGCCGCCGAGCTGCTCTCCACCCTCCCCGGCACCGCCCTCGCCCACCGGATGGCCGAGCGCGCCCGCACCGCCGTACGCCTCTCGGAGCGCGGCACGCATCTGCTGGTCAGCCCGCCCGCCGCGTGCGACGCCGCCATGCAGCGCGACGGCATTGCGCTCAAGTCGCCCACCGGGCGCGGCGAACGGGCCTGGTGGTTCGGCGAGGTGATCGCCGCCGCCCCGCTGGCCGTCTGGTCCGGGACCACCGGCCTGACGCCGGATCAGCTGCTCGCCCTCCGGGTCGGCGACAGCATCGACGAGACCAGCAGCAGCTGGGCCGACGACCTGCGGGAGGCCTGGGCCAGGGCCGCCGTCCGCCAGCAGGACGCCGGCTGGGCGCGGGCGCTGCTCGGCCCGGCGCCCGCCCCGGGGAGGGGCACCCGGACGGGCCGCGCACCCCGGACGGCCGGCGCTCCCGCGAAGCTGCTCTCGGTGCTCCCGGCCGCCGAACGGGCCACCTGGACGGCCGCCTTCGTCGAGGTGCACGGCCTCGGCGAGGCCTTCCAGCTGCTCGGCGCCTGCGCGACCCCGTGGACCCCGCCGCTGTCGACCGCCGTGGTCGCGGCGCTGGACCGGGCGGCCGCCTCCGGCGCGTACCCGTGGAGCCACAGCGGGGTGCTCGGGATGACCGAGCGGGCCCTCGCCCCCGGGACGGCCACCGCCGTCGAGGCCCTGGCGGCCTCCGCCGCGCCCGCCTCGGCCTGGGGCGAGACCTTCGCCCGGCTGGCCGGCACCCTGCGCTTCCGGGAGGCGATGCTCGCCGAACTCGACGGCTGAGCGGCGGTCGCCGACATGCGACCGGGCCGGTACGGAGCGGGAAGCTCTCCGTACCGGCCCGGTCGGCGTGGACTCAGCCGGCGGCCCGCAGGTTGGCCTCGACCCAGGCCACCACGTCCCGGGTCGGCGTGCCCGGGGTGAAGATGTCCGCGACGCCCAGGGCCTTGAGCTCGGCGATGTCGTCGTCCGGGATGATCCCGCCGCAGAAGACCTTGATGTCCTCCGCGTCGCGCTCCTTCAGCAGTTCCAGGACGCGCGCGCAGAGCGTCATGTGCGCGCCGGAGAGGATCGACAGGCCGATGCCGTCCGCGTCCTCCTGGATGGCGGTGTCGACCACCTGCTCGGGCGTCTGGTGCAGCCCGGTGTAGATGACCTCCATACCGGCGTCGCGCAGGGCGCGCGCGATGACCTTGGCGCCCCGGTCGTGACCGTCGAGCCCCGGCTTGGCGACCACCACGCGGATCGGCCCTGACACACCCATCACTGCCTCCTGGACCTCGTCGTCCACCACCCCACCGGACCTCGTCGGGCGCGGGCGCGGTTAACCAGCAATAACAAACCTGAGGGGAGGTTAGCGCCACCCGGCCCGGTTGGCCGTGCCGCCCGGCAAGAGGAGGGGAAAGTCACAGCTTCGCCTTTCGCCGCCCGCTTTCCGCCCCTCCGTCACCGTCGGTGTCCCCACGGCCCTGCCTCTTGACATCCGGACTTTTGTCCGGATGTCGGCGTTACGACTACAGTCTCGGCTGTTTTCCCCTGTCCGTCGACGTGCCCGAGGCCCACCGAGGAGGCAGCCCCCGATGGCTCCCGAAGCAGCCGCCCGTCCGACCCGCGCCGAGCTGCGCGTGGCCGCCCGCGAACAGTCGCGCGCCCAGCGCCGCGACGCCGCCAAGGCCGCCACCAGAACGGCGCTGCTGCGGGTCGCGCTGCCGTCGGTGGCCGCGCTCGGAGTGGCCACGGCGGCCGCCGTGACCGTCCAGGGCGAAGCGGCCGACCAGCAGCGCGCGCAGGCGGCCGGCCGGGGGCCCGAGCAGGCCGCCGCCGACCCGGCCGGCGCCGGTGCGGCCGCCGGGACCACCGTCCGGCAGGCCTCCGCACCGGGCGACGCCGCTCACGCCTCCCGCGGCGACGCCCGCCAGCCGCTGTCCGGCACCCAGCCCGCCGCCGACCCGGCCGCACAGCCCACCACGGACCCGGCCGCGCAGCCAACCGCCGATCCCACCGCCGACCCGACCGCCGACCCGACCGCCGAGGCGCCCAAGCCACCCGAGCGCCCCAAGATCTCCCTCCCGGTCGCCCAGCGCGGTCTGGGCGAGACCTTCGGCGCGTCCGGTACGCACTGGGCCGCCCGGCACACCGGCATCGACTTCCCGGTCGACGGCGGCACCCAGGTGCTGGCCGTCACCGACGGGACGATCCGCACCCAGTGGAATCCGTCGTACGGCTATATGACGATCCTGAAGACGGCCGACGGCACCGAGGCCTGGTACTGCCATCTGCGCTCGTACAAGATCCGCAAGGGCACGGTGAAGGCGGGCGACGTGATCGCCTTCGTCGGCAGCAGCGGCAACAGCACCGGCCCGCACCTGCACTTCGAGATCCGCCCGGCCGGCGGCGGCGCACCCGTCGACCCGCTGCCCTGGCTGCTCGCCCAGGGCATCGACCCGCGCTGACCCACCGGCCGCCGGCGCGGGCCCCGCCGCCCCGGTCCTACAGCTTCTCCACCGGCGCGTACCGCAGCAGCAGCTGCTTGCGCCCCTCCGAACCGAAGTCCACCGTGGCCTGCGCCTTGTCGCCGACGCCGGTGGTGGCCACCACCGTGCCCAGCCCGAAGGTGTCGTGGGTGACGCGGTCGCCCACCGCCAGCCCGACGACCTCGCGCTCGACGGCGCCGCCGGAACGCCGCGCCGACTGCCCCCAGCCCGCCTTCGGCGCAGCCGCCGCGGCGCCCCGCGAGGACCCGCGCGAACCGCCGCCGCTCGCGGCGAACCCGCGCCCGCCGAACGAGCCGGACGAGCCCCCCGCGTACCCGCGCGGGGCCGGCGCCGACGCCGCCCCCATCCGCTTCCACTCCACCAGCGGCTCCGGGATCTCCTCCAGGAACCGCGAGGCCGGGTTGTACGAGGGCTGCCCCCACGCGCTGCGCAGCACCGAGCGGGTCAGGTAGAGCCGCTCCCGGGCGCGGGTCAGCCCGACGTACGCGAGCCGCCGCTCCTCCTCCAGCTCCTTGACCTGGTTGAGCGCCCGCATGTGCGGGAAGATGCCGTCCTCCATACCGGTGAGGAAGACCACCGGGAACTCCAGGCCCTTGGCGGTGTGCAGGGTCATCATCGTGATGACGCCCTGCCCCTCCTCGTCCTCGTCCGGGATCTGGTCCGAGTCGGCGACCAGCGCCACCCGCTCCAGGAAGTCGGCCAGCGAGCCGACCGGCGGTGCGCCGTCCTCGCCCGCGTCCGGCCGCTCCCCCGGGTCCTGCTCGTACTCCAGGGCCACCGAGGCGAGCTCCTGGAGGTTCTCCACCCGGGTCTCGTCCTGCGGATCGGTGGAGGACTGCAGCTCGGCGAGGTAGCCCGTCTCCTCCAGCACCGCCTCCAGCACCGCCGCGGGGCCCGCTCCGGACTCCACGACCTGCCGCAGCCCGGCCATCAGCGTGTTGAACTTCTTCACCGCGTTCGCCGAGCGCGCGGCCATGCCGTACGCCTCGTCGACCCGCTGCAGCGCCTGCGCGAAGGAGATCCGCTCCCGCGCGGCCAGGGCGTCGACCATCGCCTCGGCGCGGTCGCCGATGCCGCGCTTGGGCACGTTGAGGATCCGGCGCAGCGGCACGGTGTCCTCGGGGTTGGAGAGCACCCGCAGGTAGGCCAGGACGTCCCGGACCTCCTTGCGCTCGTAGAAGCGCACCCCGCCGACCACCTTGTACGGCAGCCCGACCCGGATGAACACCTCCTCGAACACCCGGGACTGGGCGTTGGTCCGGTAGAAGATCGCGACGTCGCCGGGCCTGGCGTCCCCGGCGTCGGTCAGCCGGTCGATCTCGTCGGCGATGAACTGGGCCTCGCCGTGCTCGTCGTCGGCGACGTAGCCGATCACCTTCTCGCCGTGGTCACCGGCCGTCCAGAGCTTCTTCTCGCGCCGGTTGGCGTTGCGCTCGATGACGGCGTTGGCGGCGCTCAGGATCGTCTGGGTGGAGCGGTAGTTCTGCTCCAGCAGGATCGTGACCGCGTCCGGGTAGTCCTCCTCGAACTGGAGGATGTTGCGGATCGTCGCGCCGCGGAAGGCGTAGATCGACTGGTCCGCGTCACCGACCACGCACAGCTCGGCCGGCGGCACCTCGGCGAGCCGCCCGGCCGCCGGGTCCACCAGGTCCCCGTCGACGGTGCGCTTCGGCGCGGCGGTGACCGAGCCCCCGCTCAGCTCCCGGACCAGCATGTACTGGGCGTGGTTGGTGTCCTGGTACTCGTCGACCAGGATGTGCCGGAACCGCCGCCGGTAGTGCTCGGCGACGTCGGGGAACGCCTGGAGCAGGTTGACGGTGGTCATGATGATGTCGTCGAAGTCCAGCGCGTTGGCCTCGCGCAGGCGCCGCTGGTAGAGGAAGTACGCCTCGGCGAGCTTCTTCTCCATCGGGTTGGCGGCCTGGTCGGCGTAGGTCTCCTCGTCGATCAGCTCGTTCTTCAGGTTGCTGATCTTCGCCGTGAAGGACTTCGGCGGGAACTGCTTCGGGTCCAGGTCGAGATCGCGGCAGACCAGCGACATCAGCCGCTGCGAGTCCGCCGAGTCGTAGATCGAGAACGAGGAGGTGAAGCCGAGCAGCTTGGACTCGCGGCGCAGGATCCGTACGCAGGCGCTGTGGAAGGTGGACACCCACATCGCCCGGGCCCGCGGCCCGACCAGCTGCTCGACGCGCTCGCGCATCTCGCCGGCCGCCTTGTTGGTGAAGGTGATCGCCAGGATCTCGCCCGGCTGCACCCCGCGCGCGCCCAGCAGGTGGGCGATCCGGTGGGTGAGCACCCTGGTCTTGCCGGAGCCCGCGCCGGCCACGATCAGCAGCGGCGAGCCCGCGTGCAGCACCGCCTCGCGCTGGGGGTCGTTCATCCCCTCCAGCAGCTGCGCCGGGTCCACCACCGTCCGGGCGGCGCCGTTGCGGTACCAGGAGTCCCGCTCGGCCTCGGCGGCGTGGTCGGTCTCGAACAGCCCCTGCGGAATCGCCTCCTCGTACGCGTCGTACGGGACGTCGTCCTCGTACGGCGGCGGCTCCTCGTCGGCGGGGGCGGCGGGCTGCTGCTTCGACCCGGCGGCGGGGGCCTCGAAACCGGGGAGCGGGAGGTCGTCAAAGAGGCTACTCATGGCACTCCGAGTCTATGGCCACCCACTGACAAGCCCGCCCGGCCGGAGGAACCGGGCCGGGCGGGCAACGGGGCGGCGAGGTCCCGGGGCTCAGACCAGCCGGCGCGCGGTGGCCCAGCGGGTCAGCTCGTGGCGGTTGCTCAGCTGGAGCTTGCGCAGCACCGCGGAGACGTGGCTCTCCACCGTCTTGACCGAGATGAACAGCTGCTTGGCGATCTCCTTGTACGCGTAGCCGCGGGCGATCAGCCGCAGCACCTCGCGCTCGCGCTGGGTGAGGCGGTCGAGGTCCTCGTCCACCGGCGGGGTGTCGGTGGCCGCGAAGGCGTCCAGCACGAAGCCGGCCAGCCGAGGCGAGAAGACCGCGTCGCCGTCGGAGATCCGGAAGACCGCGTTGACCAGGTCGGTGCCGGTGATGGTCTTGGTGACGTAGCCGCGGGCACCGCCGCGGATCACCCCGATGACGTCCTCGGCCGCGTCGGAGACGGACAGCGCCAGGAACTTCACGCCGCCCTGTTCCCCCATCAGCCCGGCCGAGCGGCGCAGCACCTCGACCCCGCCGCCGCCGGGCAGGTGGACGTCGAGCAGCACCACGTCCGGCCTGGTCTCGGCGACCACCCGGACCGCGGACTCCACGTCGTCGGCCTCGCCGACCACGTCGATGCCGGTGGCCTCGGTGCGCCCGATCTCCGCCCGTACCCCCGTCCGGAACATCCGGTGGTCGTCCACCAGGACGACCCGCGCGATCCTGCCCGGGCCTTCGGCCTGGGACGCCACCGCCGGCGCTGCCTCAGTCATCCGTTCTCTCCATCTCCAGCTCGACCTCGGTGCCGCCGTCCGGCGCGGACCGCACCCGTGCGGTGCCGCCGTTGCGCTTCATCCGGCCGATGATCGACTCGCGTACGCCCATCCGGTCCTCGGGCACCGTATCGGGGTCGAAGCCGGGGCCGTGGTCGCGGACGAACACCGACACCGTCCTCCCCTCCACCTCGGCGTAGACCTGGACCGGTCCCCCGCCACCGTACTTGGCCGCGTTGACCGTCGCCTCCCTCGCGGCCTGCATCTGTGCCGAGATCCGCTCGTCCATCGGGCAGTCGCCGACGATGACCACCTCGACCGGTACCCCGTGCCGGTCCTCGACCTCGGCGACCACCGCGCGCAGGCTCTCGGCCATGGTGTCCGGCGCGGCCTCGGCGGCGGCCTCCGGGCGGTAGAGCCAGAGGCGCAGCTCGCGTTCCTGGGCCCGGGCCAGGCGCAGCACCTCCTTGGGGTCCTCGGCCCGGCGCTGGATCAGGGTCAGGGTGTGCAGCACGGAGTCGTGGACGTGCGCGGCGATCTCGGCGCGCTCCTGGGCGCGGATGCGGGCGGTGCGTTCGGCGCCGAGGTCCTGCCACATCCGCAGCGCGTACGGGCCGACCAGCACCAGCACCCCGGCCAGCACCGCGAGCGAGGCCTCCACCACCGAGCCCAGGGTGGAGCCGCTGCCCTGCATGGCGAGGAAGGCGATGGTGCCGGCCACCACCAGCAGCACTCCGGCACCGACGCGGGTGTAGGCGCCGCGCCGCTTCTCGCTCTCCTCCAGGCCGAACCAGCGCTGCCAGCGGGAGTCGTCGGCCTGCCGCCAGACCAGCGCGACGCCGACGCCGATCGCCAGCAGCGGCCAGGTGTACGGCTTGGCGGTCTGCACGCCGAGCGAGCTGAGCAGGGCGATCAGGCCGATCACCACCATGACCAGCGCGGCGAGCTGGCCGAGGCCGGCCTGGCCGCTCCCGGCGGCCCGGGCCGGTGCCGCCCCCTCCTCGCCCGTCTCGGCGGGCGGCGCCCCGGCGGGCTCGCCGTGGAAGGTGTGCTGCAACTGCTCCCGCAGCCGGTCGAGCCGCCCGCGCCGGCCCTTGCTCAGGGCCGCCCCCGGTGCCTGCCCGAGCCCGGTGGGCACGAAGGCGCCGTTGAGGTAGACCCAGTGGGCGCCGCGCTGCGCGGGCTCGCCGATGCCGATCGG
This sequence comes from Kitasatospora sp. NPDC088351, assembly GCF_040685575.1. NCBI lineage: Bacteria > Bacillati > Actinomycetota > Actinomycetes > Kitasatosporales > Streptomycetaceae > Kitasatospora > Kitasatospora sp. NPDC088351. Next base: position 62,187 of record NZ_JBFBIL010000006.1, on the reverse strand, counting down.
CACCACGAACCAGAACGCCGCGTACAGCGGCACGCCGATGCCCTGCGCGAAGAACAGCAGCACGAAGGCGACCCGGACCCAGGTGACCGGCAGACCGAGGTGCACCGCGAGCCCGTGCGCGACCCCGCCGAGCATCCGGCCCTGCGGGCTGCGGTAGAACCGGCGGTACGGCGGCCGGCCGTCGGCGGGCACGGCCGGATCGGGGCCGGCCGACGGCGCTGCGTCGGGGACGAGGGGTCGGGAGTCGGAACCGGGGGCTGCCACGCCACGATGGTTCCACGCGGGCGGGGCCGGACGCATCAGGGTGCCCCCCCTACCCTCTCTCAGGGACAAGTCAGGGTCCGGACAGGGCTCGGACCGGTTGGGCCGGGGCCCGGCAGCCACCAGGATGGTGGACATGACCGAAGACCACCCCCTCCAGGAGACCGGGCCGAACTCCCCGCCCGAGCCGGAACGCCCCCCGCTGACCCGGACCGAGCACCGCCGCGTGGTGGCCGGTGTCTGCGGCGGCCTGGGCCGGCATCTGGACATCGACCCGGTGGTCTTCCGTGTCGTGACGGCCGTGCTCTGCCTCTCCGGCGGCCTCGGGCTGTTCCTGTACGGGCTGGCCTGGCTGATCGTCCCGACCGAGCCGGTCCCGGACGGCAAGGGCGGCCGCACGGCGGGCCGCACCGAGCTCCAGCGGGTGCTCACCGGCCGGGTGGACGGCCAGTCGGTCGGCGCGGTGCTGCTGACCGTGATCGGCACCGGGGTGTTCTTCTCCTCCATGGGCGACGGGGACCAGATGTTCCCGCTGCTGCTGCTCGGGGCCCTGGTCTTCCTCGCGGTCCGCTACGACCCGGAGCGCCGCCGAGGCCGCCGGCGCGGCCGGGAGCGCCACGGCGGCCCGTTCGACCGGCACTTCCCGGAGCAGGAGCCGTCGGGCTCCGCCTACTCCTGGCCGCGGCCGGCCGAGGACCAGCGGGCGCGGGCGCGGCACGCCGAGGAGCGGGCGGCCGGAACGGTCCCGGCCGACACCCCGCACACCGGGCCGAGCGGCTACCTGTGGGATCCGCGCCACCCCGAGCGCAACCCGTACGACGGCGCCGCCGCTCCGCACGGCACACCCGTCCCGCCGGCCGGGCCGCAGGCGGAGCCCTGGTGGCGGCGCCCCGACCTGCCGCAGGGCGATCCGCTGCGCAAGGGCGGCCCGGCGGCGCCCCCCGCGGCCCCCCCGGTGGTGCACCGCCGGTGCGAGCGCTCGGCGCTCGGCTTCTTCGGCCTGCTGGTGGCGGTGGGTGCGGCGACCGCCGTCTGGTCGGCCTCGGCGGACCGCAGCACCACGGTGCTGAACGCCACCGTGCTGGCGACCGCCCTGCTGGTGGTCGGTCTGACGCTGCTGGTCGGCGCGAAGTTCGGCCGGGCCCGGCGGCTGACCGTGGTGGGGCTGCTGCTCACTCTGGCGCTGAGCTTCGTCGGTCACTCGTCGGTCTCGATGCAGAACGCGGCCGGCCATCGCAGCTGGAGCGTCGTCTCGGCGAGCGAGCTGGAGCCCACGTACGTCCTCGGGGCCGGCGACATCGAGCTGGACCTGGCCGGGCTGGACCCGGCCGGTGCCGCCGTGGGCACCACCGTGCAGCTGGGCATGGGCAACCTGACCGTCACGCTGCCGTCGGACGTGACGGTGAACCTGCGGACCCGCGTCGTGCTCGGCAACGTCCGGGCGCCCGGTGAGCCGGTCACCAGTGACCGGACCACCCGTACGTACCAGTACCAGCCGTTGAACGGTCAGACATCCAAGGGCACGCTCGACCTCCAGCTGACGGTCGGGCTCGGCGAGATCAAGGTGGTCCAGTCGTGAGGAAGCACCAGCTCGACCTGTTCTCGCTGATCGCGGGCGGACTGTTCACCGTGATCGCGGTGCTCTACCTGGTCGCGTCGCTGAACGACATCACGGTGAACGGCCGGATCGTCATCCCGGTGACGTTCATCGTGCTGGGCGTCGGCGGCCTGGCCGGGGCGGTCGCGGCGATGACCCGGCGCGGCCGCTGCGACGAGCCCCGCCGGGACTGAGCACGCCCTGGGGGCGTCAGCTCTGCAGCGGCCCGAGGTTCAGCTTGTCGCCGTCCTTGGTGACGCCGTACCTGGGCAGCGCCTTGGTGGCCGGCCCGTTGACCACGGCGCCGGTGGCCGCGTCGAACCGGGAGCCGTGGCACGGGCAGTACAGCTGCCCGTTCTTCGGCGCGTCGACCGCGCAGCCGGAGTGCGTGCACACCGCGGAGAAGGCGCAGTACTGGCCCGCCTTGGGCTGGACGATGTAGACGGCGTCGCCGGTGGCCGGGTCCTTGACCTGGGCCGAGCCGCCGACCGGGACGCTCGCGGCGGCCACCGAGACGGCCGGCGCGGCGGGACCGGCCGGGGCGGACCGCTGGGGCACGGCCGCCTGCTTGGGGCGCCCGAAGGTGGCCGTCAGCGAACCGGTGAGCAGCCCCCCGCCGCCGATCGCGACGGCCGCGATGCCACCGTCCACCACCGACCGCCGCCTGACGTGCTGCTCACGCAGCCCGCGCGCACGGTCCCGGGCCGACCGCCGGGCGAGGTAGCCGTCCACCGACAGGTACGGGGTGCCGGCCAGCACCAGCGGCGTCCAGGCCATCAGGTAGGCCAGGTCGTTGCCGAGGTAGTACGGCGAGACGTTCCAGCTGACGGTCAGCCAGAGGCTGAGGCTGATCAGCGCCCCGCCGAGCGCCGCGGCCCGGCCCCAGAGGCCGACCAGGGTGCCGAGGCCGACCGCCAGCTCGCCGAAGGCGATGGCCAGCGCGAACGGGGTCGGCGCGTGCAGGGCGGCGCCGAGCAGGAAGGAGACCGGGCTGCTGTCCCTGACCGCCTGGGTCTGCGAGACGAACGACGCCGGGTCGCCCGCGCCGGCCAGGTAGTGCGAGTCGGAGAGCTTGTCCAGCGCCGCGTAGACGAAGGTGACGCCGAGGAAGATCCGCACCGGCAGCAGCGCGTACCGCGAGGCGAGGTTCTTGCGCCGGACCGCCCGGCCGGCCGCTCCCCCGCCGGCCACCATGGAGCTGCTGGCCTCCGACATCGCTCACACCTTCCTTCCCTGCCTGCCACGCCCGGGCAGGTCCGGTCCGCATTCTGCACGGTCGCGAGCGCTTTCGGTGGGAGGTCCCACCCGTCCGGCGCCCGGTACACCGCGAACGGCCGCGCCGCCGCTCCCTTGTCCACGGGAACGACGGCGCGGCCGCTCAGTGCCGGCGGGGAGCGGTCACTCCCACTCGATGGTGCCCGGCGGCTTGCTGGTGACGTCCACCACCACGCGGTTCACGTCGCGGACCTCGTTGGTGATCCGGGTGGAGATCTTCGCCAGCACGTCGTACGGCAGCCGCGACCAGTCGGCCGTCATGGCGTCCTCGGAGGACACCGGACGCAGCACGATCGGGTGACCGTAGGTACGGCCGTCGCCCTGGACCCCGACGCTGCGCACGTCGGCGAGCAGCACGACCGGGCACTGCCAGATCTCGCGGTCCAGACCGGCCGCGGTCAGCTCCTCGCGGGCGATCGCGTCGGCGTCGCGGAGCAGGTCCAGGCGCTCCTTGGTGACCTCGCCGACGATCCGGATGCCCAGGCCCGGGCCCGGGAACGGCTGGCGCTGGACGATCTCGTCCGGCAGGCCGAGCTCCTGGCCGACCATCCGGACCTCGTCCTTGAACAGCTTGCGCAGCGGCTCGACCAGCTGGAACTGCAGGTCCTCGGGCAGGCCGCCGACGTTGTGGTGGGACTTGATGTTGGCGGTGCCGGTGCCGCCGCCGGACTCCACCACGTCCGGGTACAGGGTGCCCTGGACCAGGAACTCCACCGACTCGCCGTGCTCGCCGGCCTCGGCCACGATCTCGGCCTGGGCCTGCTCGAAGACCCGGATGAACTCCCGGCCGATGATCTTGCGCTTCTCCTCGGGGTCGCTGACCCCGGCGAGCGCGGTCAGGAACCGCTCCTGCGCGTCGACGACCTTCAGCTGGACGCCGGTGGCCGCGACGAAGTCCTTCTCGACCTGCTCGGTCTCGCCCTTGCGCATCAGGCCGTGGTCGACGTACACGCAGGTCAGCTTCTCGCCGATGGCCTTGTTGACCAGGGCCGCCGCGACCGCGGAGTCGACGCCGCCGGAGAGGCCGCAGATGGCGCGCTTGTCGCCGACCTGGGCGCGGATCAGCGCGACCTGCTCCTCGACGACGTTGCCGGTCGTCCAGGTCGGCGCCAGGCCGGCGCCGCGGTAGAGGAAGTGCTCCAGGATCTGCTGGCCGTGGTCGGAGTGCAGCACCTCGGGGTGGTACTGGACGCCGTAGAGGCGGGCCTCGTCGTTCTCGAAGGCCGCGACGGGCACCACGCCGGTGGAGGCGGTGACCACGAAGCCCTCGGGGGCGGCGGAGCAGGCGTCGCCGTGCGACATCCACACCGAGTGCTGCGCCGGGACGCCCTCGAACAGGGTGGAACCGGCGCGGGAGACGGTCAGCGGGGTGCGGCCGTACTCGCGGGCGCCGGTGTTGTCGACGGTGCCGCCGAGCGTCACGGCCATCAGCTGGAAGCCGTAGCACATGCCGAAGACCGGCACGCCGGCCTCGAAGATCGCGCGGTCGATCCGCGGCGCGCCCTCCTCGTAGACCGACGACGGGCCGCCGGAGAGGATGATCGCCTTCGGGTTCTTGGCGAGCATCTCGGCGACCGGCATGGTGCTCGGCACGATCTCGCTGTAGACCCTGGCCTCACGCACCCGGCGGGCGATGAGCTGGGCGTACTGGGCACCGAAGTCGACGACCAGGACGGTGTCGGTCTCAGGTACGGACTGGTCGGGAATAGCAGAGGACACGGACGGCCTTCCGGCAGCGGTACGAAAGGTGTCGCGCGCCACGCGTCCTACAAGGGTGGCGGCGGGCGACGGGCTGGGGGTCTAGGGCCGAGTCTACCGGGCGGCCCGGTTTCACTCGTCTGCCCGCCGCCGGGACCGTGACCGGCCGGGTGGCCGGTTCGTTGCTCCAGACGACCGTACGACCGCGCCGCGCCCGCCAGGTGCGCCGCCTCCGCCCCGGCAGGGGCGCTGCCGTACGGGCTTGCAGGACCACGCGTGGAGCTCATCCCAGTCCACCGGCGCGCGTGGCGCCGCCGCGGTCCCGGCCCCGCCGGGAGCGGTGCGCCGTGGGACCGTGCGCCGGTGCGGCGGTCGGCCAGCAGGGGACAGCGAACCCGGCCGCGACTGGAATCAGGAAGGTGGGGCGGTCGGTCCCCGGGGACGCCCGGAGGCCGACCGTCGCACCCCGGCGCATGCCCTTTGCCGTCCCACGCCGCTACGCGCGTCCCCGTGCGCTCCGGCCGACCACCATCACTACGCACCGTGATCACCGCTGTGCCCGTCGGAGCCTCCCACGCGGACGGGCACAGCCCTCCCGAACCGGCCGGGCCGAAAATGGACTGTACCGAAGTACGCCGAATCGGTTGCAGAACAAGCCCTTCGTCCAGCACGATGCTGCTTGGAAGCAGTTCTCCCGGCGGGCCCGAGGCCCTTCGCGGAGGCCGTCCCCCGATGCCGCCAAGACCCGAGGCGGCAACGATTTTCACCTCACGCTCCGTGAGCGAAGGCCCGGCGCAGACACGCGCGCCGAACCGCCGCGCCGCGAGCGTGCGCGCCCCGCGCGACCGGCCCATCCACGCCGGAGCCGCGACGGCGCGACCCAGAATCCGACCGACCCGACGGCGCTCCTCCCCCGGCGCCGTCACCTCCAGCACCGGCGCCGCCCTGACGCCGAGTGCTGAGCGACAAAGGGCCCCGTTCCCCCGCGGGGCCCTTTGCCCTGTCCGGGCCCGGGCCGGCCTGGTCCCGACGGCTCGGGGTCACCGCGGACCCTGCGGCGGCACCGGCCCTTCAGGGCCGCTTCCTCGGAACCTCCGGCACGGCGAGCAGCGGCAGCCGCAGCGCGCCGAAGGCGTCCTGCGGAACGGCCGGCCGCACCGGCGCCACCGGGGCGACCCGCCGGTACTCCTCGCCCGGAGCCGGGCGCGGGTCCTCCTCGCCCTTGTTGGGCCACATCGACATCGCCCGCTCGGCCTGTGCGGTGATCGTCAGCGAGGGGTTCACCCCGAGGTTCGCGGAGACCGCCGAGCCGTCCACCACGCTGATCCCGGGGTGCCCGTGCAGCCGGTGGTACGGGTCGACCACGCCGCTCTCCGGGGTGTCGCCGATCGGGCAGCCGCCGAGGAAGTGCGCCGTCATCGGGATGTCGAAGATCTCGCCGACGGTGCCGCCGGCGAAGCCGTTGATCTCGTCGGCCAGCGCCCGGGCGCCCTGCTCGGCGGCCGGGATCCAGGTCGGGTTGGGCGCGCCGTGGCCCTGGGTGGACGTCAGCCGGCTCCTGCCGAGGCCCTTCTTCTTCAGCGAGACGGTGATCGAGTTGTCCAGGGACTGCATCACCAGGCCGATGATGGTCTTCTCCGACCAGCGGTGCTGGTCCATCGACCGGGCGAAGGTCACCGGGTGCCGGGCCGCCGTCCCCAGGTAGCGCAGCCAGCGCGGGGTCCGGCCACCGCCCTTGACCTGCATGATCGACAGCGCGCCCATGGCGTTGGAGCCCTTGCCGTAGCGCACCGGTTCGATGTGGGTGTTCTCGTCCGGGTGGATCGATGAGGTGATCGCGACGCCCCGGGTGAAGTCCGCCCGGGAGCCGTACCGCCGGTCCGTGGTCTGCGCGCCGACCAGCGCCTCGGAGTTGGTGCGGGTCAGTTCGCCGAGCCGGCCGGAGATCCGGGGCAGGTGGCCGCCGTCGCGCATCCGGTGCAGCAGCGACTGGGTGCCGTAGGTGCCGGCCGCGACGACCACCCGGGCGGCGGTGACGGTCCGCGCCCCCGCCTTCACCCGGTCGGTGGTGGAGCGCGCGTCGGTCCGGCGTAGGTCCACCGCGTAGCCCGGGCTCCCGTCCGCGCCCCGGTGCTCGCGGATCCGGGCCACCGTGGTGAGCGGGTGGATCTCGGCGCCGCCGCGCTCGGCCAGGTACAGGTAGTTCTCGGTGAGCATGTTCTTGGCGCCGTGCCGGCAGCCGGTCATGCACTCGCCGCACTCCACGCAGGCCCGCCGCTTCGGACCGGCGCCGCCGAAGTACGGGTCCTCGGTCTCGGCGCCCGGGGCCGCCCTGGCCCTCCCTTCGGCGTCCTTTCCGTCACCGAAGAAGACCCCGACCGGCGCCAGGTGGAAGGTGTGCCCGACGCCCATCCGCTCGGCGGCCGCCCTGAGGTGGACGTCGGACGGGGTGACGGTCGGGTTCAGCCGCACCCCGAGCATCCGCTGCGCCTGGTCGTAGAAGGGCGCCAGCTCCTCCTGCCAGTCGGTGATGTGGCGCCACTGGCGGTCCTCGAAGAACGCCTTCGGCGGCACGTACAGGGTGTTGGCGTAGTTCAGCGAGCCGCCGCCGACCCCGGCGCCGGCCAGGATCAGCACGTTGGCCAGCAGATGGATCCGCTGGATGCCGTACAGGCCGAGCCGGGGGGCCCACAGGTAGTCGGCCAGGGCCCAGGAGTTCCGGGGCAGTTCGTCGCGGTCGAAGCGCCGCCCGGCCTCCAGGACGGCCACCCGGTAGCCCTTCTCGGTCAGCCGGAGCGCGGCGACCGAGCCGCCGAAGCCGGAGCCGACCACGACCACGTCGTAGTCGAAGTCCGCCGCACCGCTGGACCCCACCATGTGCCACCGCTCCTTCGGGAAAAGAACTGACGTCGGGGACGGACCGGACGAGCCGCCCGGCGGGCGCGGCTACCGGAAGCGCAGCGCCTTCAGCACCCGCAGCCCGCCGGTGAACACCGCGGCGAACTGCCGGTCGTCCAGGCCGAACGCGGGCGCGAGCGGCACCAGCCGCTGGCCGGCGATGGTCTGCGCCTCGGTGAACCGCAGGATGCCGTCGGCGCCGTGCCGCCGGCCGAGCCCGGACTCCCCCATCCCGCCCATCGGCGCGGAGACCGAGCCGTACGCCGCCGCGTAGCCCTCGTTGATGTTGACCGTGCCGGTGCGCAGGCGGGCCGCGACGGCCCGGCCACGCCGCGAATCCCTCGTCCAGACACTGGAGTTCAGCCCGTACGCGGTGGAGTTGGCGGCGGCCACCGCCTCCTCCTCGGTGTCGAAGCGGTAGACCGAGACCACCGGGCCGAAGGTCTCCTCGGCGCAGACCGCCATCTCCGGGGTGACGCCGTCCAGGATGGTCGGCTCGTAGAAGAACGGGCCGAGGTCCGGCCGGGCCCGGCCGCCGGCCAGCACCGTGGCGCCGCCCTTGACCGCCTCGTCCACGTGCCGCGTGGTGGCGTCCAACTGCCGTACCGAGACCAGCGATCCCATGTCCGCGCCGTACGCGAGGCCGCCGCCCAGGCGCAGCGCCCGGGTCCGCTCGGCGAACCTCGCCAGGAACTCCTCGGCCACCGAGCGGTGCACCAGCAGGCGTTCGATCGCGATGCAGAGCTGGCCGGCCGAGGAGAAGCAGGCCCGGACGGCGCCCTCGGCGGCCCGGTCCAGGTCGGCGTCGGCGAGCACCAGCATGGCGTTCTTGCCGCCGAGTTCGAGCGAGGCGCCGACCAGCCGGGCGGCGGCGCGCTGGGCGACGTCCCGGCCGGTCCGGGTGGAGCCGGTGAACGAGACGTAGTCGGCGTGCTCGACCACGGCCGGGCCGACCACCGGGCCGTCGCCGACCACGATCTGCCAGAGGTCGGCCGGCAGCCCGGCCTCGACCAGCAGTTCCCGGGCCCAGAGCGCGGTCAGCGCGGTCTGCGTGTCCGGCTTGTTGACCACCGCGTTGCCGGCCACGAAGGCGGGCAGGGCGTCGCCGATGGACAGCTCCAGCGGGTAGTTCCAGGGCGAGATGTGCCCGATGACACCCTTGGGCCGGCGGGCCTCGACCGCCCGGGTCAGCACCGGCAGCGCCCCGCCGTGCCGCTTGTCGCGCAGGTACGCGTGGGCGGCGCGCCCGTAGTGCCGGGCCGCCATGGCGACGGCCAGCACCTCCTCGAAGGCGTGCAGCCGGGCCTTGCCGGTCTCGGCCTGGATCAGGTCCAGCACCTCGTCCTGTCGCTTGAGCAGCAGGCCGTGGAAGCGCAGCAGGACGGCGGCCCGGCGGCGCACCGGCAGCGCGGCCCAGGCGGGCTGGGCGCGCCGGGCCAGCTCGTACGCGACCTCGACGTCGGCCGGGGTGGACTGCGGCAGGCTCGCCAGCCGCTCGCCGGTCAGCGGGGCGACGGTCTCCACCAGGTGCGGCTCGCCGGTGGCCGTGACGCCGCCGGCCAGGCGGGAGACCAGCGAGGCCGGGACGGCCGAGGCGACGGTGCGGCCGCCGCCGGGCGCGACCGGGTTGCGGGCCGCCGAGCCGTCGCCGGTGTGCTCAGTGGCCGCTGCATCTGCTGTGAGGTCCGTCATACGGCGCAGCCTAGGCGCTCGGCGGCCGGTTCGGTACCCGCCGGTAACAAGAAACCGCCCGTGTCGGGCGCGCGCGCCGCCGCGCGCGCCCGCCGAACGGGTTCAGCGGGTCGGGGTGAAGTCGTTGAGCACCGTGGTGAACCGCCGCTCGCCCTCGGGCCAGTCCGCGTCCGGGCAGGACAGGTAGACGGCGTAGCCGGTGCCGTCGCCGTCGATGAACTCCGCCTCGATCGCCCGCCGCCGGCCACCCTCCTTGGCCGCGTAGCTGAACTCCCAGACCGCCGCGTCGTGGCCGTTCACCCCGACGCTGGTCAGCTTGTGCTGGCGGTAGTCCTTCAGCTTGGAGACGGTGGTCTCCATCTGCCGCAGGTGCTCCAGCGGCTTGACCGACTGGCCGACGGTGACGGCGAACTGCAGGTAGTGCGTCTTGTTGTCGGGGCTGTAGAAGATCTGGTTCGCGTTGTCCGTGCTGCGCTGCCAGGCCGGGGTGGCGACCGGCAGCGGGAAGCGGAAGCCCGCCGGGTCGTCCACCCAGCGGTAGCCGAGGGGCGCCGGTTCCGCGTTGCCGGGGGCGCCGGCCTTCGGCTCGCCGGAGACGGCCGGGGTGAGCTCCGTGACCGGGGCGTCGTGGTGACGGGTCACCAGGAAGGTGGCCCCGGCCGCGAGCACGGCGACGGCCAGGCCGATCAGGGCGAGCCGCAGTACGGTGCGGCGCTTGGCCGGGCCGCGCGCGGGCGCGACGGGGTGCACCACCGGCGCGGTGGGCCCGGTGGGTACCTCCACGGGCGCCGGGGAGCCGACGACGGCGCCGCCCGCGCCGTCCGTCCCGTCCACCCCGCCCGCGCCGTCCGCCCCTGCCGCGGCCGGCTGCGACCCGGTCGGTGGCTCCGGCTCGACGGCGGAAGCCGACTCGGACGGCTCCCCGTTGCGGTCCACCAACGGCACCGACCGGGTCGGCATCTTGAGCGGCGCGACGGCCTTCAGGCCGATGGTGTGCCCGGCCTGCACCTCGGCCAGCATCCGGGCCGCCTCGTCCGCGGCCGGACGGTCGGCCGGGTCCTTGGCCATCAGCGCGGCCAGCACCGGGCCCAGCGGCCCGGCCCGGCGCGGCTCCGGCAGCGGCTCGGCCACCACGGCGGCCAGGGTGGTCAGCGGCGAGGTCCGGCGGAACGGCGACTCGCCCTCCACCGCGGCGTACAGGGTCGCCCCGAGGCCCCACAGGTCGGAGGCCGGTCCCGGCCGCTCGCCCTGGGCCCGCTCCGGCGCCAGGTAGTCGGGCGAACCGACCAGGTCCCCGGGCCGGGTCAGCTCGGCCGAGCCCTCGTAGGTGGCGATCCCGAAGTCCAGCAGCACCACCCGGCCGGTCCCGCGCTCCAGCAGCACGTTGGCCGGCTTCACGTCCCGGTGCAGTACGCCCAGTTGGTGGCCCCGGTGCAGCGCGGCCAGCACCTGGCTGCCGACCTCGGCGACGGCGCGCGGCTGCAAGGTGCCGTCCTGGCTGATCACGTCGGCCAGCGAGCGGCCGTCGACCAGCTCCATCACGATCCACGGGCGGCCGTCCTGCTCCAGCACGTCGTGGACGGTGATCACGCCGGGGTGCTTGATCCGGGCGGCCGCGCTGGCCTCCCGCTTCATCCGGGCGTGCAGGATCTGCAGCTCCTCCTCGGGGAGGTGACTGACAGTGAGCTCCTTGACCGCCACCTCGCGGTCCAGCATCCGGTCCCAGGCCCGCCAGACCGTGCCCATGCCGCCCCGGCCGAGCCGGTCGCCCAGCTCGTAGCGCCCGGCCAGCAGCCGCTCCACCTCGGCCGCCTCCGGCCGGTCCTGCACGCCCATCGGCGACCGCTCCCCCTCATCCACCGCCGTCACCGCGACGGAGGGCCTGGTGCAGACCACAGTTCGAACAAATCCCACGCACACACTAGGCGCACCGCCCCCACCCCGGTAATCACCCCCGTCCGCCGTACCGCGACGGCTTCCCGGGCGGGCACCGTCAGCCTGCGAACAGCACCACAGCCGCCACCCCGAGCACCAGCAGCAGGAACACCCCGGCGACCAGCAGCGGGCCCAGTAGCGCCGGCGGCACCCGCGGCGGCCGGGCCGGCTCCGGGCCGGTCTCCGCCGCCACCGGCTCCCGGCCGGGCCCGCCCCGGCCGCGCCGACGCGGTGTCAGCGGCACCAACGGGCCCTCCGGCTTCACCGTGAGCAGCCCGGCCGCCCGTTCCTCGTCGACCGGCTCCGGCGCGCCCGCCAGCAGGTCCGCCAGCTCCCGCTGGATCTGCGCCGCCGTCGGCCGCAGCGCCGGATCGGGCTGGAGCAGCCGCTCCACCAGCGGCGCCAGCGGCCCGCACACCGCGGCCGGCTCCCGTCGCCCGTCGCGCACCGCCGTCACCAGCTCCGGCACCCCGTGGTCCGGGAACGGCGAACGGCCGGTCACCAGCCGCTGCATCAGCACGCCGAGCGCCCAGCAGTCGCCCGCCGGGCCGCCGTCCAGCGGCCAGCGCTCCGCCACCGGGCCGACCAGGGTGGCCCGCACCTCGTACCGGCGGCGCCCACCGGGCCCGCCCAGCTCCTCGGCCAGCGCCTCCTGCGCCACCCCGGACAGCAGCCCGCCCAGCAGCGCCGCGCCGTCCTCGCAGACCAGCACCGACTCGGTGGTCAGGTTGCCGTGCGCGAGGCCCGCCTCGTGCAGCGCCCGCAGCGCGCCCGACAGGTCCGCCGCCACCTCGGCCACCCGGTACGGCGGGACCGGCCCGGCCGCGGCCTGCTCGGACAGCGGCACCCCGGCCGGCCACTCCTCGACCGTCCAGAGCAGCTCGCCCTCGACGAACGCCCCGACCCCCTGCAGCAGCCGGGGATGCGTCGCCGCGGCCGCGCCCACCGCCCCCACCCGGCGGACCAGCCGCTCGCCCTGCTCGGGCACCGGGTCGTCGGGATCGTGACCGCTCGTCAGCAGGCCCGGCAGCTCCAGGCCGCGCAACAGGACGAGGGCTCCCGTCCGCTCGTCCACGGCGAGCGCGCGCGCCGCCTCCGGATGATCCGTCAGCCGGTAACGACCCGCCAGCATCTGCCCCGGGACCGCTCGCATGCGTGTTCCTCTCGCTCGCCGCCCAGCCTAATTGTCTGCCGCATTACGCTCGATCCCATGGACTGGACCGATCTGATCGACGCGGCCTTCGACGTGGCCGGCAACAACAACAGCGACACCCGGGCGGAGGCCCTGCGCACCGTCGAGGCGAACGTCGCACCCGACGAAAAGCCGGTCGCATCCACGGCCGGGCGCCATCCCGACCACTTCCGCAAGGGCGTGCTGGTCCTCACCACCCACCGGCTGCTCTTCCTCAAGGACGGAAAACCGCCGGTCCCGGTTCCGCTTTCGGCGGTCACGGACGCCACCGTGACCAGGACCCGGTTCAACGGCGAGGTGCTGCTGGTGGTCGCGCTCACCGGCTCGCACCGGTTCGAGGACGTGGCCAAGGCCGAGGTCTTCGCCGAGCAGATCCGGGCGGCCGCCCGGCTGTCCCGTAACGCTACGCCCAAGTCCCTCGCCCCCGCCCCGGCCGCCGCGCCCTCCACCGGTGCCGAACTGCTCGACCAGCTGGAGCGGTTGGCCGCCCTGCACACCGCGGGGGCCCTCACCGACGAGGAGTTCGGCCGCGCCAAGCAACGCCTGATCGGCTGAGCACCCCGGCTACGGCGCGGGCTGGAAGGTCGCGAAGGCGGTCTCCCTGGCCTGGACGTTCTGCGGTGCGTTCCAGTCCGTGTCCGGGGTGGTCCAGTAGATGGCGTAGCCGTACTTGGCCGGGGTGCCGGTGACGAAGCCCCGGTTGAGCGAGTGCGTGCGGGGGCTGCCGGACGTCCACTCCCAGTCGGCGGCGTTGGTCCACTCGCGGTAGTTGACGGCCTGCAGGACCACCCGCTGGTAGTTGGTGACGCGGCCGCGGAGCCCGGGCTCGGACTCCTTCCAGTCGGCGAGGGCGTCCGGGCCGGGGCTGGTGGTCCACTCCACGGTCAGGGTGCTGCCGCCGCCCTTGAAGATGTGCCGGACGGAGTCGGAGCCGGCCGATTCCAGCCAGTCCGGCAGCACGATCGAGAAACCGGACGGGTCCTTGTACGCGTGGTACCCGGCCGGCACGGCCGCACCGGCCGGGGCCGGCGGGGCCGGCGGGGCCGACGACGGCGCCGGGGCGGGCGGGGCGACGGTCTGCTCGGCGGTCGTGGTGACGGCGGACGGCGTGGTCGGGGCGGTGCTCGGGGCGGCGGGCGTGGTCGCCTCCGGGGCGCCGCTCGCCGGTTCCGTCCCGGCCGGGGGCGTGTCCGCCGGGGGCGTGTCCACCGGCGGGGCGTCCGCGCCGGTCGACAGCCCGACGGTGACTCCGGATCCCTGCGCCGCCCCGTTGTCGGAGCCGCCGAACGCCCGCACCAGCGCCACCGTCCCGGCGATCAGCAGCACCACCAGTACCACCGCGACCACGGCCAGCCGCCGCCGGCCCTTGCGCGGGTCCGCACCGGCCGCCTGGGTCGCGCCCAGGGTCCACTCGCCGCTCACCGGCTGGACCGGCTCGGGCCCGGCCGCGGCCTCCGCCGCGGCGACGGGCTCCTCGTCCTTGGCCCGGCTGCCCACCCGGACGGTGCCGAGCAGCCCGCCGACCGGCCGCTTGCCGGTGGCCCCGCCCGCGTTCTCGGTGTTCTCGGTGTTCTCGGTGTCCTCGCCGCTCCCGCCGTCCTTGCCGTCCTCGCCGGCGCCCTTGACGTCCCCGGCGTCCTCACCGCTGCCGGACGCGCCCTGGCCGACCGCACCGGCCGCAGCGGTCACCCCGGCCGCACCCGCCGCCCGCACCGGCATCGCGTGCTCGGTGGTCGACTCGGCCCGCGCGGTGTCCTCGGCGACCACCCGCTTGAGCATCGACCGGGTCTGCGAGGCGTCCAGCCGCTCGACCGGGTCCTTCGCCAGCAGCCCCTCGATCACCGGCAGCAGCGGGCCCGCGTTCGTCGGCGTGGTGAGCTCCTCGGTCATCACCGCCGTGAGGGTGGCCAGCGCCGAACCCCGGTCGTACGGCGGCCGGCCCTCGACCATCGCGTACAGCGTGCCGCCCAGCGACCACAGGTCGGCCGGCGGGCCTGGCTTCTGTCCCCGGGCCCGCTCCGGCGAGATGTACGAGGGCGCGCCGACCAGCATTCCGGTGGAGGTGACCGAGGCGTCGCCCTCGACACTGGCGATGCCGAAGTCGGTGAGCACCACCCGGCCGTCCTCGCCGATCAGCACGTTGGACGGCTTCACGTCGCGGTGCAGGATGCCGAGCGCGTGCGCGGCGCTCAGCACCCCCAGCACGTCGAGCGCGATCTCGGCGGCCCGGACGGGCTCCAACGGCCCGTCCTCCTTGATCACGTCCGCCAGCGAGCGGGACTCGACCAGCTCCATCACGATCCACGGCCGGTCGTCCTCGTCGACCACGTCGAAGACGGTGACCGCCGAGCTGTGCCGGATCCGCGCCGTGGCCTTGGCCTCGCGCAGCGTACGGACGATCAGCCGGTGCTTCTCGTCCTCCTCGACGCTGGCGTTCATCCGCAGTTCCTTGACCGCGACGATCCGGCCCAGCATTTCGTCCTCGGCGCGCCAGACGGTGCCCATACCGCCGCGCCCGAGCACCGCGTCCAGCCGGTAACGGCCGGCCAGAAGGCGGCCGGTGGAACCCTGCGCCTGGGTCATTCGGAACGTTCCCCCATGTGCTGCTGGCGGTCGAGGTGACGGCGCGTCGGCCCGGCGTCGGGCCCGAACGCCAAGCCTCCATCATCCCCTGTCCCGAGGGCCCTCGACCACCCGGCCCCCGGCCACACCTCCGGCGAACCGGACGACGGTCGCGCTCCGTGCCCGATCTGTGATCGAAACCCCTGTCCGGCCGGGCCCGGGCGCTGCTAGCGTTCGGCAGCTCACAGTCTTTCCGGGGGGATTCGACGCCCATGACCGCACCCACACCGGGCGCTGACGGCCAGTCGGGACGGCCACGAACGGCTCAGCACTACTCGGTCGCGCCCGAACCGGACACCCCCGAGGGCTATGTCGCCCCCGGTATGCCCGGCGCCCCGGTGGCCGGTTACGAACCCTCGCCCGCACCCGCCGCCGACGGCCGGCACCACCGCACCGGCCTGGCCGCCGCGACCGCCGCCGCCGCGATGCTGCTCGGCGCCCTGGCGTACGGCAGCGCGCCGGCCCGGGTGCAGGACACCATCGGCTGGCTGGCGATCGCCCCGGCCGCCGCCGTCGCCTGGCCGCTCGGCCGGCTGGGCGGCCACAGCCGGGTCCTGCCGCTGCTCGGCGCGGCGCTCGCGGCCGGCGCGCTCTTCCTCGGCCAGCTGCTGGGCCAGACCCGGCGTCTGCACGAGCTGGCGGGCACCCCGTACGGCGAGCTGCTCGGCGACGCGCTGACGCTCTGGCGCGAGGACCGCCGGCTGCTGGACGTCGCCTTCTACGGCATCGCCCTGATCGGCGGCTTCATCCTGACCCGCCGCACGGCCTCCCGGGACTGACCCGGAGCGACGAGGCCCCCACCGGGCGGTGTCCGGTGGGGGCCTCGTCAACCGTGCGTGACCGGGCTCAGCGGTGGTTGAGCGCCGGGTTGACGGTCACCTCGACCCGCTGGAACTCCTTGAGCTCCGAGTAGCCGGTGGTGGCCATGGCACGGCGCAGCGCGCCGAACAGGTTCATGGTGCCGTCGGGGGTGTGCGACGGGCCGGTGAGGATCTCCTCGGTGGTGCCGACGGTGCCGAGGTCCACCCGCTTGCCGCGCGGCAGCTCCTCGTGGACGGCCTCCATGCCCCAGTGGAAGCCACGGCCGGGGGCGTCGGTGGCCCGGGCCAGCGCCGCGCCGATCATCACCGCGTCGGCGCCGCAGGCGATGGCCTTGGCCAGGTCGCCGCTGTAGCCGACGCCGCCGTCCGCGATCACGTGGACGTAGCGGCCGCCGGACTCGTCCATGTAGTCGCGACGGGCGGCGGCCACGTCGGCGACGGCGGTGGCCATCGGCACCTGGATGCCGAGCACGCCGCGGGTGGTGTGGGCGGCGCCGCCGCCGAAGCCGACCAGCACGCCGGCCGCGCCGGTGCGCATCAGGTGCAGCGCGGCGGTGTAGGTGGCACAGCCGCCGACGATGACCGGGACGTCCAGCTCGTAGATGAACTGCTTGAGGTTGAGCGGCTCGGCGGCGCCGGAGACGTGCTCGGCGGAGACGGTGGTGCCGCGGATGACGAAGACGTCGACACCGGCGTCGACGACGGCCTTGGAGAACTCTGCGGTGCGCTGCGGGGAGAGCGCGGCGGCGGTGACCACGCCGGAGTCGCGCACCTCCTGGATCCGCTGCTTGATCAGCTCGGCGCGGATCGGCGCGGCGTAGATCTCCTGCAGGCGGCGGGTGGCGGCGGCCTCGTCGTCGAGCCGGGCGATCTCGTCGAGCAGCGGCTGCGGGTCCTCGTAGCGGGTCCACAGGCCTTCGAGGTTGAGCACACCGAGACCGCCGAGGCGGCCGATGGTGATGGCCTGCTGCGGGGAGACCACGCTGTCCATCGGGGCGGCCAGGAACGGCAGCTCGAAACGGTAGGCGTCGATCTGCCAGGCGATCGAGACCTCCTTCGGGTCCCGCGTACGACGGCTGGGGACGACGGCGATGTCGTCGAAGGAATACGCCCGGCGGCCGCGCTTGCCTCGCCCGATCTCGATCTCAGTCACTTCGAGCCCTTCTGGTTTGTTGCTCGTACCCGCCGGGTCACCCCGGCCGTCCCCAGTATCCCGCACGCGCTGTTACTCGCGCGCTCGCCTCCGGGGCGCCCCTTCGGCTCGGCACGCTCCTTCGGCTCGGCGAGGGGCGCGCCCCTCCCGGCGCAGGAGCCGGACACGCCTGAGGGGCCCGCGGTGGCGGGCCCCTCGGGCGGACGGTGTCAGCGCGTGGTGTAGTTCGGCGCCTCGACGGTCATCTGGATGTCGTGCGGGTGGCTCTCCTTGAGGCCCGCCGAGGTGATCCGGACGAACCGGCCCTTGCTCTCCATCTCGGCGATGGTGGCGGCGCCGACGTAGCCCATGGTCTGGCGCAGACCGCCGACCAGCTGGTGCAGCACGGCGGACAGCGGACCGCGGTAGGGCACCTGGCCCTCGATGCCCTCGGGGACGAGCTTGTCGTCCGAGGCCACCTCGGCCTGGAAGTAACGGTCCTTGGAGTACGAGCGGCCCTGGCCGCGGGACTGCATGGCGCCCAGCGAGCCCATGCCGCGGTAGGACTTGAACTGCTTGCCGTTGATGAACTGCAGCTCGCCCGGGGACTCCTCGCAGCCGGCCAGCAGCGAGCCCAGCATCACGGTGTCGGCGCCGGCGGCGAGCGCCTTGCCGATGTCGCCGGAGTACTGCAGGCCGCCGTCGCCGATCACCGGTACGCCGGCCGCCTGGCAGGCGAGCGCGGCCTCGTAGATCGCGGTGACCTGCGGGACGCCGATGCCGGCGACCACCCGGGTGGTGCAGATGGAGCCGGGGCCGACGCCGACCTTGACGCCGTCCACGCCGGCGTCGATCAGCGCCTGGGCGCCGTCACGGGTGGCGACGTTGCCGCCGACCACGTCGACCTTGACGGCCGACTTGATCTTGGCGATCCAGGCCAGCGCGTTGTGGCTGTGCCCGTGCGAGGTGTCCACGACCAGGAAGTCCACCCCGGCCTCGACCAGGGCCTGGGCCCGGTCGAACGCCTCGGCGCTGGCGCCGACGGCGGCACCGACCAGCAGCCGGCCCTCGGCGTCCTTGGCGGCGTTCGGGTACTTCTCGGCCTTGACGAAGTCCTTGACGGTGATCAGGCCCTTGATCCGGCCCTCGTCGTCGACCAGCGGGAGCTTCTCGATCTTGTGGCGGCGGAGCAGCCCGATCGCGTCCTCGCCGGAGATGCCGACCCTGCCGGTGATCAGCGGCATCGGGGTCATGATCTCGCGGACCTGGCGGCTGCGGTCCGACTCGAAGGCCATGTCACGGTTGGTGACGATGCCGAGCAGCTTGCCCGCCTCGTCCGCGATCGGCACACCGCTGATCCGGAACTTCGCACAGAGCGCGTCGGCCTCGGCCAGGGTGGTCTCCGGGCCGACCGTGATCGGGTCGGTCACCATGCCGGACTCGGAGCGCTTCACCAGGTCGACCTGGTTGGCCTGGTCCTCGACGGAGAGATTGCGGTGCAGGACGCCGACGCCGCCCTGGCGGGCCATCGCGATCGCCATCCGCGACTCGGTGACCTTGTCCATCGCCGCGGAGAGCAGCGGGATGTTGACGCGCACGTTCCGGGAGACTCGCGAGGAGGTGTCGACCTGGTTCGGCAGCACCTCGGAGGCCCCGGGCAGCAGCAGGACGTCGTCGTACGTGAGCCCGAGCATCGCGAACTTCTCGGGTACGCCTGCGGCGTTGTAAGACATTTCGGGGTACCTTCCGTGGCCGGCCTATTCCGCTCGCGCCCTGAGGTGGGGGCGCTGTCATCGCTCACTCGCTCAGGCCGCCGAAACGCTCGGTGCCTTGGAGGAACCTCCAGGGGAACCCCGCCCGCACCCACGAAACTTTGGCGACCCGCCCAGGCGCCGATACCCCATCGTACTGGCACCGCGAATGTGTCCTCGTGTGCCCTTGACAACACCGGCCGCCCATGAGCCATTCCGCCCCGGGCCAGGATCAGGAGGACTCCTCCGCGAGCGCCCGCAGCCGGCTGAGCGCCCGGTGCTGCGCGACCCGGACGGCGCCGGGCGACATCCCGAGCACCTCGCCGGTCTCCTCCGCCGACAGCCCGGCGGCCACCCGCAACAGCACCAGCTCGCGCTGACGGGCCGGCAGGTTGGAGAGCAGTTCCTTGGCCCAGGCCGCGTCGCTGCTCAGCAGCGCCCGCTCCTCCGGGCCGAGCGCCTCGTCCGGCACCTCGGGCAGGTCGTCCTGCGGGACCACCGTCGAGCCGGGCCCGCGCATCGCGGCCCGCTGCAGATCGGCGATCTTGTGCGCGGCGATGCCGTAGACGAAGGCCTCGAAGGGCCGCCCCTGGTCCCGGTAGCGCGGCAGCGCGCAGAGCACCGCCACGCAGACCTCCTGGGCGACGTCGTCCACATGGTGCCGGGCACCACCCGGCAGCCGGACCAGCCGGCCCCGGCAGTACCGCAGCGCCAGCGGGTGGACATAGGCGAGCAGCGCGTCGATCGCCGGGCCCTCGCCGCGTACGGCGGCCGCGACCAGCTCGCCGACCAGCGGCGAACTCCCGCCGCCGAGCACCGGCGGACGGCCGGGGCCTGCCTCGCCGGGATCCGCGTACGACGCGTCGTGGCCCGCGCCGGAGGGCTCGGCCTCCACCGGGTCCGCCTCGCCGGGAGTACCGGCCACGTCGTCACGCATCGGTCCATGGTGCCTGGTCGAGCGGGAAAACGCGGCACCGCGTCCGGAGTTGTGCACCGGAACGTTATGCGGTGCGGCATCGTACGTCACACCGTCGCGCACCACCGGCCCCTCCTGCACCGTGCCGCCTCCCGCCCCGCCGCCGTCGGTGGTCCTGTCCGTCGCGCTGTCCGCCGAGTGTCCTGCGGCCGTGTGGTTCGCCGCAGTGCCTGTCCGCTGGTCCCCGAGGTGCTCCACTCCTCCATGGTGCAACCTCGGGACCGTAACGTCACACGCCTGTGCGGGGCCTGTCCTGGGAATCGCGAGCAGCGCGCCGCGACCGGCGGGGCCGCCGATGGTCAGCGGACCAGGCCCCAGCGGAAGCCCAGCGCCACCGCGTGCGCACGGTCCGAGGCGCCGAGCTTCTTGAACAGCCGCCGGGCGTGGGTCTTGACGGTGTCCTCGGAGAGGAAGAGCTCGCGGCCGATCTCGGCGTTGCTGCGACCGTGGCTCATACCCTCCAGCACCTGGATCTCACGCGCCGTCAACGTGGGCGCCGCGCCCATGTCGGGGCTGCGCAGCCGGCGCGGGGCGAGCCGCCAGGTCGGGTCGGCGAGGGCCTGGGTGACGGTGGCCCGCAGCTCGGCGCGCGAGGCGTCCTTGTGCAGGTACCCGCGGGCGCCCGCGGCCACCGCGAGGGCGACGCCGTCGAGGTCCTCGGCGACGGTGAGCATGATGATCCGCGCGCCCGGGTCGGCGGACAGCAGCCGGCGGACCGTCTCGACCCCGCCGAGGCCGGGCATCCGGACGTCCATCAGAACGAGATCGGAGCGGTCGGCCACCCAGCGGCGGAGGACCTCCTCCCCGTTCGTCGCGGTGGTGACCCGGTCGACACCGGGTACGGTCGCGACCGCGCGGCGAAGCGCCTCGCGGGCAAGCGGGGAATCGTCGCAAACGAGAACGGAAGTCATGACCGTCGTCCTCCGCAGCTGATCCGCGTCACGTTGAGCCTCCTGGCTGGTACGAATCTCTCCGACACGGCCGGTCGACGACGGACTCCGGGCCGATCGCCGCTACTCCCCGCGATCGTTCCCGACATCCGGCGCCCGCTTGCCGCCTCCGCACTTCCAACGACCGTCACTCGAATGAGTTACGGCTTTCAGAGCCATCTCCACCACTGTACGTGGCCAACCCATTACCGATCAGCCGCATCGCGGTGCACACGCCGCACTTTTGTGCCGCTCGCGCGCGGTCGGCGTACGACCCGCACACGGGTACGGAGTCGCGCGCGCCCGCGGGCCACCCGATTGCCACGTCCGCGCCCGCCGGAGCCCATGCCCTCTTTGCCCTTTTTTATAGCTTTTCTACGGTCATTGACTGTTGTGCCACTCTGTGGGTGACTTGTCCATGGAGTTGCCTTAAGTCATATTTCCAGGTGTCCACACCAGCGCATCGAAGCCTCGCCGCGCCGCACAGCAACACCCCGCTGGGGCCGGCCGGCGGCCGACGAGCCTCTGAAGGGAATGAGCCATGGCAGATTTCTCCCGCCTCCCCGGCCCCAACGCGGACCTCTGGGACTGGCAGCTCTCCGCGGCCTGCCGCGGCGTGGACAGCTCGCTCTTCTTCCACCCCGAGGGCGAGCGCGGGGCCGCGCGCAGTTCGCGCGAGGCCAGCGCCAAGGAGGTCTGCATGCGCTGCCCGGTGCGCACCGAGTGCGCCGCGCACGCGCTGGCGGTCCGCGAGCCGTACGGCGTCTGGGGAGGTCTGACCGAGGACGAGCGCGAGGAGATGATGGGCCGCTCGCGGCACCGTCTGGTAGAGGTACCGCTGGTCGCGCCGACGGGGGTACAGCACTAATCGCAAACCCGCGCCACGCCGTGGAGAAACGTTTCTTCGCGGCGCTTCAGGCCGCTCTGGCGCCGTGCGACCCCGGGTCAGCGTCCGCCGGCCGCGCCCGCCAGCCGCTCCAGCATCAGCGCCACGGCCGGCACCTCCGCGAGGTCCGGCAGGGTCAGGGCGACCACCTGCCGCACCGCCGGCGCCCCCGAGGCGGTCCGCACCGGCACCGTGGACACGCCGTCAGGGCGCACCGACTCCAGCGCCAGCCCCGGCAGCACCGCCACCCCGAGCCCGGCCGCCACCAGGCCGACCACCGCCGGGTAGTCGTCGGTCGCGAAGTCGATCCGGGGCTCGAAGCCCGCCCCCGTGCACAGCTCCACCAGATGCCCCCGGCACTGCGGGCAGCCCGCGATCCACTGCTCCGCCGCCAGCTCCGCCAGCTCCACCGGCCCGCCGCCGCGCCCCGCCAGCGGGTGCGCGGCGGGCAGCACGCCGACCATCGGGTCGTCCAGCAGCGGGGTGACCACCAGGTCGGACCAGTCGGTGACGGCGGTGAGCTGCTGCGCCTCCAGGTTCGCCTCCGCCCGCGCCTCGCGCGGCACGCCGTGCGCGGGCGGCGCCGGCAGGGCCGGGGCGGCCCCGGCCGTCTGCGGGTAGCGGAAGGCCAGCGCGATCTCGCACTCCCCGCCGCGCAGCATCGCCAGCGACTCCGGCGGTTCCGCCTCGACCAGCGACACGCGCACCCCCGGATGGCCGTCCCGCAGCCGGGCGACGGCCGGCGGCACCAGGGTGGAGCTCGCGGTCGGGAAGGAGACCAGCCGCACCCGGCCGGCCCGCAGCCCGGCGATCGCCGCGACCTCCTCCTCGGCGGCCGAGAGCCCGGCCAGGATCCCGGTGGCATGCTTGAGCAGCACCCGCCCGGCCTCGCTGAGCTGCATGCCCCGCCCGGACCGGACCACCAGCGGGGTGTCGACGGACTTCTCCAGGGCCTTCATCTGCTGGCTGATGGCAGGCTGCGTACAGCCCAGCTCGCGAGCGGCCGCGGAGAAGGAGCCGGTGCGGGCGACGGCACGCAGAACGCGCAGATGGCGGGCCTCGATCATGACTCAGTTATAAGGCAAACTTTGCTATAAGCAAAATTCATCTGATAGTTGAATCCCGAAGCAGACCACCGGCCCATACGCCGCAGGCCCGGCCCGCGTCCCCGAGGGGAGCGGACCGGGCCTGCGGTCACTGATCAGACGTCAGTGGGAGTGGCCGTGGCCACCGTGCGAGTGACCGTGACCGGCCTCCTCGTCCTCCTTCTTCTCCACCACGAGGGTCTCGGTGGTGAGCAGCAGGGAGGCGATCGAGGCGGCGTTCTCCAGCGCGGAGCGGGTGACCTTGACCGGGTCGATGACGCCGGCCTTCACCAGGTCGCCGTACTCGCCGGTGGCGGCGTTGTAGCCCTGGCCCGCCTCCAGCTCGGCGACCTTGGAGGTGATGACGTAGCCCTCCAGGCCGGCGTTCTGGGCGATCCAGCGCAGCGGCTCGGCCAGCGCCTTGCGGACGACCGCGACACCGGTCGCCTCGTCGCCCGACAGGCCCAGGCCGTCCTCCAGCACCTTGGCGGCGTGCACCAGGGAGGCGCCACCGCCGGCGACGATGCCCTCCTCGACCGCGGCACGGGTCGCCGAGATGGCGTCCTCCAGACGGTGCTTGCGCTCCTTCAGCTCCACCTCGGTGGCGGCGCCGACCTTGATGACGCAGACGCCGCCGGCCAGCTTGGCCAGGCGCTCCTGCAGCTTCTCGCGGTCCCAGTCGGAGTCGGTGTTCGCGATCTCGCCCTTGATCTGGGCGACGCGGCCGGCCACGGCCTCGGTGTCACCGGCGCCGTCGACGACGGTGGTCTCGTCCTTGGTGATGGTCACGCGGCGGGCGGTGCCCAGCACGTCCACACCGGCCTGGTCGAGCTTGAGGCCGACCTCCTCGGAGATGACGGTGGCACCGGTCAGGGTGGCCAGGTCGCCGAGGATCGCCTTGCGGCGGTCGCCGAAGCCCGGGGCCTTGACGGCGACCGCGTTGAAGGTGCCGCGGATCTTGTTCACCACGAGGGTCGACAGCGCCTCGCCGTCGACGTCCTCGGCGATGATCAGCAGCGGCTTCGAGGAACCGCCCTGGAGGATCTTCTCCAGCAGCGGCAGCAGCTCCTGGATGGAGGAGATCTTGCCCTGGTTGATCAGGATGTACGGGTCCTCCAGGACCGCCTCCTGCCGCTCCGCGTCGGTGACGAAGTACGGCGACAGGTAGCCCTTGTCGAACTGCATGCCCTCGGTGAAGTCCAGCTCCACGCCGAAGGTGTTCGACTCCTCGACGGTGATGACACCGTCCTTGCCGACCTTGTCGATCGCCTCGGCGATCAGCTCGCCGACCTGGGTGTCCTGCGCGGAGAGGGACGCGACGGCGGCGACGTCGTCCTTGCCCTCGATCTCGCGGGCGATGGAGAGCAGGTGCTCGGAGACGGCGGCGACGGCCTTGTCGATGCCCTTCTTCAGGGCGGCCGGGCCGGCACCGGCGGCGACGTTGCGCAGCCCCTCGTTGACCAGGGCCTGGGCCAGCACGGTGGCGGTGGTGGTGCCGTCACCCGCGACGTCGTTGGTCTTGGTGGCGACCTCCTTGACGAGCTGCGCGCCAAGGTTCTCGTACGGGTCGTCCAGCTCGACCTCACGGGCGATGGTGACACCGTCGTTGGTGATGGTCGGGGCGCCGAACTTCTTGTCGATGACGACGTTGCGGCCCTTGGGGCCGATGGTCACCTTGACGGTGTCGGCCAGCTTGTTCACACCGCGCTCCAGCGAGCGGCGGGCGTCCTCGTCGAACTGCAGGATCTTCGCCATGTTCCCTATTCCCTCGGGGCTGCGGCCGGCCCACCGACCGCTGAAACTACGTGAACCAACAACCACGCCCCGGGCCCCTGTCACTGGGACACGGATCCGGGGCGGGCTGGAACGTCTTGCTTCCCGACGTCGCGTTACTTCTCGATGATGGCGAGAACGTCGCGAGCCGAGAGGACGAGGTACTCCTCGCCCTGGTACTTCACCTCGGTGCCGCCGTACTTCGAGTACAGGACGATGTCGCCGACGGCGACATCGAGCGGCAGACGCTGGCCGTCCTCGAAGCGGCCCGGGCCGACGGCCAGGACGACGCCCTCCTGGGGCTTCTCCTTGGCCGTGTCCGGGATGACCAGGCCGGAGGCCGTGGTGGTCTCGGCGTCGAGCGGCTGGACCACAATGCGGTCCTCGAGCGGCTTGATGGCAACCTTGCTGCTGGTGGTCACGTCCGAGCTCCCCTTCGGAGATTACGGGGTTTTCTAACGGGTAGGGGCGAACCTGCGAGCCTGCCGTCGCGGGGGTCAGACACGCTTCATCGCGTTAGCACTCACCAGGTGGAGAGTGCCAAGGACGACCATAGGGTGCGGTTAGCACTCAGTCAACCAGAGTGCCAACGGCGCGCCCTCGTGTTGCGCGTGGCGCGGTGGGCCCACGGCGCACCGGGGCCTGCGGGCAGGCGGCCGACGACGCGTCGCGCCGGGCCCGGGACCGGGGAGAATGACCGGGTGGAGACCGAGAACCTGCAGCCCCTGCTGACCCCCGAGGGGCAGTCCCTGCTCGCCGAACTGCGTGAGTTCGCGCCCGAGGAGGAGCTGGCCCTGGCCACCCGGCTGCGGCGGGAGCACCCGGCGGAGCTGGTGTCGGCGGCGTTCGGGCAGGCCCGGCTGCGGCAGCGGGCCCGGGCGAAGTTCGGCCCGGACGCCGACCTGATGTACTTCACGCCCAACGGGGTCGAGCAGTCCACCCGGCGCAGCGTCGCCGAGTGGCGGGCGCGGCGCTTCGCCGGGCTGGGCGTGCGCCGGCTGGCCGACCTCTGCTGCGGCATCGGCGGGGACGTCCTGGCGCTGGCCCGGGCCGGGATCGAGGTGCTCGCCGTCGACCGGGACCCGGCGGCCTGTGCCGCCACCGCCGCGAACGCGGCCGCGCTGGGCCTGTCCGACCTGGTGGAGGTGCGCTGCGCGGACGTCGCCGACATCGATGTCACCGGCTACGACGCGGTCTTCACCGACCCGGCCCGCCGGACGTCACGCGGCCGGGTGTTCGACCCGGAGGCGTACGCCCCGCCGCTCTCCTGGGCGATCGAGGCCGGCCGCCGCACCCCGGTCGGCGCGCTGAAGGTCGCGCCGGGCATCCCGCACGAGGCCGTCCCGGCCGACGCCGAGGCCGAGTGGGTCTCCGACCACGGGGACGTCAAGGAGGCGGTGCTCTGGTTCGGCACCGGGGCCGGGCACCCGCACCGCGCCACCCTGCTGCCGCACGGCACCACGCTGACCGGCGGCGACCTGCCCGACCCGCCCGCCGGACCGGTCGGCCGCTACCTGTACGAGCCGGACGGCGCGGTGATCCGCGCCCACCTGGTCGCCGAGGTGGCCGGCCAGGTGGGCGGCCGGCTGATCGACCCGAAGATCGCCTACCTCACCTCGGACCGCCTGGTCGCCACCCCGTACGCGCACGCGTACGAGCTCACCGACGTGCTGCCGTTCCACATCAAGAAGCTGAAGGCGCTGCTGCGCGAACGGGCCGTCGGCACGGTGGTGATCAAGAAGCGCGGGATGGCGATCACCCCCGAGGAGCTGCGCCGGCAGCTGAAGCCGTCCGGGCCGAACAGCGTCACGGTGATCCTCAGCCGCACCGACCGGGGCCCGCTGATGATGCTGGGCCGGCCGGTGACGGCCGGGGCGGCGGCGGATCAGGTGGCGGCGGATCAGGCCGGGGGCGCCTGAATGTAGTCCTCGAGCCGGGCCACCGCGAAGCCCTGCTCCTGGATGCGGGCCAGCATCTCGCCGAACATCTGCGTCATCGTCTCGCCCTTGAGGTCCTTCGGGCCCCGGAAGTGGGCGAGGACGATGTCGCCGGGCTTCAGCTTCTTGTCCGCCGCCTGGTACTGCATGTCGTGGATCTGCATCGACTCGCACCAGAGCACGATGGCCCGCGGTCCGCACTGCTGCACCGAGCCGTTCAGCGCCGGGGTGTTGGCGCCGTCCCCGTAGGGCGGGCGGAACAGCAGCGGCGCGGTGCCGTACTGCTGGGTGAGCGCGGACTGGGCGTCGCAGATCTCGGACTTCTGCTTCTCCGGCGGGACCTTGCTCATCTGCGCGTGGTCCACGGTGTGGTTGTGGATGTGGTTGCCGAGCGCCTGGAGCGGCTTGAAGTAGCCGTAGTTGTCCTTGACGATGTCCCGGGTCAGGAACATCGAGACCGGCACCTTGAGGTCGGTCAGCATCTCGACGAACTTCGGGTCCTTCTCGGCGCCGTCGTCGATGGTGATGAAGACGACCTTGTCGGCCGTCTTCACATCGCTGAACACCGGTACGGTGCCGGTCCGTTCGAGTTTGATCGGCTTGTCGGCGGGCGCGGCCGGGGCGGGCGCCAGCGGCTTGAGGTTCCACTTCGCCCAGGCCGCCGGGTCCCCGGCGGCCGGTGGTGCGGCGGGCGTGGTGGCCGCGGCGGCCGCCGGGGTCTGCGCGCCGCCGCCCGAGGGGTGGGCCGCGGTGGACGGTGTGCCGCCGGCCGCCGCCGGCGTACCGCCACCGCTGCTGCCGCACCCGGTGGCGGCGGCCAGCAGCGCCAGCGCCCCCACCGCGTACGTCTTCGTCCTGCTCCGCCCGTACTTCTTCACCGCGCCGCGCTCCCCGGATCCGTCCAGCCGTCTCGCCCTAGAGCACGGTAGCGGCCGGCGCGGCGGTTCCCGTCCTCATGGCTCGACGTGCTCGCTGGTGAAGGACCAGCGGTGCACCGGGCGGCCGAGCAGGCCGGCCGGCGGCTCGGCGAGCGGAACGGGCTCGCCGGTCCACCAGGTGATCAGCAGCACCCGCTCGCCCGGGGCGCTGAACAGCTCGGTGCGGACCAGACCGGCCGCGCCGCGCAGGGCGGGCAGGGCGACGGCGTGCACCCAGGCGGTCAGCTCGGCGGCCCGCCCGTCGGCGGCCCGGGCCTCCCACATCGCGGCGGTGGTGCTCACCGGCCACCGCCGAGGGCCTGGTAGGCCTGGCCGTGGACGTCGCCGTGCCCGGACGCCACCGCCGGTACGTGCGTCTCGGTGACGGGCAGCGAGGAGTCGGCGGAGAGGTCGAAGGCGGACGGCGCGCGGTCCCGCCAGACCATCTCGGCGCCGAGCGCGGCGACCATCGCGCCGTTGTCGGTGCACAGGCCGGGGCGCGGCACCCGCAGCCGGATGCCCGCCTTGTCGCAGCGCTGCTGGGCCATCTCCCGCAGCCGCGAGTTGGCCGCCACCCCGCCGCCGATCATCAGGTGGTCGACGCCGTTGTCCCTGCACGCCTTGACGGCCTTGCGGGTCAGCACGTCGGTGACCGCCTCCTGGAAGGACGCCGCCACGTCGGCGACCGGCACCTCCTCGCCGGCCCGGCGCTTCGCCTCCACCCAGCGGGCGACGGCGGTCTTCAGGCCCGAGAAGGAGAAGTCGTACTCCGGGTCCCTGGGGCCGGTCAGGCCGCGCGGGAAGGCGATCGCCCTGCGGTCCCCCTCGCGGGCGGTGCGGTCCACCACCGGGCCGCCGGGGAAGCCCAGGCCGAGCACCCGGGCGACCTTGTCGAAGGCCTCTCCGGCCGCGTCGTCGATGGTCGCGCCGAGCGGGCGGACGTCGCTGGTGATGTCCTCGCTGAGGAGCAGCGAGGAGTGCCCGCCGGAGACCAGCAGGGCCATCGTGGGCGACGGCAGCCGGCCGTGCTCCAGCTGGTCCACGCAGATGTGCGAGGCGAGGTGGTTGACCCCGTACAGCGGCTTGTCCAGCGCCCAGGCGTAGGCCTTGGCGGCGCTGACGCCGACCAGCAGCGCGCCCGCGAGGCCCGGGCCGGCGGTGACGGCGATCCCGTCCAGGTCGCCCGCCCTGACCCCGGCGGTGTCCAGGGCGCGCTGGATGGTCGGGACCATCGCCTCCAGGTGCGCGCGGCTGGCGATCTCGGGGACGACGCCGCCGAACCGGGCGTGGTCGTTGACGCTGGAGGCGACCGCGTCGGCGAGCAGCGTGGTGCCGCGCACGATGCCGACGCCGGTCTCGTCGCAGGAGGTCTCGATACCGAGGACGAGCGGTTCGTCAGCCATGGCGGGTGTCCTTCACGTCTTTCTGAGGCGCGTCCGTTTGCGGGTCGTCGAGGCGCATCACCAGCGCGTCGACGTTGGCGGGCTGGTAGTAGCCGCGCCGGATGCCGACCGGCTCGAAGCCGAAGCGCTCGTACAGCCGCTGGGCGCGCGGGTTGTCCACCCGCACCTCCAGCAGCAGTTCGGCGCAGCCCCGCCGGGCGGCCTCCTGGATCAGGTCGGTGAGCAGTGCCGCGCCGAGGCCGGCGCCCTGGTGGCGCTCGTCGACGGCGATGGTCTGCACGTCGCCCTCGCCGGCCACCGCCATCAGTCCGGCGTAGCCGACGACGGCGCCGTCGCGGGTGGTGGCGACGGTGTAGTGGCGGGTGCCGCCGGGGTGGGTCTCGGCCAGCTCGGACCAGTACATCCCGGTGGACCAGGCGTCCTCGGGAAAGAGCCGCAGCTCCAGTTCCATCACCGGCGCGATGTCCCACCAGCGCATCCGGCGCAGGGTGGTGTCGCCGTTCACGCCGGGAGCACCGCCTTGTAGCCGGCGGGCACCTGGGCGTCCGGGCGGCGCAGGTAGAGCGGGACGTTGGGGAGCAGCTCGCGCCCGGCGGCCAGCTCGGCGGCGGCGAAGGCGGCGAGCGCGCCGGCCGAGACGTGCTCGGGGCCGTGCGCGCCGGGGAAGGCGTCCGGGTAGAGCAGCGCGCCGGCGCCGACGGCCCGCGGCCGCGGGGTCAGCTCGGCCGGGCGGTCCACGGCGGGCCCCTCGGTCCGGCGGCCCTCGGCGTCGTACGAGGCCCAGTAGACCTCCTTGCGGCGCGCGTCGGTGGCCACCGTGAACGGCTGCCCGGCCAGGCCCTCGGCCCGGGCCTGGTGGGCGATCGCGTCCAGGGTGCAGACGCCGTGCACGGGCAGGCCGAGCGCGTGGCCGAGCGCGGCGGCGGTCACCAGGCCGACCCGCAGGCCGGTGTACGGGCCCGGGCCGACGCCGACCGCGATGCCGGTGAGCCGGTGCTTGTCGACGCCGGCCGCCCGCAGCACCCGGTCGATGGCGGGCAGGAGCAGTTCGCCGTGGCGCCTGGCGTCGACCTGGTCGGTCTCGGCGAGGACGGCCGTGCCGTCGTGGACGGCGGCGGTGACGGCGGGGGTGGCGGTGTCGAACGCGAGCAGCAGCACGGGGTCAAGGTTAGACCGGTCGGCCGCGGTCGGGACGGCCGGACCTGCTCCGCCCGATCGACAGCGCGTTCCGTTTCGGAACACACGTCCGGCACGATGCGGGCTCGCCGGGTGAACCTGGCACGATGGGGCGGACGGTTTTGGACGGCGGTGGGAGCGGCACGTGGCGAAGATGGGTCCTGGAGTGGTGGTCACCGGGCTGACCCTGGGGGCCCTGGCGGTGGTGAGCCTGCTGGCCTTCCAGGCCAACGGTGCGCAGGACCGCGCCGGCGGCGTCCGCCCGAGCGCGAGCACGGCCTCGGTGTCGAACGATCCGGCCGCCCCGGCCACCCCGTCGGCCCCGGCCACCCCGACCGTCCCCACGCTGCCGACGACTTCCGGCAGCGGGCTGCGGGTCGTCTACTCGGTCGGCAGCCACTACGTCTGGCTGGTCGACCCCAAGAAGACCCCCCAGGTGGTGGCCGCCTTCGCGGTCACGCCGGGCTCGGTGGAGCCGACTCCCGGCAGCTACCCCGTCTACAGCAGGACCCCGACCACCACGGGCACGGACGGGCGGCAGATCGAGCACGTGGTGCGCTTCGCCCAGCAGAACGGCGTCGTGTTCGGCTTCAGCGCGGCCGTGGACGGCGCCACGCCGACCACCGACCCGCAGGCCAAGACCGGCGGTATCCGCAGCAGCCGCGAGGACGGCCAGCTGCTCTGGGACTTCGCGCCGCGCGACACCAAGGTGGTCGTGATCGCCTGAGGCGGCTCGCTCAGGCGGCGCGCGGAGCCTCGGCGGGCACGGCCTCGACCGGCGCCGCCTTCCCGCGCTCGGGCACCGGCGGGGTGGACACCGCCTCCGCGGCCGCGCAAGCGGCCAGCAGCGCGCGCATCGGCTCCCCCTGAGCGCGGCGGGCGGACTCTCCGGCTCCGGTGCCGCGCGGCGCGCGCTCCGGGGCGGGGGTGGTGCTCGACATGGCGCCTCCCTAGTTAGGCAGACCTAACCGCAGCACCCATCCCATCACGCCCGGCACCCCGCCCGCAACACTTTCCCGACAACCTGTCGGGAAGACGCCCCGAAGACACCTCTAGGCCAGCGCGGCCAGCGCCACCCCGTCCCAGCGCGGGCCGATCCCGGTCAGCACCACCCGGCGCGGGTCCAGGTCGTCCTCGGCCCCGGCGCCGCCGAGGGCGCGCTCGATCCGCACCTCCAGCCGGTCCTCGGACAGCCGCTCGACCTTGCCCTCGCCCCACTCGACCACCACCACCGACTCCGGCAGCGAGACGTCCAGGTCGAGGTCCTCCATCTCGTCCAGGTCCCCGCCGAGGCGGTACGCGTCGACGTGCACCAGCGCCGGACCGCCGACCAGCGACGGGTGCACCCGGGCGATCACGAAGGTGGGCGACGTGACTGCCCCGCGCACCTGGAGCCCCTCCCCCAGCCCTCTGGTCAGCGTGGTCTTCCCCGCCCCCAGTTCGCCGGAGAGCAGCACCAGGTCCCCCGGCCGCAGCAGCGCGGCCAGTTCCCGGCCGAGCCGGCCCATCCGCTCGGGAGTGGGAACGGTGAGAGTCGCGTCCGAGCCCATGCGCGTGAAATGCCCTTCGATCCGTGCGGCGCGCCGACCGCCGGCCGCCCCCGCTACGGTGCCACATCCGGGTACCGGCGTGCTCCGGGCGGCGGTCCGTACCGGAGGCGGGGCCCGGCCCGCCCGGCTCCCGGCGCCGGATCAGAGCAGGTCGCGCACGGACGGCGGCAGCGGCGCGGTGCCGCGGTAGCCGACGGCCCGCCGGAGCAGAGCGGCCAGGCACCGGTCGACGAGCCCGGGGTGTTCCAGCATCACCAGGTGGCCGGCGTCCTCGACCAGGACCAGTTCGGCGCCGGGCAGCTGCTCGGCGATCGCCTCGCTGTGGCCGGGCGGGGTGAGCAGGTCCTTGGTGCCGGCCAGCACCAGCGTGGGGATGTCGCGCAGGGTGGCCAGCGCGGTGGTCTTCTCGTGCGCGCCGAAGACCGGGTAGAACTCGGCGACCACGTCGATCGGGGTGGCGTCCAGCAGCTGTTCGGCGAACCGGACCACGCCCGGGTCGACGTCCTTCCCGCCGAAGGAGAACTTCCGGTAGAGGACGGCGGTGAGGTCCGCGCCCGCCCGCCGGGTCGCCTCCACCAGCCCGACCTGACGGCCGAGCAGCTTCATCACCCCCGGGGCGACCTTCTTGAAGAGCTTGGCGCCGGCCGCGGGCAGGCCGAGGCTGACGGCCTCCCAGTCCCCCGCCAGGGTACCGACCAGCGCGACCCCGGCGACCCTCCCCCCGCCTTCGGCCGGGGTCACCCCCGTCCGGAACAGCTCCGGGTGCTGGTCGGCCAGCGCCATCACCGTCATGCCGCCCATCGAATGGCCGACCAGCACCAGCGGCCCGGTCGGCGCGACGGCGTCGAGCACGGCCTTGAGGTCCCCGCCCAGCTCGTCGATGCTGGCGGGCTCGCCGGCCAGGTACGAACGCGAGCGCTCGGATCGGCCATGGCTGCGCTGGTCCCAGAAGACCAGCCGCATGCCCTCGCGCAGCGCGGCCCGCTGGAAGTGCCAGCTGTCCTGGTTGAGGCAGTAGCCGTGGCAGAACACCACGGTCAGCGGCTCCGGCCCGGCCGGCGGAGCATCGGCCCCCGCGGTGTCCTGGGCCGACGGCTCGGGCCAGCCGGTGCCGTCCAGCTCCACGTACAGCTCGGTGCCGTCCGGCGCGGTCACCGTCACCGGACGTCCGCGCAGCGAGCCGTACGGGGCGTTGGCGTCCAGCTCGGCACGGGCCCGGCGGCGGGTCGCCCGGCCGACGGTCAGCCGCTCGATCGCCACCCCGGCGGCGGCGCCGGCCGCGACCACGCCGACCGAGATCCCGATCAGGCCGGCCCGGCTCACCCCGGTCGCCGCCCTGGCCGCGGCCACGACCGGGCCGGCCTCCTCGCTCATGCCGCCGGGCCTTCGGCGACACCGCCGGTGTAGCGGCGCGGCACCCGGGCGCCGAGCCGGGTCACGATCTCGTACGCGATGGTGCCGCAGGCCCGGCCCCAGTCCTCGGCGGTCGGCTCGCCCCGCTCGCCGTTGCCGAACAGCAGCACCTCCTCGCCGATCGCGGGCGTCTCGCCGCCGAGGTCGACGACGAACTGGTCCATCGCCACCCGGCCGGCCACCGTGCGCCACTTGCCCGCGATCTGCACCGGGCCGGTGCCGCTGGCGTGCCGCGGGATGCCGTCGCCGTAGCCGACCGGCACGAGCCCCAGCGTGGTCGGGCCCGGCGTGGTGTAGTGGTGGCCGTAACTGACCCCGTGCCCGCCCGGGACGTGCTTGACCAGCGCCAGCCGGGCCGTCAGCGCCATCACCGGGCGCAGCCCGAAGTCCGCCGGCGAACCGACCTCGGGCACGGGCGACAGCCCGTACATCGCCAGGCCGGTGCGGACCATGTCGTAGTGCGACTGCGGGAGCAGCAGCGTGGCCGGCGAGTTGGCGAGGTGCCGGACCTCGGGGCGCAGCCCGGCGGCCTCGGCGTACGCCAGGGCCTCGCGGTAGGCGTCCAGCTGGATCCGGACGGACGGGTGGCCCGGCTCGTCGGCGGCCGCGAAGTGCGACCAGATGCCGACCACCCTGAGCAGGCCCTCCGCCTCGGCGCGGCGGGTGGCGGCGACCAGCTCGGGCCAGTCGTGCGGCTGGCAGCCGTTGCGGCCCAGGCCGGTGTCGGCCTTCAGGTGCACCCGGGCCGGGACCCCGGTGGCGCGGACGGCGGCCAGCAGCTCGTCGAGCGCCCACCGGCCGCTGACCGAGACGTCCACATCGGCGAGCAGCGCCTCGCGCCAGGGGCCGCCGGGCGTCCAGAGCCAGCACAGGACACGGGCCTGGTCCGGGCCGATACCGGCGGCGCGCAGCGCCAGCGCCTCCTGCGGAAGGGCGGTACCGAGCCAGCCGATGCCTGCGGCGACCGCCTCACGGGCACAGCGGATCGCCCCGTGGCCATAGGCGTCCGCCTTGACCGTGGCCATCACCGCGGCGCTGCCGACGCGCTCGCGCAGCGCGGCGAGGTTGCCGCGCAGGGCGGCCAGATCGATGGTCGCCTCGGCCCGTACGCCGTCGGTGAGAGTGGCCGTGCCGGTCGTTTTCGCAGTTGTCATCAGGGTCAGTCTCCCAGACGTCCCAGGGTCCCCGCCGAACGGCCCGGCGGCGCGGCGGCCCCGGGCCGGTGCTCCGACCGGACCGACCCGGCCGCCCCGCCCTTCCGGACGCCCACGAATCACCACCGGTTCCGCCCCGGCCCGGAGCCCTCGGCGGACTCCCGGACGTCCTGCCAGACGGCCAGCAGGGCGGCGGCCACCTCCAGGGCCGTCACCGGCGCGCCCGGCTCGCCCGCCGCGTGGCGGCCGGCCAGGCCGTGCAGGTACGCGGCCACGGCGGCGGCGTCCAGCACCGGCAGGCCGGCCGCCAGCAGCGAGCCGGCCAGGCCCGCGAGGACGTCGCCGCTGCCGGCCGTGGCCAGCCAGGAGGTCCCGGTCGGGTTGACCCGGGCGGTCCCGCCCGGGTCGGCGACCACCGTGGTGGAGCCCTTCAGCAGCACCGTCGCCCGGTAGGCGGCGGCGAGCCGGCGCGCGGTGGCCAGCCGGGCGCCGGCCAGCTCCGCGGCGCTCGGCGGCGGGGTGCCGTCCACGCCCGCCAGCAGCCGGGCCGCCTCGCCGGTGTGCGGGGTCAGCAGCGTGGGCGCCGTCCGCCCGGCGAGGGCCCGCGGGCCGAGCCGGCCCAGCTCGGTGAGCCCGTCCGCGTCCACCAGCACCGGGACGTCGCTCGCCAGCGCCTCCGCGAGCGCCTGCCGCGCCCCCTCGCCGCCGCCCGGACCGACCACCCAGGCCTGCACCCGCCCGGCCCCGGCCGGGCCGCCGGCGGTGACCAGTGCCTCCGGGAACCGCCGCACCACCTCCTCGGCCGCCGTGCCGACGTACCGCACCGCGCCCGCGCCGCCGCGCAGCGCTCCCGCGACGGCCAGCAGCGCCGCCCCCGGGTAGGTCGCCGACCCGGCGGCCACCCCGACGACGCCCCGGCGGTACTTGTCGCTCTCCGCCTGCGGCAGCGGCAGCAGCTCCGCCACCTCGGCGTGCTGCAGCGCCTCGACCCCCGCCACCGGCAGCTCCAGCCCGATCCCCACCAGGTGCACCACGCCCGCGTACGAGGCCCCCGGGTCGATCAGCAGGCCCGGCTTGTACGTCCCGAAGCAGACCGTGACATCGGCCCGCAGCGCCTCGCCCGCCACCTCGCCGGTGTCGGCGTCCACCCCGCTCGGCAGGTCCACGGCCACCACGAGGCCGGTCCGCGGCGCCCGGGCGTACGGCAGCGCCGGCGGGCGCAGTCCGCCGCGCCCGCCGATGCCGACGATGCCGTCCAGCACCAGGTCCGCGCGCGTGAACCCGGCCAGTCCGGCCTCCTGCTCCGCCACCACCCGTCCGCGTGCGGCCCGCAGCGCCGCCAGCCCGCCCGGGTGGGCGTGCTCCGGCGCGAGCAGCACCGCCGTCACCCGGGCCCCGCGCCGGGCCAGCGCCGCGCCCGCGTACAGGGCGTCACCACCGTTGTCGCCACTGCCCGCCAGCACCACCACCCGGCTGCCGTAGACCCGGCCGCGACGGCGGACCAGCAGCCGCGCGCAGGTGGCGGCGAGGCCGGCGGCGGCCCGCTGCATCAGGGTGCCCCCGGGCAGCCTGGCCATCAGTTCGGCCTCGGCGGCCCGGACCTCTTCGACACGGTGAGCACGGCGCATACGGAATCTCCCAGCGGGTCGGCTGCGGCGAGGACTACCGCCGACGCTACGCCCGCGTCCGGCCCGGGCGACACCTGCCGCGGCCCGCGGTCCGGAGGCTCGCCCCCGGACAGCACGGTGCCCCCGCGGTGGGGCAGAGCCACCGCGGGGGCACCGGACCGGCGAGCGGTTCCCCGCTACTCGACGGTGACCGACTTCGCGAGGTTGCGCGGCTGGTCCACCTCGTGGCCCTTGGCCGTGGCCAGCTCGCAGGCGAAGACCTGCAGCGGCACGGTGGAGACCAGCGGCTGCAGCAGGGTCGGGGTCACCGGGATGCGGATCAGGTGGTCCGCGTACGGGACGACCGCCTCGTCGCCCTCCTCGGCGATCACGATGGTGCGGGCGCCGCGGGCCCGGATCTCCTGGATGTTGGAGACGATCTTGTCGTGCAGGATCGACCGGCCGCGCGGCGACGGCACGACCACCACGACCGGCAGCCCCTCCTCGATCAGCGCGATCGGCCCGTGCTTCAGCTCGCCCGCCGCGAAGCCCTCGGCGTGCATGTACGCCAGCTCCTTCAGCTTGAGCGCGCCCTCCAGGGCCACCGGGAAGCCGACGTGCCGGCCGAGGAACAGCACCGAACGGGCGTCGGCCAGCGAGCGGGCCAGCTCGCGCACCGGCTCCATGGTCTCCAGCACCTGCTCGACCTGCCGGGGCGCGTCACCGAGCTCCTTGATGACGGCGGAGATCTCGTCGCCCCACTTGGTGCCGCGCACCTGGCCGAGGTAGAGCGCGACCAGGTAGCAGGCGACCAGCTGGGTCAGGAACGCCTTGGTGGAGGCGACCGCGACCTCGGGCCCGGCGTGCGTGTACAGCACCGCGTCCGACTCGCGCGGGATGGTGGAGCCGTTGGTGTTGCAGATCGCCAGCACCTTGGCGCCCTGCTCGCGGGCGTGCCGCAGCGCCATCAGGGTGTCCATGGTCTCGCCGGACTGGGAGATCGCGATGACCAGCGTGCCCGGGTCCAGGATCGGGTCCCGGTAGCGGAACTCGGAGGCGACCTCGACCTCGCAGGGGACGCGGGTCCAGTGCTCGATCGCGTACTTGGCGATCATGCCGGCGTGGAAGGCGGTGCCGCAGGCGACGATGACGACCTTGTCGACCGAGCGCAGGTCGGCGTCGGAGATCCGCAGCTCGTCGAGGGTGAGCCGGCCGTCGGTGCCGATCCTGCCGAGGAGGGTGTCGGCGACGGCCTTCGGCTGCTCGGCGATCTCCTTGAGCATGAAGTAGTCGTAGCCGCCCTTCTCGGCGGCCGAGGCGTCCCAGTCGACGTGGTACTCGCGCACGTCGGCCGGGCGGCCGTCGAAGTCGGTCACCGTGACACCGTCCCGGCGCAGCTCCACAACCTGGTCCTGGCCCAGCTCGATCGCCTCGCGGGTGTGCGCGATGAACGCGGCCACGTCCGAGGCGAGGAAGTTCTCGCCCTCGCCGCGCCCGACCACCAGCGGCGAGTTGCGGCGGGCGCCGACCACCACGTCCGGGGCGTCGGCGTGCACGGCCACCAGGGTGAAGGCGCCGTCCAGGCGGCGGCAGACCGTCCGCATGGCCTCGGCCAGGTCGCCGTCGTACACCTCGGCCAGCAGGTGCGCGACGACCTCGGTGTCGGTCTCGGAGCGCAGCGTGTGGCCGCGCTCGGCCAGCTCCGCCCGCAGCTGGGCGAAGTTCTCGATGATGCCGTTGTGGACCACTGCCACCCGGACGGCGTCATCCAGATGGGGGTGGGCGTTGGCGTCCGTCGGGCCGCCGTGGGTGGCCCAGCGGGTGTGGCCGATGCCGGTGGTGCCGCCGGGAAGAGGGGTCTCGGCGAGCGACTTCTCCAGGTTGGCGAGCTTGCCCGCCCGCTTGTCGGTGGCCAGGCTCCACTGCCCGTCGGAGCCCTGTACCTGCACCGCGACACCGGCCGAGTCGTAGCCCCGGTACTCGAGTCGCTGCAGGCCTGCGATTACTACGTCAAGGGCGGGCTGAGAGCCCACGTATCCAACAATTCCGCACATGCGTGCCAGCATAAGGGCGCTCCGGATGCCCTTTTCGCACCGTTCGCCCACAGCGCGTGACCGACACCACAAGCACCGTGAACGCCGCTACGGCCCACAATGGAGCACGTGCTGACCGAACTCTGTACGCGGGGCGCCGCCACGCCCGGCCCTTCGCCGTCCCCCTATGTGGACCTCAGCCGGGCCGAGTGGAGCGCGCTGCGCGAGCGTACGCCGCTGCCGCTGACCGCCGAGGAGGTGGAACGGCTGCGCGGTCTGGGCACCGCCCTCGACCTGGACGAGGTGCGCGACGTCTATCTGCCGCTGTCCCGGCTGCTCAACCTCTACATCCACGCCACGCACGACCTGCGCGGCGCGCTGGGCACGTTCCTGGACACCCCGGACACCGAGCGCACCCGCACCCCGTTCATCATCGGTGTGGCCGGCTCGGTCGCCGTCGGCAAGTCCACCACCGCCCGGCTCCTCCAGGCGCTGCTGGCCCGCTGGCCCGAGCACCCGCGGGTCGAGCTGGTCACCACCGACGGGTTCCTGCTGCCCAACGCGGAGCTGCGCCGGCGCGGTCTGATGGCCCGCAAGGGCTTCCCCGAGTCGTACGACCGCCGGGCGCTGATGCGCTTCGTCGCGGACGTGAAGGCGGGCAAGGAGACGGTCTCCGCCCCGGTCTACTCGCACCTGGTGTACGACATCGTGCCCGACGAGCGGCTCACCGTGGAGCGCCCGGACATCCTGATCGTCGAGGGCCTGAACGTGCTCCAGCCGGCCCTGCCCGGCACCGACGGCCGCACCCGTCTCGCGGTGGCCGACTACTTCGACTTCTCGATCTACGTCGACGCCCGCACCGACGACATCGAGAGCTGGTACCTGGACCGTTTCCGCAAGCTGCGGCAGACCGCCTTCCAGGACCCGAACTCCTACTTCCGCC
The DNA here is from genome assembly GCF_040685575.1 of Kitasatospora sp. NPDC088351. NCBI lineage: Bacteria > Bacillati > Actinomycetota > Actinomycetes > Kitasatosporales > Streptomycetaceae > Kitasatospora > Kitasatospora sp. NPDC088351. The sequence continues at coordinate 23,531 of NZ_JBFBIL010000006.1, read as the reverse complement.
GCTTCACCGAGGTGCCGGAGGAGGAGGCCATGGAGTACGGCCGCCAGGTCTGGCGCACCATCAACAAGCCCAACCTGCTGGAGAACGTGCTGCCCACCAGGGGCCGGGCCACCCTGATCCTGCAGAAGGGCCAGGACCACAAGGTCCGCCGGGCCCTGCTGCGCAAGCTCTGAGACGGCCGAGGGCCCCCGCCGGAGCGGGGGCCCTCGCCATGTCCTCGGCCCGGGCACGCAGGCCCGGGCACCTCAGCCCAGGTGGTTCAGAACCGCCTCGGCCAGCCGCTCCGCGACGGCCTTGGCCTGCACCTGGTCGGCGGCCTCGACCATCACCCGGACCAGCGGCTCGGTGCCCGACGGACGCAGCAGCACCCGGCCGGTGGCGCCCAGCTCGGCCTCCGCCTCGGCGACGGCCGCGGCCAGCTCGACGCTGGTGTTCACCCGGCTCTTGTCCACGCCCTTGACGTTGATCAGCAGCTGCGGCAGCCGGGTCATCACGGCGGCCAGGTCGGCCAGCGGCTGCTTGGTGGCGGCCAGCCGGGCGCCCAGCATCAGGCCGGTCAGGGTGCCGTCGCCGGTGGTGGCGTGGTCCAGCAGGATGACGTGGCCGGACTGCTCGCCGCCGAGCGCGTAGCCCTTCTCCTTCATCGCCTCCAGCACATAGCGGTCGCCGACCGCCGTCTGCACCAGGTCCACGCCCTCGCGCTCCATCGCCAGCTTGAAGCCCAGGTTGGACATCACGGTGGCGACGGCGGTGTTGCGGCGCAGCGTGCCGGCCTCCTTCATGGCGACGGCCAGGATCGCGATGATCTGGTCGCCGTCCACCTCGTTGCCGTCCGCGTCGGCGGCCAGGCAGCGGTCGGCGTCGCCGTCGAGGGCGATCCCGAGGTCGGCCCGGTACTCCGTCATCGCGGCGCGCAGCTTGGCCAGGTGGGTGGAGCCGACGCCGTCGTTGATGTTGAGGCCGGTGGGCTCCGCCCCCAGGGTGTGGACGACCTCGGCGCCGGCCCGGGCGAAGGCCTCGGGGGCGACGTAGGCCGCCGCGCCGTGCGCGCCGTCGATGACCACCCGGATGCCGTCCAGGCGGTTGGGCAGGACGCCGATCAGGTGGGCGACGTACTTGTCGAAGCCCTCGGTGTACTCGCGGACCCGGCCGACGTCCGCGCCGGTGGGCCGCTTCCACTCCTCGCTGCCCACCGAGTACGTCCGGTAGTGCGCCTCGATGGCGTCCTCGATCCGGTCGTCCAGCTTGTGGCCGCCGCGGGCGAGGAACTTGATGCCGTTGTCCGGCATGGCGTTGTGGCTGGCAGAGAGCATCACGCCGAAGTCCGCGCCGAGCGCACCGGTGAGATAGGCCACCGCCGGGGTGGGCAGGACGCCGACCCGCAGGACGTCGACACCGGCGCTCGCCAGACCGGCGATGACCGCGGACTCCAGGAACTCGCCCGAGGCACGGGGGTCGCGGCCGACCACGGCGACCGGGCGGTGGCCGTCGAAGGCACCCGCCTCACCGAGAACGTGTGCCGCCGCCACCGACAGCCCGAGCGCCAGCTCGGCCGTCAGCCCTTCGTTGGCCACACCGCGTACGCCGTCCGTACCGAAGAGTCGTCCCACTGTCCCGTCCTCCATCGCCGCTGCTGGCAGTCAATCTGATCGAATCCTCGGCCGCAGCACAACAGCCGGGGAGCACGACGCCCCGGAGTACACGGGGTACTCCGGGGCGTGAGAGCGCAACCAGGGGGGCGCACCACCAGGGCGGTACGCACCCCTGGGGCGCAATTAGCGCTTGCTGTACTGCGGCGCCTTGCGGGCCTTCTTCAGACCGGCCTTCTTGCGCTCGACGGCGCGGGCGTCACGCATCAGGAAGCCGGCCTTCTTGAGGGCGGCGCGGTTGTTGTCCACGTCGGCCTCGTTCAGGGCACGGGCCACGCCGAGGCGCAGCGCGTAGGCCTGGCCGGACACGCCGCCACCCGAGATGCGGGCGACGACGTCGTAGCGACCGTCGAGCTCCAGCAGCTTGAAGGGCTCGTTGACGGTCTGCTGGTGCACCTTGTTGGGGAAGTAGTTCTCCAGGGTGCGACCGTTGATCTTCCACTGACCGGTGCCGGGGACGATGCGCACGCGGGCGATCGCCTCCTTGCGACGGCCGAGGCCGGCGCCCGGGACGGCCTCGCCGAAGCGGCCGGCCAGGGACTCGGAGGTGTAGTTCTCCTCGGAGGTGTACTCGCCCTCGACGACGGTCTCGTCGAACTCGACCTCAAGGGTTTCAGTGGTCTCGGCCACGATGTTCCTCAGCTCTTTTCAGTGATGGGGGGCTTGGTGGCCGGAGTTACTGCGCGACCTGGGTGATCTCGAACGGCACCGGCTGCTGGGCAGCGTGGGGGTGCTGGTCGCCCGAGTAGACCTTCAGCTTCGAGAGCATCTGGCGGCCCAGGCTGTTCTTGGGAACCATGCCCTTGATGGCCTTCTCGACGGCCTTCTCCGGGTTCTTGTCCAGGAGGTCGTCGTAACGGACCGAGCGGAGACCGCCCGGGAAACCGCTGTGGCGGTAGGCCAGCTTCTGGGTCTTCTTGTTACCCGACAGGTGCACCTTGTCCGCGTTGATGATGATGACGAAGTCACCAGTGTCAACGTGCGGCGCGTAGATCGCCTTGTGCTTACCCCGGAGGAGGTTGGCGGCCTGGGAGGCCAGGCGGCCGAGCACGACGTCGGTCGCGTCGATGACGTGCCACTGACGCTGGACGTCGCCGGGCTTGGGGCTGTACGTACGCACGGTCGTAGCCTTCGCTTTTCAGTGAGTGAGTCCTGACAGGAGCACCTGAACGAGGGATCAGCCCGGCCCGCCTTGGACGCAATTCAAGGGGGGACCGCTGGTCGTCGGTCTGGTATCTCCGGCGTACCGACCTCTCACGTGAGATGGAGCGAGCCAATACGCACAACAAGCGACCAGCCTACCGGGCGCGCCGGGGTGGGTCAAAATCCCTCAGCGCTCGCGCTCCACCCTGGTCACGTCCCAGACCGGCTCGGCCGACTCGTAGACCCGGCCGTCCGCGCCGAACACCAGGAAGCGGTCGAAGGTCCGGGCGAACCAGCGGTCGTGCGTCACGCAGAGCACCGTGCCGTCGAACGCCTCCAGCCCGGCCTGCAGCGCCTCGGCGCTCTCCAGGTCCAGGTTGTCGGTCGGCTCGTCCAGCAACAGGGCCGTCACCCCGGAGAGTTCGAGCTTGAGGATCATCAGCCGGGCCTGCTGCCCACCGGACAGCGACTCGAACTTCTGCTCCTCCTGGCGGTCCAGCTCGTAGCGGCGCAGCGCGCCCATCGCCGCGCCGCGGCTGAGCGCGTGCTCCTCCTCGACGATCGAGCGGACGGTACGGCCGAGCAGCTCCGGGTGGGCGTGGGTCTGCCGGAAGTGGCCGGGCACCACCCGGGCGCCGAGCTTCCACCGACCGGTGTGGGCGACCGTCCCGTCCCCCGCCAGCAGCCTCAGGAAGTGCGACTTGCCGGAGCCGTTGGAGCCGAGCACGCCGATCCGCTCGCCGTAGTAGACCTCCAGGTCGAACGGCTTCATCAGCCCGGTGAGCTCCAGCTGCTCCATGGTGAAGGCGCGCACCCCGGTACGCCCGCCCTTGAGCCGCATGGTGATGCTCTGCTCGCGCGGGGGCTCCTCCGGGCGGCCGGCCTCCTCGAACTTCTTCAGCCTGGTCTGCGCGGCGGCGTAGCGGGTGGCCAGGGCATGGCTGACGGAGGCCGCCTGGCGCAGGGTGACGACCAGCTTCTTGAGCTTGGCGTGCTCCTCGTCCCAGCGCCGGCCGAGCTCCTCGAAGCGCGCGAAGCGGTCCTTGCGGGCGTCGTGGAAGGAGTCGAAGCCGCCGCCGTGCACCCAGACGCTGCTGCCGGCCGCCCCCGACTCGACACTGATGATCTTCTGTGCGGTCCGGGAGAGCAGCTCGCGGTCGTGCGAGATGTACAGCACGGTCTTGGAGGTGGACCGGATGGCCTCCTCCAGCCAGCGCTTGCCCGGGACGTCCAGGTAGTTGTCCGGCTCGTCCAGCAGCAGCACCTCCTCGGGGCCGCGCAGCAGCGCCTCCAGGACGAGCCGCTTCTGTTCGCCGCCGGAGAGCGTGTTCAGGCCGCGCCACTGGGCCTTGTCGAAGGGCATCCCGAGGGCCGCCATGGTGCAGACGTCCCAGTCGGTCTCGTAGTCGTAGCCGCCGACGTCGGCCCAGTCCGAGAGCGCCTGGGCATAGGCCATCTGCGTCTTCTCGTCGTCCTGGGCGATCATCGCCAGCTCGGCGGCGTCCACGGCGCGGGCGGCGACGGCGATCCGCCCGGGGGCGACGGAGACCAGCAGGTCCCGGACGGAGGCGTCGGCGGGCAGCGCGCCCGGCGTCTCCTTCTGGTCCTCACGGCCGGTGGTGCCGACGAACTGGCGCATCACCCCGAGGCCGCCGCTGATGGTCACCGAGCCGCCGTGCGGCTGGATGTCGCCCGCGATCATGCGCAGCAGGGTGGTCTTGCCGGCCCCGTTGGCGCCCACCAGGGCGACCGCGGAACCCTCCCCCACCCGGAAGGACGCGTCGTCGAACAGCACCCGCCCGTCCGGCAGGTAGTACTCAAGGTGCGAAATCTCGACGTGTCCCATGGGGAGATTGTCCCAAGCGGTCGCCCTGGACCAAAACGGATTAACCAACCACCGGCTGTCCGGGCAGCGTCCGCATCCGGCGGGCCGCCCGGTTGCGCTCGGCGAGCTGGTCGTCCGGCGGGTAGCCGACCTCCTCCAGCGTCAGTCCGTACGGCCGGATGACGTTGACGGCGGAGTTGCGGACCCCGCCCGCCAGCACCTCGCCGGGGAACTCCACCGGCCGGTGCCCGTCGCCGACCAGCAGCATCGCGCCGACCAGCGCCCGCACCATGTTGTGGCAGAAGGCGTCGGCCCGGACGGTGGCGACCGCGAGAGAGCCCTCCTGGCTGGCGTAGCCGTCGACCGGGACGCGGTCCCAGCGCAGCTCCAGCAGGGTGCGGATGGTGGTCGCGCCCTCGCGCTTCTTGCAGTACGCCGCGAAGTCGTGCTCGCCCAGCAGCAGCTCGGCTGCCGCGTTCATCAGGTCGAGGTCCAGCGGGCGGTCGTGCCAGAGCACGTGCCCGCGCAGCAGCGGGTCCACCCCGCCGGGGTGGTCGGCGACCCGGTAGGCGTACCGGCGCCAGATCGCCGAGAAGCGGGCGTCGAAGCCGTCCGGCGCCTCGCCCACGCGGTAGATCCGGACGTCCCCCGGCAGCCGCCCGGCCAGCCTGCGCAGCAGCTTCTCGCGGTGCGCGGCCCACAGTTCGGCCGGCAGGTCCACGTGCGCGACCTGGCCGCGGGCGTGCACCCCGGCGTCGGTACGGCCGGCCACGGTGAGCGGGAACAGCTCGGGGCTTCGGGTGACGATCTGCAGCGCGGTCTCGATCTCCTCCTGCACGGTCCTGCGGCCGCCGCGCTGGCGGGCCCAGCCGGAGAACTCCGCGCCGTGGTAGGCGAGATCGAGCCGGACCCGGACGTACCCGTCGGCCGGGCCGTTCTTGACCGGCGGCCGCTCGGCGCAATCGTTGACCACTGCATCACTCCCAGAGATAACGGAACGGGCCCGCTCCCCCACGAATGGGAGAGCGGGCCCGCGACACCCAGAGGGGGTCAGGCCTGCTCGGCCTCGGCCTCGTCGGCCTTGGCGACGTCGACCTTGGTCTCCTCGACCTTGGCGTCGGCCTCCTTGACGGCGCGCTTGGTGGCGGCCTCGGCCTCGCCGACGGCGTTCTGCGCGACGGTCAGCGCCTCGACCAGCTCGATCACGGCCATCGGGGCGTTGTCGCCACGACGGGGACCGATCTTGGTGATACGGGTGTAACCACCCGGGCGGTTCTCGTAGCGCGGCGCGATCTCGGTGAAGAGGGTGTGCAGCACGGCGATGTCGGTGATCGTCTTGCGAACGAGGCGACGGTTGTGGATGTCGCCCTTCTTCGCCTTGGTGATCAGCTTCTCCGCCAGCGGGCGCATCCGACGGGCCTTGGCCTCGGTCGTGGTGATGCGGCCGTACTGGAACAGCTCCCGGCACAGACCGGCGAGCAGCAGCGGCTCGTGGTGCGGGCCGCCGCCGAGGCGGGCACCCTTGGTGGGACGCGGCATGGAATGACTCCTTGAATCTCCGACGGCGGCCGTACCAGGTACCGCCGCGGGCGTACGGACACGGTGTCCGCACGACTTTCATGGTGCCGGGGGCGGCCCCGGGGAACCGCCCCCGTCATCAAACTCAGTACTGCTCGGTCTCCGCGTAACCCGCGTCGTCCAGGTCGTCGGCGCCGAAGGCGTCGGCGGCGGCGGTCGGGTCGAATCCGGGCGGGCTGTCCTTGAGGGCCAGGCCCATGCCGGCCAGCTTCGCCTTGACCTCGTCGATCGACTTCGCACCGAAGTTGCGGATGTCGAGCAGGTCGGCCTCGGAGCGGGCGACGAGCTCACCCACGGTGTGGATGCCCTCGCGCTTGAGGCAGTTGTACGACCGAACGGTGAGCTCCAGCTCCTCGATCGGCAGCGCCAGGTCGGCGGCCAGGGCGGCGTCCGTCGGGGACGGGCCCATGTCGATGCCCTCGGCGTCGATGTTCAGCTCGCGGGCGAGACCGAACAGCTCCACCAGGGTCTTGCCGGCCGAGGCCATGGCGTCACGCGGGCGCATGGCGGGCTTGGTCTCGACGTCGACGATCAGCTTGTCGAAGTCGGTCCGCTGCTCGACACGAGTGGCCTCGACCTTGTAGGTGACCTTCAGCACGGGGCTGTAGATCGAGTCGACCGGGATACGGCCGATCTCCTGGCCGGAAGCCTTGTTCTGCACGGCGGAGACGTAGCCGCGACCGCGCTCGACGGTCAGCTCCATCTCCAGCTTGCCCTTGCCGTTCAGCGTGGCGAGGACCAGCTCGGGGTTGTGCACCTCGACACCGGCCGGCGGCGCGATGTCGGCGGCGGTGACCACACCCGGGCCCTGCTTGCGCAGGTACATCACGACCGGCTCGTCGTGCTCCGAGGAGACGACCAGCTGCTTGATGTTGAGGATGAGGTCGGTGACGTCCTCCTTGACGCCCGGCACGGTGGTGAACTCGTGCAGGACGCCGTCGATGCGGATGCTGGTGACAGCGGCACCCGGGATCGACGACAGGAGCGTACGGCGCAGGGAGTTGCCGAGGGTGTAGCCGAAGCCCGGCTCCAGCGGCTCGATCACGAACCGCGAGCGGAACTCGTCGACGACCTCTTCGGTCAGCGAGGGGCGCTGAGCGATGAGCATGTTTTCAGATCCTCCAGTTGACGTCGGCACCCACTATTTGATGCCGAACAGAACCAGCGTACGGGGTCCCGCTCGAAACGAGACCCCGTACGAGGTTGTGAAACAAGACCCGCGTGCCCGAAGGCGCTGCGTCAGACGCGGCGGCGCTTCGGCGGACGGCAGCCGTTGTGCGGGGTGGGGGTGACGTCCTGGATCGAACCGACCTCCAGGCCGGTGGCCTGGAGCGAACGGATCGCGGTCTCGCGGCCGGAGCCCGGACCCTTCACGAAGACGTCAACCTTGCGCATGCCGTGCTCCTGCGCGCGACGGGCAGCGGCCTCGGCGGCCATCTGCGCGGCGAACGGGGTGGACTTGCGCGAGCCCTTGAAGCCGACGTGGCCGGCGGAGGCCCAGGAGATCACGTTGCCCGCGGGGTCGGTGATCGAAACGATGGTGTTGTTGAACGTGCTCTTGATGTGCGCGTGGCCGTGAGCGACGTTCTTCTTTTCCTTGCGGCGGATCTTCTTCGCGCCGGCAGCCTGACGACCCTTGGGGGGCATAAGTCTGTTCTCCTACTGAGGTGGTCGGTCCGCTGACCCGCGGGCCGGAGGGATGTCCGGTTTGGGGGCGGACTACTTCTTGCCCGGCTTCTTCTTGCCGGCAATCGCGCGACGCGGGCCCTTGCGGGTACGCGCGTTGGTGTGGGTGCGCTGACCGCGGACCGGCAGGCCGCGGCGGTGACGCAGACCCTCGTAGCAGCCGATCTCGACCTTGCGGCGGATGTCGGCGGCCACCTCACGGCGGAGGTCACCCTCGACCGTGTAGTTGGCGTCGATGTACTGGCCCAGCTTCACGAGGTCTTCCTCGGAGATGTCGCGAACGCGGACATCCGGGTTGACACCGGTCTCGGCCAGGGTCTGCTGGGCGCGGGTACGGCCGATGCCGTACACGTAGGTAAGGGCGATCTCGATCCGCTTCTCACGGGGGAGATCAACGCCGGCGAGGCGTGCCATTCAAGGCTCCTGTGGTTCTTCAGAGGTCTTGCGTGCTACCTACTCCGACACCTCACGGTGAGGGAGCCCCGGCCTCTGACCGGGGGCGGCAGTCCGCCCGGAAACGGACGGATCGGGTAGCCCGCTTATGACGTTTTCGCGTCGCGCGAAGTACTACGAGAAATGCTGGGGAGAGATCAGCCCTGGCGCTGCTTGTGGCGCAGGTTGTCGCAGATCACCATGACCCGGCCGTGGCGGCGGATCACCTTGCACTTGTCGCAGATCTTCTTGACGCTCGGCTTGACCTTCATGCTTCAGGTTCTCCGGGTCTAGATCTGACGTTCTTACTTGTAGCGGTAGACGATCCGGCCGCGCGTGAGGTCGTAGGGGCTGAGCTCCACGACGACCCGGTCGTCCGGCAGGATGCGGATGTAGTGCATGCGCATCTTGCCGCTGATGTGCGCGAGGACCTTGTGACCGTTCTGCAGCTCGACCCTGAACATCGCGTTCGGAAGAGACTCGATCACGGTGCCCTCGATCTCAATGGCGCCTTGCTTCTTAGCCATGAACTGCGAGATCCACCTTCCGGGACCGGCTACCGTATGCGGCGCGCTCGTGCGAACCTGGGTTCACCCCGACCCGCTAGGGAAGAGGGCGTGCTGAAGCACGCTACGAGTGAGCCGACGGTCCATCGTACGCCAGCGCGTCGGCTGCACCAAAACGGGGCCCCCGTCCGGCCGAGGCCGTCACACGACCGAGGCCACCGTCAGCGGCTGGACGTGGGCGGTGCAGGCCGAACAGCGGCTGGCCGCCTGGGGGATCTCGGTCAGGCACTCGGGGCACGGCCGCTTGGGGGTCTTCGGCTTCTTCGGCATGTAGCGGGCGGTGGCCTTGGTCACCGGCAGCACCACACAGAAGTACAGCACCGCGGCGGTCATGAAGAACGCGATCAGCACGTTGAGGAACTGCCCGTACGGGAAGGTGACGCCGGCCACCGTCGCCTTGTACGAGCTGAAGTCGCCGGCGGCACCGACCACCACGCCGACCAGCGGAGTGAGGAACGCCGACACGAAACCGGTCACCACCCCGGTGAACGCGGCGCCGATGACGACACCGACCGCCATGTCGACGACGTTGCCGCGCATCATGAAGTCGCGGAATCCCTTGAGCACTGCTCTCTCCTCGCTCGAAGCCACTGCCAGCCGATAAAAATAGGACAAAAGCCCTGGAGGTCCAAACCTCCAGGGCTCTGATCCCTTGTCAGAAGCGGCAGTTGGCCACCTTAGCGGTTACGCGAGGGGGTCCGGAGCCGCGGTGATGCCCAGCTTCGCCAGCTCGGCCCGGCCGCCGTCGAAGGCCGTCAGCACCAGCGGGCCCTGCTCGGTGACGGCCACCGAGTGCTCCCAGTGCGAGGCCCAGGTGCCGTCGTTGGTGACGACCGTCCAGTCGTCCTCCAGCACGGTGGTGTGCGGGGTGCCCAGGGACACCATCGGCTCGATCGCCAGCACGGTGCCGGGGATCAGCTTGGGACCCTTGCCGCGGCCGCGCTCGACGTAGTTCAGCACGTGCGGCTCCATGTGCATCGCGGTGCCGATGCCGTGGCCGCCGTAGCCCTCGGTGATGCCCCACTTGCCCTTGGGCGGCAGCGGCTGACGGCGGATGTAGCCCTCGATCGCCTTGGAGACGTCGACCAGGCGGTTGCCCTTCTTCATCTGGGCGATGCCGGCCCACATCGAGCCCTCGGTGACCCGGCTCAGCATCTCGACCTCGGGCCGGACCTCGCCGACCGCGACGGTGATCGCGGAGTCGCCGTGCCAGCCGTCCAGGATGGCGCCGCAGTCGATGGAGATGACGTCGCCCTCCTGGAGCACCCGGTCACCGGGGATGCCGTGCACGACCTCGTTGTTCACCGAGGCGCAGATCACCCCGGGGAACCAGAGACCACCGTGGTGGGCCCGGAAGTTCGAGGTGGCACCGTGGTCCGTGATGACCTTGTCCGCGACGTCGTTGAGCTCCTGGGTGGTCACCCCGGGGGCGACCGCCTCGCGACAGGCCTTCAGCGCCTCGGCGACGACCAGCCCGGCCGCTCGCATCTTCGCGATCTGCTCGGAGGTCTTGATCTCCACCATCTGGTCACGCCTTCCTAGGGTTCCCGCCCGGTCCTTGCCGGGCGGCCGTGCACTCGTTCCACCGTACGACGCGGTACGGCCGCGCTGCCCCGGGAGGGCAAGCGCGGCCGTACGTACGTCGATGCTGCGTTCCGCCGTACTCGGCGGGTCAGCTGTCCTGCTTCAGCGCCTCGATCGCGCGCTGGGTGACCTCGTCCACCTTGCCGAGGGCCGGGATCGTCGCCACCAGGCCCTGCTGGGCGTAGTACTCGATGATCGGCTCGGTCTCCGTGTGGTAGACCTCCAGGCGCGTGCGCACCTTCTCCTCGGTGTCGTCCGAGCGCTGGTACAGCTCGCCGCCGCACTCGTCGCAGACGCCCTCGGTCTTCGGCGGGTTGTAGTCCACGTGGAACACGTGGCCGCCGTCCTTGCGGCACAGCCGGCGGCCGGCGATGCGCCGGACCACCTCGTCCTCGGGGACCTCCAGGTCCAGCACACCGTCGAGCTTGATGCCCTGCTCGGCGAGGAACCCGTCGAGCGCCTCGGCCTGGCCCAGGTTGCGCGGGAAGCCGTCGAGCAGGAAGCCGTCGGCGGCGTCCGGCTGGAGCATCCGGTCCTTGGCCATCCCGATGGTGACCTCGTCCGGCACCAGGCGACCCGCGTCCATGTAGCTCTTGGCCTCGAGCCCCAGCGGGGTGCCCTGACCGATGTTGGCGCGGAACAGGTCGCCGGTGGAGATGTGGGGGATGGACAGGGTCTTGGCGAGCAGGTGCGCCTGAGTACCCTTCCCGGCCCCGGGAGGCCCGACGAGGACGATACGCATCAGCGGAGGAACCCTTCGTAATTGCGCTGCTGGAGCTGGCTCTCGATCTGCTTCACAGTTTCGAGTCCGACGCCGACGACGATGAGCACGCTGGTGCCGCCGAACGGGAAGTTTGTCTGCTGTCCGAAGGCGACCAGGGCGATCATCGGGATCAACGCGATCAGGCCCAGGTAGAGCGAACCCGGCCACGTGATACGGGTGAGCACGTAGTTCAGGTACTCGGCCGTCGGGCGGCCGGCCCGGATACCCGGGATGAACCCACCATACTTCTTCATATTGTCGGCAACTTCTTCGGGGTTGAAGGAGATGGCGACGTAGAAGAAGGCGAAGAAGACGATCAGCAGGAAATAGGTGGCCATGTAGACGGGGTGGTCACCCTTGACGAAGTTGGTCCTGATCCACGTCGCCCAGCCGGCCTGGCTGTTGGTCAGCTGGACCACCAGGGCGGGGATGTACAGCAGCGACGAGGCGAAGATGACCGGGATGACACCGGCCTGGTTCACCTTGAGGGGGATGTAGGTCGAGGTGCCGCCGAACGCCCTGCGGCCGATCATCCGCTTCGCGTACTGGACGGGGATCCGGCGCTGGGCCTGCTCCACGAAGATGACCAGCATCACAACGATGACGCCGACCGCGACGACGGAGAGGAACTCCACCCAGCCGTCACCGATGGTGCCGGACTGCTTGATCGCCCACATCGAGCCCGGGAAGCCGGAGGCGATGGAGGTGAAGATCAGGATCGACATGCCGTTGCCGATGCCGCGGTCGGTGATCAGCTCGCCCAGCCACATGATGAACGTGGTGCCGGCGGTCATCGTGATGACCATGACAGCGATCCGGAACACCGACTGGTCCGGGACGATCTGGTTGGCGTAGATGCAGCCCGAGAACAGCGCGCCGCTGGAGGCCGTCGCGACGATGCCGGTGCCCTGGAGCACGGCGAGCGCGATGGTCAGGTAACGCGTGTACTGGGTGATCTTCGCGGTGCCGGCCTGCCCCTCCTTCTTCAGCGCCTCGAGTCGCGGGATCACGACGGTGAGGAGCTGGAGGATGATGCTGGCCGTGATGTACGGCATGATGCCGAGCGCGAAGATCGTCAGCTGAAGGAGCGCGCCACCGCTGAACAGGTTGACGAGCCCGAAGAGGCCGCTGCTCTTGGTGTCTTTCACACACTCGTTGACAGCCTGGAAACTGACCCCGGGTACGGGAATGTGCGAGCCCAGCCGGAACAGCACCATGATGCCCAGCGTGAACAGCAGCTTCTTGCGCAGGTCGGGCGTCTGGAACGCCCGCGCGAACGCACTGAGCACGGTGCCTCCTGCGCCTCCCGCACGTCGTCGGCGGGAGGGTCGGTCCTGAATGGGGAGTTTGCGGTTCGGGCCCCCGTACAGACGGCACAGGCGAGCCTACGCGCAGCCTACAAGGGAACTCCACGGACTCTAACAGTGCGCAGCCACTCGAAAGAAGCGCGAACGGCCCCTCCCCCACTCATGGGGTACGGGATGCCCGGGTTTGCCACACAAAAGAACGAGCCCCGCTCTCCCCTCCCGGGGAGGTGCGGGGCCTGAAACGCACGAGCCCCGTACCTCCCGGAAGGGAGGTACGGGGCTCGTGGGAAGTCAGCGGGCTCAGACGAGCTCGGTGACGGTACCGCCGGCGGCGGTGATCTTCTCGGCGGCCGAGCCGGAGACGGCGTCAACCGTCACCTGCAGGGCGACCGAGATCTCGCCGGTGCCGAGCACCTTGACGAGGGAGTTCTTGCGAACCGCGCCCTTGGCGACCAGACCCTCGACGGTGACCTCGCCACCCTGCGGGTAGAGCTCGGCCAGCTTGTCGAGGTTGACAACCTGGAACGTGATCTTGAACGGGTTCTTGAAGCCCTTCAGCTTCGGCAGGCGCATGTGGAGGGGCATCTGGCCACCCTCGAAGCGCTGCGGAACCTGGTAGCGGGCCTTGGTGCCCTTGGTGCCACGACCGGCGGTCTTACCCTTGGAGCCTTCACCACGACCCACACGGATCTTCTCGGTCTTGGCACCCGGGGCGGGCCGCAGGTTGTGGATCTTGATCGGCTGGTCGGCCATGATCAGTCCACCTCCTCAACCGTCACCAGGTGACGGACCGTCTGGGCCATCCCGCGGATCTCGGGACGGTCCTCCTTGACCACCACGTCGTGCATCCGCTTGAGACCAAGCGAACGCAGGGTGTCACGGTGGTTCTGCTTGCTGCCGATGTACGACTTGGTCTGCGTGATCTTCAGGCGAGCCATCAGGCGCTCACCCCAGCAGCACGCGCCCGCAGCAGAGCGGCGGGAGCCACGTCCTCCAGCGGCAGGCCACGACGGGCGGCGATCTCCTCGGGGCGCACGAGGCCCTTCAGAGCGGCCACCGTGGCGTGCACGATGTTGATCGCGTTGTCCGAGCCGAGCGACTTCGACAGGATGTCGTGAATGCCGGCGCACTCCAGGACGGCACGCACCGGGCCACCGGCGATAACACCGGTACCGGGGGCGGCCGGCTTCAGCAGCACGACGCCGGCGGCCTTCTCGCCCTGGATCGGGTGCGGGATGGTGCCCTGGATACGGGGGACCTTGAAGAAGTTCTTCTTGGCCTCCTCAACACCCTTGGCGATGGCGGCCGGAACCTCCTTCGCCTTCCCGTAGCCGACACCTACGGTGCCGTCACCGTCGCCCACCACGACCAGCGCGGTGAAGCTGAAACGACGACCACCCTTGACAACCTTGGCGACACGGTTGATCGCAACGACGCGCTCGACGTAAGCGGTCTTCTCGACGGCGGGGGCGTTACCCCGGTCGTCACGCTTACGGTCGCGCCGCTCGCCACCGCCGGTGCCGCCGCCGGCGCCGCTACCGCGGCGCTGGGGTCCAGCCATTGGAATTACCTCTCTCGATTACGTCCGTCGACTGAGCCGACGAGCGGCTTAGAAGTCGAGCCCGGCCTCACGGGCGGCATCGGCCAGAGCGGCGATGCGGCCTGCGTACCGGTTGCCCGCGCGGTCGAAGACGACCGACTCGATGCCGGCGGCCTTGGCGCGCTCGGCGACCAGGCTCCCGACCTTCTTGGCCAGCTCGGTCTTGTCGCCCTCGACGCCCTTGATGGACACGTCGAGGGTGGACGCCGACGCCAGGGTGTGACCCTTGGCGTCGTCGATGACCTGGGCGACCATGTGACGGTTCGAGCGCGTCACGACGAGGCGCGGACGCACCTCGGTGCCGACGACGCGCTTGCGAACGCGGATCGCGCGGCGCTTGCGAGCGGCGCTCTTGTAGGCGTTGCCCTTGCCGATCTTGACAGAGACGCTCATCGCTTACTTACCACTCTTTCCGACCTTGCGGCGGATGACCTCGCCCGCGTACTTGACGCCCTTGGCCTTGTACGGGTCGGGCTTGCGCAGCTTGCGGATCTTTGCGGCGACCTCGCCGACCTTCTGCTTGTCGATGCCGTCCACGTGGAACTTGGTGGGCGACTCGACGACGAAGGTGATGCCCTCCGGCGCGGGGACCAGGATGGGGTGGCTGTAGCCGAGCGAGAACTCCATGTCGGAGCCCTTCGCCGCGACGCGGTAACCAACACCGCTGATCTCCAGCGACTTGCGGTAGCCCGCGGTCACGCCGGTGATCATGTTCGCCACCAGCGTGCGGGTCAGGCCGTGCAGGGCCTTCGACTGACGCTCGTCGTTGGGGCGGGTGACGAGCAGCGTGCCGTCCTCGCCCTTGCCGATCTCGATCGGCGCGGCGACAACGTGGGTGAGGGAGCCCTTCGGGCCCTTCACCGAGACCGCCTGGCCATCGATGGTGACGTCCACGCCGGCGGGAACCGGGACGGGCAGCCGTCCAATGCGAGACATTGCTGTACCTCCGTTTCCCGAATTACCAGACGTAGGCGAGAACTTCTCCGCCTACGCCCTTCTTGGCGGCCTGCTTGTCGGTGAGGAGACCGGAAGACGTGGAGATGATCGCCACGCCCAGGCCGCCGAGCACCTTCGGCAGGTTGGTGGACTTTGCGTAGACCCGCAGGCCCGGCTTGCTGATCCGCTTGATGCCAGCGATCGAGCGCTCACGGTTGGGGCCGAACTTGAGCTCGATGGTCAGCTTCTTGCCAACCTCTCCCTCAGCGGGCTCCTCAACCTTGTAGGAGGAGATGTACCCCTCCTGCTGCAGGATCTGGGCGACGTGCGCCTTGATCTTGCTGGCCGGCATCGCCACGGTGTCGTGGTACGCCGAGTTAGCGTTACGCAGACGCGTGAGCATGTCTGCGATGGGGTCGGTCATGGTCATGATGGCCTCAGGCCTCTCTCGCCGTGGTTTCTCCGCGCCAGGTCCCCCTGCCGCACTCCAGAGGAGTGCGGCAGGGGCACAGACGCAGGGGACCTGCGGCGTCGTAAGACTGGGTGCGAGCCCTCCGAAGAGGGTCGACGGCAGCTATGGAGCTCCCGCGACAGGGGGCCCGACCCCACTACCTTACGGGATTCCGCACGTAGCCCCAAAAAGGGGCTCCGTGGGATCGGGCACACCTGCTTCGCTATGGCGTTACCGCGGGGTCCTGACTACCAGGAGCTCTTGGTCACGCCCGGCAGCTCGCCGCGGTGGGCCATCTCACGGAGGCACACACGGCAGAGGCCGAACTTGCGGTACACCGAGTGCGGACGGCCGCAACGCTGGCACCGGGTGTAGGCCCGGACGCCGAACTTCGGCTTCCGCTCGGCCTTCGCGATGAGGGACTTCTTCGCCATTGGCTCACGCCTCCTTGAACGGGAAGCCCAGAGCGCGCAGGAGCGCCCGGCCCTCGTCGTCGGTCTGAGCGGTGGTCACGACGGTGATGTCCATACCGCGCTGACGGTCGACCTTGTCCTGGTCGATCTCGTGGAACATAACCTGCTCGGTCAGACCGAAGGTGTAGTTGCCACGGCCGTCGAACTGCTTGGGGGAGAGACCGCGGAAGTCACGGATACGCGGCAGGGCCAGCGTCACCAGACGGTCCAGGAACTCCCACATGCGGTCACCACGAAGGGTGACGTGGGTGCCGATCGGCTGGCCCTCGCGCAGCTTGAACTGCGCGATGGACTTGCGGGCCTTGGTCACGGCCGGCTTCTGGCCCGTGATCGCGGTCAGGTCGCGGATAGCGCCCTCGATCAGCTTGCTGTCACGGGCGGCCTCGCCGACACCCATGTTGACGACGACCTTGACCAGGCCGGGCGTCAGCATGACGTTCTCGTACGAGAACTGCTCCTGCAGCTGACCCTTGATCTCGGAGTTGTAACGCTCCTTGAGACGGGGGGTCACCTTCTCAACAGTCGTCTCAGACATCAGATGTCCTCACCGGTTCGCTTGGCAACGCGGATCTTGTTGCCCTCGTCATCGAAGCGGTAGCCAACGCGGGTGACGACCTTCTTGCCGTCCTTCTCCACGACCAGCTGGACGTTGGAGACGTGCACCGGGGCCTCGACGGTGACGATGCCACCCTGAGTGCCCGGGCCCGGCTTGGTGTGCTTCTTGACCCGGTTGACACCCTCGACCAGGACCTTGTTCTCGGCGGGCATGGCCTGGATGACCTTGCCCTGCTTGCCGCGGTCCTTGCCGGTGATGACCTGGACCAGGTCACCCTTCTTGATCTTCATGCTGTTCGCCATGGGTTAGAGCACCTCCGGCGCAAGCGAGATGATCTTCATGAACTTCTTGTCGCGCAGCTCGCGGCCCACCGGGCCGAAGATGCGGGTACCGCGGGGGTCACCGTCGGTGTTCTTGAGAACGACAGCGGCGTTCTCGTCGAACCGGATGTACGAGCCGTCGGGACGACGGCGCGACTTCACGGTACGGACGACGACGCACTTGACGACGTCACCCTTCTTCACCGAACCGCCGGGGATCGCGTCCTTGACGGTGGCGACGATGACGTCCCCGATACCGGCGTAGCGGCGACCGGAGCCACCGAGAACGCGGATGCAAAGGATTTCCTTCGCGCCCGTGTTGTCGGCGACACGCAGTCGCGACTCCTGCTGGATCACAGCTTTCTCCTGATCGTCAACGAGAGCTGACGGGCCGGCCGCTGCTCACACCAGCGCCCGCAAGGGGCCTGGTGCACATACGGCCGTACCGCATCAACTTCGTTACTTGGCCTTCTCGAGGATCTCGACGACGCGCCAGCGCTTCGTCGCGGACAGCGGGCGGGTCTCCGCGAGGAGGACCCGGTCGCCGATGCCGCAGGCGTTCGCCTCGTCGTGCGCCTTCAGCTTGTTCGTACGGCGGATGACCTTGCCGTACAGCGCGTGCTTGACGCGGTCCTCGACGGCGACGACGACGGTCTTGTCCATCTTGTCGCTGACGACGAGACCCTCACGGGTCTTGCGGAAACCGCGCGTCTCGTTGGTGTTCTCAGTCATCAGGCGTTCTCCACCGTCTCGATGCCCAGCTCGCGCTCGCGCATCAGGGTGTAGATCCGCGCGATGTCCTTACGGACGAGCTTGAGCCGTCCGTGGTTGTCGAGCTGCCCGGTCGCCGCCTGGAAGCGGAGGTTGAACAGCTCCTCCTTGGCCTCACGGAGCTTGGCAACGAGACCCTCGTTGTCCAGCTCGCGGAGGTCAGCAGCCTTGGTGCCGGCCGACATCAGCTCTCACCTGCCTCGCGCCGGATGATCCGGCACTTCATCGGGAGCTTGTGAGCTGCGCGGGTCAGCGCCTCACGAGCCACCTTCTCGTTGGGGTACGACAGCTCGAACATGACCCGACCCGGGTGCACGTTCGCGATCCACCACTCGGGCGAACCCTTACCGGAACCCATGCGGGTCTCGGCCGGCTTCTTGGTGAGCGGACGGTCCGGGTAGATGTTGATCCAGACCTTGCCGCCACGCTTGATGTGACGGGTGACGGCGATACGAGCGGACTCGATCTGCCGGTTCGTCACGTAGGCCGGGGTGACGGCCTGGATGCCGTACTCGCCGAAGGCGAGCTCGGTGCCACCCTTGGCAGCGCCGCGGCGCTTGGGGTGGTGCTGCTTGCGGTGCTTGACCCGACGGGGGATCAGCATTGGAGTCAGGCCTCCGTTCCGGTGTTCTCGGCAGCCGGAGCCTCGGCGACCGGGGCCGCGGAGGCCTCGGCAGCGGCGGGGCGACGGCCACGGCCACCGCGCTCGCCACCACGGCGCTCGCCACCGCGGGCGGGACGACCACCCTCGGGACGGGCCGGGCGGTTGCCCGAGCGGGCAGCGGCGTTCTCAGCGCGGACCTCGGCGATGTTCTTGACGTCGCCCTTGTAGATCCAGACCTTCACACCGATGCGGCCGAAGGTCGTCTTGGCCTCGAAGAAGCCGTAGTCGACGTTCGCGCGCAGGGTGTGCAGCGGCACACGGCCCTCGCGGTAGAACTCCGAACGGCTCATCTCGGCGCCGCCGAGACGACCGGAGCACTGGACCTTGATGCCCTTGGCGCCGGACTTCATGGTGCCCTGCATCGACTTGCGCATGGCACGGCGGAAGGAGACGCGGGAGGACAGCTGCTCCGCGACGCCCTGAGCCACGAGCTGGGCGTCCAGCTCGGGGTTCTTGACCTCGAGGATGTTCAGCTGGACCTGCTTGCCGGTCAGCTTCTCGAGGTCGCCGCGGATGCGGTCGGCCTCGGTGCCACGGCGACCGATGACGATGCCGGGGCGCGCGGTGTGGATGTCGACGCGGACGCGGTCGCGGGTGCGCTCGATCTCGACCTTGGAGATGCCGGCGCGCTCCATGCCCTTCGTCATCATGCGACGAATGGCAACGTCTTCCTTGACGTAGTCCTTGTACAGCTTGTCGGCGTACCAGCGGGACTTGAAGTCCGTGCTGATGCCGAGGCGGAACCCGTGCGGGTTAACCTTCTGGCCCATTACCGGGTCCCTTCCTTGCTGCTGACGACCACGGTGATGTGGCTGGTCCGCTTGCGGATCCGGTAGGCACGACCCTGCGCACGCGGACGGAACCGCTTCAGGGTCGGGCCCTCGTCAACGTACGCCTCGCTGATGACGAGGTCGTCCACGTTGGAGTGGTTGTAGTTGTGCGCGGCGTTGGCAATGGCGCTGTCGAGCACCTTGCCGACGGGCACGGTGGCGGCCTGCGGAGCGAAACGCAGGACCGCCTGGGCCTCCGTGGCCGGCAGGCCACGGATGAGGTCCACCACGCGGCGGGCCTTCATGGGCGTGACGCGGATGTACCGCGCCTGGGCCCTGGCTTCCATGGTTGTCCCCTTGCTGGTGTAAGTCATTGAGTCGGTAATCTCGCTGGCGACTAGCGACGCTTCGACTTGCGGTCGTCCTTGACGTGACCGCGGAACGTGCGCGTCGGCGCGAACTCGCCGAGCTTGTGGCCGACCATCGACTCGGTGACGAACACCGGGACGTGCTTACGGCCATCGTGCACCGCGATCGTGTGGCCGAGCATGGCCGGGAAGATCACGGAGCGACGGGACCAGGTCTTGATGACGTTCTGGGTACCCGCCTCGTTCTGCGCGTCCACCTTCTTGAGAAGGTGGCCGTCGATGAAGGGGCCCTTCTTGAGACTGCGCGGCATCTGACCTGCTCCTAGCGCTTCTTGTTGGTCTTGCGGCGGCGCACGATGAGAGCGTCCGACGCCTTCTTCGGGCGACGGGTGCGACCCTCCTTCTGGCCCCACGGCGAGACCGGGTGGCGACCACCGGAGGTCTTACCCTCACCACCACCGTGCGGGTGGTCGATCGGGTTCATGGCGACACCACGCACGGTCGGGCGGACGCCCTTCCAGCGCATACGGCCGGCCTTGCCCCAGTTGATGTTCGACTGCTCGGCGTTGCCGACCTCGCCGACGGTCGCGCGGCAGCGCGCGTCGACCAGGCGGATCTCACCGGAGGGCATGCGCAGGTGCGCCATCTTGCCCTCACGCGCCAGCAGCTGAATGCCGGCACCGGCGGAGCGGGCCATCTTGGCACCGCCACCGGGACGCAGCTCCACCGCGTGAATGGTCGTACCGACCGGGATGTTGCGAAGCGGCAGGTTGTTGCCGGGCTTGATGTCGGCGCCGGCGCCGTTCTCGACCCGGTCACCCTGCGCGATGCCGCGCGGAGCGATGATGTAGCGCTTCTCCCCGTCCGCGTAGTGCAGGAGCGCGATGCGCGCGGTGCGGTTCGGGTCGTACTCGATGTGCGCGACCTTGGCCGGCACGCCGTCCTTGTCGTGACGACGGAAGTCGATCACGCGGTAGGCGCGCTTGTGTCCACCACCCTGGTGGCGAACGGTGATCCGACCGGCGTTGTTACGGCCGCCCTTGCTGTGCAGGGGGCGAACCAGCGACTTCTCCGGCGTGGACCGCGTGATCTCTACGAAGTCGGCCACGCTGGAGCCACGACGGCCCGGCGTAGTCGGCTTGTACTTGCGGATGCCCATTTGGCTCTCTCGTCCTCGTCCTTATCGACGATCACGATCCCCTTTTCAGGAGACCGGACCACCGAAGATGTCGATGCGGTTGCCCTCGGCCAGCGTCACGATGGCGCGCTTGGTGTCCTTGCGCTTGCCAAAGCCCGTCTTGGAGCGCTTGCGCTTGCCCTGACGGTTGATCGTGTTGACAGCCTCGACCTTGACCGAGAAGACCGCCTCGACGGCCTGCTTGATCTGGGTCTTGTTGGCGCCCGGCGACACGATGAACGTGTACTTGTTCTCGTCGAGAAGGCTGTAGCTCTTCTCGGAGATGACCGGCTTCACCAGGACGTCACGGGGGTCCGTGAACGTCTTGCTCGTAACGTCGCTCATCAGGCGGCGCTCCCTTCGAGCTCGCCCTCAGCGGCAACGGCCTTGGCGGACGCGGCCGGACCGGCCACGAAACGCTCGAAGGCGGCCTGGGTGAAGACCACATCGTCGGAGACGAGCACGTCGTAGGTGTTCAGCTGACCGGCGTCCAGGATGTGCACGTTCGGCAGGTTGCGAGCGGACTTGAGGCCCAGCTCGTCCGCGCGCTCGACGACCAGAAGGACGTTCTTGCGCTCGGTGATCTTGCCGAACAGACCCTTGGCGGCCTTGGTCGACGGCGCCTCGGTCGCGGTCACGCCGGTGATGACGTGAATCCGCTCGTGACGGGCCCGGTCGGTGAGCGCACCGCGCAGAGCGGCGGCGATCATCTTCTTCGGGGTCCGCTGCGAGTAGTCGCGCGGCACGGGACCGTGCACAACGCCACCGCCGGCGAACTGCGGCGCACGGGTCGAGCCCTGACGGGCGCGGCCGGTGCCCTTCTGGCGGTACGGCTTCTTGCCGCCGCCGCGGACCTCGCCACGAGTCTTGGTCTTGTGGGTGCCCTGACGGGCCGCAGCGAGCTGCGCCACGACGACCTGGTGCATCAGCGGAACGCTGACCTTCGCGTCGAAGATCTCGGCCGGCAGCTCGAGGCTGCCGGTCTTGTCGCCCGAGGGCGACAGGATGTCAATGGTGCTCATATCCTCACAGCCCCTTCGCCGCAGTGCGGACGAGGACGAGGCCGCCGTTCGGGCCCGGGATTGCGCCCTTGATCAGGAGCAGCCCCTTCTCCGCGTCAACGGCATGGATGGTCAGGTTCTGGGTGGTCACGCGCTCGTGGCCCATCCGGCCGGCCATCCGTACGCCCTTGAACACACGACCCGGGGTGGCGCAGCCACCGATCGAGCCGGGCGAGCGGTGCTTGCGCTGCACACCGTGACCGGCGCCGAGGCCCCGGAAGTTGTGGCGCTTCATGACACCGGCGAAGCCCTTGCCCTTGGAGGTGCCGGTCACGTCGACCTTGACACCCGCCTCGAACAGCTCCGCGGTGATCTCCTGGCCCAGCGTGTACTCGGACGCGTCCGAGGTACGCAGCTCGACCAGGTGGCGGCGCGGGGTGACACCGGCCTTGGCGAAGTGGCCCGCGAGGGGCTTGTTCACCTTGCGGGGGTCGATCTCGCCGAAGCCGATCTGGACGGCGTCGTAGCCGGCCGGACTGTCAGCGGTGTGGACCTGGGTCACGACATTGGGCCCAGCCTTGACGACGGTCACCGGAACGATCCGGTTGTTCTCGTCCCAGACCTGGGTCATGCCGAGCTTCTCGCCCAGGATGCCCTTAATCTGCTTAGCCATCTTCGGTGCGCCTCTCAGAGCTTGATCTCGATGTCGACACCAGCCGGCAGGTCGAGACGCATGAGCGAGTCAACCGTCTTCGGCGTGGGGTCGAGGATGTCGATCAGACGCTTGTGAGTACGCATCTCGAAGTGCTCGCGCGAGTCCTTGTACTTGTGCGGCGAGCGGATGACGCAGTACACGTTCTTCTCAGTGGGCAGCGGCACCGGGCCCGCGACCTGCGCACCAGTGCGAATGACGGTCTCGACGATCTTCTTCGCCGAGGAGTCAATCACCTCGTGGTCGTAGGCCTTGAGCCGGATGCGGATCTTCTGTCCCGCCATGGCTACTCAGTAGTCCTTTGTGTCGTCTATTGCTTCTACGGCCGGATTCATCCAGGTGGACTGTGTCCGGTGGTGCCTGTGGGTGGTTACCTCCGACCCACGCGGTCGGGCGTGTCGCACTCCCGCTTGCAAAAAATCCGACACGAGGTTCCCCTCCTGCGGATTTCCCACTGGATCGGTGAGGTCTTGCACCCACCAGGCGCCGGGTCGAGGCCCTGCCCACGCTTCCCGGAAGATTCCCGTACGTCCGCCCCGCAGCTGCCGCGGTGTCGACTTCACACCACTGCGTCCACACACTTCACGTGAACACATGAACGGCCATCACGGGAACGACGAGTACATGGGACTCGCTTCCAGTCCTCCCGGCGGGAGGCGCGCAGCATCGGCACTCAACCGAGCAACTTGGACATACTGCCACACGGAGCAAGCGGAAAGCCAATCGGGGCCGGTGAGGGTCTCCCCCACCGGCCCCGATCGACGGACGGCCCTCCGGTCAGTGCTTGCGCCAGAGCATCCAGCCGTGCTGCTGGTTGGTCCGGTCCACGTACCACTCGGCGGGGTGGTCGGCCCAGTAGGACTCCGGCGCCGCCTTGGCGTCCTTCGGCAGCGGGGTGACGATCGCGGTCGCCTCCGCCGGAATCGGCTGCCAGCGCGGGTCGCGGTACCAGACCCGGCCCTGGTAGACCTCGTAGGTCTGCGCCATCCGCAGGCCCCCGTCCATGTCCCAGGCGATCACCAGGTTGTCCTTGGGCTTGATCCCGGCGTCCTTGGTGAACCCGGTCGCCTCGAACTTGCGCCAGTCCGAGTGCGGGTAGGTGACCTGCTCGGTGATGGTGGCGGTGGCGAACCCGGCGAAGAGCGCGAGCGAGATGCCGACCGCCCAGAGCACCCGGCGGCCGCCGGCCAGCAGCAGCA